>JBCECL010000045.1:0-29421 GCA_039207135.1 Brevundimonas sp.
ACCACCTGCTCGAGGCCAACCTCCGTCTCGTCGTCTCGCTGGCCAAGCGCTACACGGGCCGCGGCATGCTCTTCCTGGACCTGATCCAGGAGGGCAACCTCGGTCTGATCCGCGCGGTCGAGAAGTTCGACTACACCAAGGGCTACAAGTTCTCGACGTACGCGACGTGGTGGATCCGCCAGGCGATCACGCGTGCCATGGCCGACCAGGCCCGCACGATCCGCATCCCGGTGCACATGGTCGAGGTCATCAACAAGCTCGCTCGCGTCCAGCGGCAGATGCTCCAGGACCTGGGCCGCGAGCCCACGCCCGAAGAGCTCGCCAAGGAGCTCGACATGACGCCCGAGAAGGTCGTCGAGGTCCAGAAGTACGGCCGCGAGCCCATCTCGCTGCACACGCCCCTCGGTGAGGACGGCGACAGCGAGTTCGGTGACCTCATCGAGGACTCCGAGGCCGTCGTCCCGGCAGACGCGGTGAGCTTCACGCTCCTGCAGGAGCAGCTCCACCAGGTGCTGGACACGCTGTCGGAGCGCGAGGCCGGCGTCGTCTCGATGCGGTTCGGCCTCACGGACGGACAGCCCAAGACGCTCGACGAGATCGGCAAGGTCTATGGCGTCACGCGCGAGCGGATCCGCCAGATCGAGTCGAAGACGATGAGCAAGCTCCGCCACCCGTCGCGGTCGCAGGTCCTGCGGGACTACCTGGACTGAGCGTCCACCAGGCATGACGTGCCCCTCGCCGTTCGCGGCGGGGGGCACGTCTCGTTGTGTCCGCGTCGGCGGGCTCGATGCCGACGGGTGCGCGCGAGACGTGCAAAGGAACAGTTGCAAAGAAAGGCTTGCAAAGAAACCTTTGCAGTCGTAGTGTGTCCGACATGCCCACTGACCCGCAGACTCCGCAGCAGCCCGAGCGGACCGACGCCGTCGTCGACGCCACCAGGCTCAAGGCGCTCGCGCACCCGCTGCGCATCCGCATCTTCGACGCGCTCAGCGCCGGCCCCGCGACCGCCAGCGGCCTCGGCCACATGCTGGGGGAGTCGTCGGGCGCGACGAGCTACCACCTGCGGCAGCTGGCCGCCCACGGGTTCGTCGAGGAGGTCGTCGGCAGGGGCACGGCTCGCGAGCGGTGGTGGCAGATCCCGCACACGCGGCAGCTGCTCAGCGGCGCCGAGCTGACCGGTCCGGCGGCGCGCGAGTCGCTGCAGGTCTTCGCCGACGAGTGGCTGCGTCTGCGGTTCGAGGCCGCGGCCGACTACCGGGCGCGAGCCGCCGCGGGGCTCGAGGACGAGTGGCAGGGGCACGCGGAGGACGTGACCGACCTCGCGATCCTCACGCCCGACGAGCTGTCCGAGATGGCCGAGGACCTGATGGCCGTGCTCGAGGCATGGGCGACCCGCACGCGGGGGAGGGACGCCGAGCGCCCCGAGGGCGCGCGCGTCGTCGAGGTGCAGATCCGTGCATTCCCACGTCGCGAGGCCGCGGGCAGCGGCGCAGCGGCACCCGACGAGGAGGTCTGACGATGAGCACGAACTCCGTGCCCCTGCCCGGGGCGTTCCACCGTCTGTGGTCGGCCAGCCTGGCGAGCAACCTCGCCGACGGGGTCGCCATGGTGGTCATGCCGCTGCTCGCGATGCGGCTCAGCGACGACCCGTTCGTCGTCTCGGTCGTCACGGCGCTGACGTTCCTGCCGTGGCTGCTGCTCGGTGTGCTCTCGGGCGCGGTCGTCGACCGCAGCGACAGGCGCCGCGTGATGGGTGGTGGTGCGCTGGCCCGTGCGGCCGCTTACGTCGTGCTGGCGATCGTCGCAGCGACGGTCGGCATCCCGCTGTGGCTGCTGTTCGCGACGGTGTTCCTCGCCGCGTGCGTCGAGACCCTGGCCGACGGCGCCGCGCAGGCGATGGTCCCGAGCCTCGTGCCCGTCGAACGCCTCGACACCGCCAACTCGCGCTTCCAGGCCGGTGAGCTCGTGATGCAGGGGATGGTCGCGCTGCCGCTCGGAGCCGCGCTGTTCTCCGTCGCGGTGCCGTTGCCGATGGTCGTGGGTGCGCTCGCGTACGCCGGTGCAGCCGTCCTCGTCCTGACGCTGCCGCGACGGGCGGGCAGGCCCGTGGCGCACCCGTCGACCGAGCCGGCAGCCGAGCCCGCCGCGGCCGCGGAGGAGCCCGCGCCTGAGGAGAGCCTGTGGGCTGCGACGCGCGCCGGGCTGCGGTACACGTTCACGCACCCCGACCTGCGCGGGCTGGTCCTGGTGACCGCGACGATCGCGCTCACGCTGCAGTTCGCCCAGGGTTCGCTGATGTTCTACCTCGTGCGCGGCGTCGGCGTGCCCGAGGCCGCGCTCGGTGTCCTGACCGCCGGCATGGCGCTCGGGGGAGTCGCCGGTGCGATCGGCTCGCCGGTGCTCGGGCGCAAGCTCGGCCGGCGACGCGTGATGGTGAGTGCGACCGCCATGACGGGCCTGGCGTTCGTCGCGCTGGCGCTCGTGCCGCGCGGGACCGCCGGGATCCTGGTGGCCGCCGTCGCGATGGCCGTCGCGGCGATGTCGGCAACGGTGTGGAACGTGCAGTCGTCGACCGTGCGGCAGCTGATCGTGCCGGGAGCGATGCTCGGACGCGTCAACGGCGCGACGCGCACGCTCGTCTGGGGTCTCGCGCCGTGCGGGGCGCTGCTCGGCGGGCTCGTGTCGCGCATCGACCTGCGGCTCCCGCTCGTGGTGGGCGGCGCGATGGCGATCATCGCCGCCGTGGTGGCGGTGCCGCACCTGGCCTTCGTCGACGGTGTCGGCGCTCCGGAGTCCGAGCGTGGCGTCGAGGGTGAAGAGTCCGAGGTGGCCGAGGCCGAGCTCGCGCTCCACTGAGGCCCGGCGCGCCGCGGACGTACGACGAAGGCCCGGACCATCAGGTCCGGGCCTTCGTGTCGTCTCGTGCGTGCGTGCTCAGACGCTCGCGGCTCCAGCGCCGGCGCCGTGCTCGGCAAGCAGGCGGTCCGTCTCGTCGTGGACGTGGGTGGCGAGCTCCTCGAACTTCGGTGCGTGCTCGCGCGCGTGGTGCGCGCAGAAGAGGAGCTCTCCGACCGGCAGGACCACGCGGACATACGCCTGCGCGTTGCAGCGGTCGCAGCGGTCGGCTGCGGTCAGCGGTTCAGTCATCGTCCCAGTCACATAGACATAGAACCATCCCGGAGCGCGATACATGCCACTGGCGGCGGGTGGTTCGCTACCCGCGTACAGAACTGTCACCGGTTCGTGACGAGTCTGAAATCCCCGCACCCGCGCGAGCCCGGTCATCTCGGGCAACCCGGTGTCGTTCTCGGGCCGTGACAGTGGGCGCGGTTACGATCGCCGCGTGACGACGACCTCCTCGCAGTCCGGCTACACGGCCCGCCACCTCTCGGTGCTCGAGGGCCTCGAGGCCGTCCGCAAGCGCCCTGGCATGTACATCGGCACCACCGACAGCCGCGGCCTCATGCACTGCATGTGGGAGATCATCGACAACTCCGTCGACGAGGCGCTCGGCGGCTTCGGCGACCGCATCGAGATCGTGCTGCACGCGGACTCCTCGGTCGAGGTCCGCGACAACGCCCGCGGCATCCCGGTGGACATCGAGCCGAAGACGGGCCTGACGGGCGTCGAGGTCGTGTTCACCAAGCTGCACGCGGGCGGAAAGTTCGGCGGCGGCTCCTACGGGGCTTCGGGCGGCCTGCACGGCGTCGGCGCCTCCGTCGTCAACGCGTTGTCGTCGCGCCTGGACGTCGAGGTGGACCGGGGCGGCAAGACGTACCAGATGACGTTCCACCGCGGCGAGCCCGGGGTGTTCGACGACCGCGGCGGCCGCACGCCGGACTCGCCGTTCGAGCCGTTCGTCTCGGGCTCGGAGCTCGCGGTCGTCGGCAAGACGGCGCGCGCCCGCACCGGAACGCGCGTCCGCTACTGGGCCGACCGGCAGATCTTCCCCAAGACGGCCGTCTTCTCCTACGACGAGCTCGTGACGCGCGCCCGCCAGACGAGCTTCCTCGTGCCCGGGCTGACGCTTGTCGTGCGCGACGAGCGCGGGATCGCGGGCACGCCCGGCGAGAACGGACCGCACGAGGAGACGTTCTTCCACAGCGGTGGCGTCGTCGACTTCGTCGACCACCTCGCTCCGGACACGGCCGTCACGGCGACGTGGAACCTCACCGGCTCGGGCACGTTCACCGAGACGGTGCCCGTGCTCGACGAGCGCGGCCACATGACGCCGCAGGAGGTCTCGCGCACGTGCGAGGTCGACGTGGCGCTGCGCTGGGGCACGGGCTACGACACGGAGATGCGCAGCTTCGTCAACATCATCTCGACGCCCAAGGGCGGGACGCACCAGGCCGGCTTCGAGGCCGGGCTGCTCAAGGTGCTGCGCAAGCAGGTCGAGCTGAACGCGCGGCGGCTGAAGATCACCGCGAAGGACGCGCTGACCGAGAAGATCGAGAAGGAGGACGTGCTCGCCGGCCTCACGGCCGTCGTGACCGTCCGGCTCGCCGAGCCGCAGTTCGAGGGCCAGACCAAGGAGGTCCTCGGGACCGGCCCCGTGCGCGCCATCGCCAGCCGCGTCGTCGAGACGCAGCTCGCGGCGATCTTCGCTTCACCCAAGCGGGACGACAAGGCGCAGTCCAGCCTGCTGCTCGACAAGATCGTCGGCGAGATGCGCGCCCGCCTGTCGGCGCGCAAGCAGAAGGAGATCTCGCGCCGCAAGAACGCGCTCGAGACCTCGTCGCTGCCGGCCAAGCTCGCGGACTGCCGGATCGACGACGTCGACCGCAGCGAGCTGTTCATCGTCGAGGGAGACTCGGCGCTCGGCACCGCCAAGCTCGCGCGCAGCTCCGACTTCCAGGCGTTGCTGCCCATCCGCGGCAAGATCCTCAACGTCCAGAAGGCGTCCATCACGGACATGCTCAAGAACGCCGAGTGCGCAGCGATCATCCAGGTGGTCGGCGCCGGGTCGGGCCGCTCGTTCGACCTCGAGGCCGCGCGCTACGGCAAGATCGTGCTGATGACCGACGCCGACGTCGACGGCGCCCACATCCGCACCCTGCTGCTGACGCTCCTGTTCCGCTACATGCGGCCCCTGGTCGAGGCCGGCCGCGTGTTCGCCGCAGTACCGCCGCTGCACCGCATCGAGGTGATCGGCGGCGGTGGGCGCAAGAACGAGTACGTCTACACCTACTCCGAGGCCGAGCTGGCGGCGACGCTCAAGAAGCTGGACCGCGCGGGCAAGCGCTACAAGGAGGACATCCAGCGCTACAAGGGCCTCGGGGAGATGGATGCCGACCAGCTCGCGGAGACCACGATGGACCCGCGGCACCGCACCCTGCGGCGCGTCACCGTCGAGGGCGCCGCACGTGCCGACGAGGTGTTCGAGCTGCTGATGGGCTCCGAGGTGGCCCCTCGCAAGGACTTCATCGTCGCGGGCGCCGACAACCTGGACCGCAGCCGCATCGACGCGTGACGCGCACCGGCCGTGGCACTGGTCGACGTGCCGCACGAAGCGACCGCACGGCGTGAATGACGTTGCCCTGATCGCGGTTGTTGGTCAGGGTGGACCGGTGAGCACCGACGAAGGTTCCCTGTCCGACCGTGTGCGCGCGCCGCGCGTGGCGCCGCTCCCGGACGAGTCGACGGGTCTGGCCTGGCGGGCGTTGACCGCGGCCGACGTCGACGAGGTCACGCGCCTGCTCGACGCCGTCGAGAGCGCCGACGAGGCGCCGTACCGCACGTCGCGCGAGGAGGCCGAGGAGCGGCTCGACGACGAGGGCATCGACCCGGCCGAGGACACCATCGGCGGGTTCGACGGTGAGGGCACGCTGCGTGCGTGGGCGCTCGTCGACCAGCCCGCGGGGGACACGAAGGTCGTCCGAGCGTTCCTCTCGGGCGGTGTGGATCCGCAGTGGCGCGGTCGGGGCATCGGGCGCCAGGTGCTCGCCTGGTCCGTGGCGCGGGGGCGGCAGCGGATCGTGGCGACCGGGAAGCAGGTGCCGGCGCGCATCGGCGTCTTCGCCGACGACAACGCGGCCGCCAGCCTCGCGCTGCTCGACGCGGCAGGACTGACCCCGATCCGGTACTACACCGAGATGCGACGGCCGCTCGACGGTGACCTGCCCGCATCGACCGGCGCGGCGGGCATCCGCGTCGTGCCGTGGTCGCCCGAGCTCGACGAGCAGATGCGTCTGGCCCACAACGAGGCGTTCGCCAGCCACTGGGGCAGCGAGCCCCGCACGCCGGCCCAGTGGGCGGCGGGCCGCGCGATGTTCGCGCCCACCTGGAGCTTCGCCGCCCTCGACGAGGCGTCGGGCGAGGTCGCCGGCTACCTGATCTCGGGCCGGTACGAGCAGGACTGGCCCGTGGCGGGCCACACCTCCGGCTACACCGAGCTCCTCGGCGTCCGGCCCGCCTGGCGGGGTCGCGGCGTCGCGGTCGACCTGCTGCTGGCGGCGATGCTCGCGTACCGGGCCGACGGGATGCAGTACGCGGAGCTCGGCGTCGACACCGAGAACCCGTCCGGTGCGCACGGCCTCTACGCCCGGCTCGGGTACGTCGTGTTCCACGGCTCGCAGCTGCGGACCATCGAGCTCTGAACCACCCGCTTGGCGGGCCGAGATCCCGTCCGCGTCGGGTTAGCATCCTGCTGCGCCGCGCGACGAGGCAACGGCGCTCGTCTCGCTGGACGACGTCGTCCGGCGCCAGGAGGTCAGGGTGCTCCGTCTGTCCCTCGCGGCCCGTGGGTGGGTCGCCGCGTTCGTCCTCGCCGCGCTCGTGCACCTCGGCGCGCTGCTCACGGGGGCCGACACGCTCGCCGACGTCAGCCAGGCGATCCTGATGCCGCTGCTCGCCGGCGTGCTGCTCGCCGCGACGCGGTGGCCGCGCGGCCACCTCGTGCGGTGGGCGACCGTCGCGCTGGGGGCCTCGTGGCTCGGCGACTCGGTGCCGAGGCTGCTCGATGGCGACGCGGCGTTCCTGGCCATGGTGGGGTGCTTCCTCGTGGCGCAGGTCGCCTACGTGGTCGCGTTCGCCCCCGACGTGCGGCGCTCGGTGCTGCACCGTCGGCCCGCGCTGCTCGTTCCGTACGCGGTGGTCCTCGTCGTGCTGATGGCGGCGTGCCTGCCGCACGCCGGCAGCCTCGCCCTCCCCGTCGCCGTGTACGGCGGCGTTCTCACCGCGATGGCGGTGCTCGCCACGGGCGTCGGCCCGCTCGTCGCGGCGGGAGGCGCTGTGTTCCTCGTCTCGGACGGACTGATCGCGCTCAACCAGTTCGTGCCCGGCTGGACGCTGCCCGGCCAGGACTTCTGGGTCATGGTGACCTACCTGGTCGGCCAGTCGCTCATCGTCGGCGGCGTCGTCGTGCGCAACCGGGCGGTGCGGCGCGCGCCCGTCGCCGCCCCGCGCGCGAAGTCGGTGCCGGGGCGGGACAACGTCGTGGCGCTCGTCGTCTGACTCGCCGTACCTTTCATCGGACGCGGCTCACGCGATCTGGTGGTCGTCGAGAGCGTCGCCGACGGGCCGCACCGGTGCGAGACAGGAGCTCACCGGTGTCCGCAAAGGTCCATCTCTGACCGACGACGTCACCTGACGACGACACCCATTCAGACTGTTCGATGGGTCGAGCAAGTTGCTCGATGAGCCATCGCGACGCGACCTCGGCCTGCTCTTGCGGCTCGGCCGGAGACGTGAAGTGGTCGAGGCCCCGTGGCCTTCCGCCGTCGAGGAGGTAGCTGTCTCCCCATTCGGCCTCGACGCCGGTGCCCTGCGGCGACTCGTGCCAGAAGCCGACCTGCAGGTTGACGAGCCGGCGGGGTATTCCGGGGAGGTCGACCTGCAGGTACAGGGGCACCAAGATCGCGAGCGTCGAGGTGAGCGCCGGAGTGAGCCCGGCCGCGATCCAGTCATCGCGGTGGTCACGTACCCCGGAGAGGAACAGCGACTCGGCGTCGCTCCTCGGGGCGTCACCGTCGAACCACACATCCGCCCGGGCCATGCAGCGCACGCTATCGAGGTGAGCCAGCTAGAGCGCTGCAGGTCGGGCGGTCAGCCGATCGAGTGGACCGGCGCGGGCAGTGGCACGCCCGACATGTCACGACGCTGGTCGACGGGCGGCAGGTCGACGGACTGGCCCGCCGAGCCGGTTGCCCACGCCGGGCCGACGCCCACCCAGGCGAGGATGAGCGCGTCCTCGCCCTTGAGCAGCCGGTGGGCGCGCACCCCGCCGGTCGCGCGGCCCTTGCCCGGGTAGACCTCGAAGGGAGAGACCTTCGCGGTCCCGGACTGCGTCCCGGGAAGCGCCGACGACGAACCGGCGACGGTCACCACGACCGCGTCGGACGCCCGGCCCGACGGCACGGCACCGAACGCGACGACCCGGTGCCCGGCCGCGAGCTTGATGCCGGCCATGCCACCTGCCGCGCGGCCCTGCGGGCGGACGGCCGACGCCGCGAAGTGCAGCAGCGAGGTGTCCGAGCTGATGAGCACCAGCTCGTCGTCGTCCGCGACCGCGACAGCGCCGACGACCTCGTCGCCCGGCTTGAGCGCGACGATCTCCCACGCGTCCCGGTTGCCCGGCACGTCGCCCGCGGCGACGCGCTTGACGACGCCCTGCGCCGTCGCCAGCGCGAGCGTCGGGGCGTCGGCGGCGAGCGACGCGAGCGCAAGCACACGCTCGCCGGGTCCGAGCGTGACCACCTCCGGCACCGGCACGCCACCCGAGAGCGACGGGGTGCCGTCGGTCGGCGGCAGCGCGGGCAGGTCGAGGACGGAGACGCGCACCATGCGCCCCAGGGAGGTCACGGCGCCGATGTCCGCGCGCGCTGTCGTCAGCACGGCCGCGCCCAGGGCGTCGTGCTTGCTGCGGCGTGACTCGTCGGTCCGGGTGATCGGCTCGTCGGACGCGGTGCGCGCGAGCAGACCCGTGGTGGACAGCAGCGCCCACGTGGGGGAGTCCGCGATCTCGAGCGGCGCGGCCGCCGTTCGTCCGGCCGCCGGGGCGCCCGTCACGGACGTGCCGCCCGCGGAGTCGAGCAGGATGGTGCGGCGCGGCGTGCCGTAGGTGGCGGCGACCTCGGCCATCTCGTCGGACACGAGGGCGCGAAGGCGCGCGTCGTCGCCGAGGATCTCGCGCAGCTCGGCGATCTCGGCCGTCAGCTGCGCCTGCTCGCGCTCGAGCTCGATGCGGGAGAACTTGGTCAGGCGCCGCAGCCGCAGCTCGAGGATGTACTCGGCCTGCGGCTCGGACAGGTCGAACACGCTGCGCAGGCGGGTGCGCGCCGCGTCGGCGTCGTCGGAGGCGCGGATCACCTGGATGACCTCGTCGATGTCGACGATGGCGATGAGCAGGCCCTCGACGAGGTGCAGCCGCTCGAGCCGCTTCGCGAGCCTGTGCTCCGAGCGGCGACGGATCACCACGATCCGGTGGTCGACCCAGACGACGAGCAGCTCGCGCAGCCCGAGCGTCCTGGGCTGGCCGTCGACGAGCGCGACGTTGTTGATCGAGAACGAGTCCTCGAGCGGCGTGAACCGGTAGAGCTGCTCGAGGACCGCGTCCGGGTTGAACCCCGTCTTGACCTCGACGACGAGGCGCAGGCCGTGCTGCCGGTCGGTGAGGTCGACCGCGGCCGAGATGCCGGAGAGCTTCTTGGTCTGGACGCCCTCCTTGATCTTCTCGATGACCTTCTCCGGGCCGACCCCGTAGGGCAGCTCCGTGATGACGATGCCCTTGCGCTTCGGCGTCACGTTCTCGACGCGTGCCGTCGCGCGCGTCCTGAACGCCCCGCGGCCCGTGCGGTAGGCGTCGCGCACGCCGTCGAGCCCGACGATCTTGCCGCCGCCCGGCAGGTCGGGCCCGGGGACGAACCGCATGAGCTCCTCGAGCGTCGCCGCCGGGTGCTGCACGAGGTGACGGGCCGCGGCGATCACCTCGACGAGGTTGTGCGGCGCCATGTTGGTCGCCATGCCGACGGCGATGCCGGCCGCGCCGTTGACCAGCAGGTTCGGGATCGCGGCCGGGAGCACCTCGGGCTGGGTGAGCTTGTTGTCGTAGTTCGGCACGAAGTCGACGACGTCCTCGTCGAGCCCGACCGTCATCGCCATCGCCGCGGGCGCCATGCGCGCCTCGGTGTACCGGGGCGCGGCGGGGCCGTCGTCGAGCGAGCCGAAGTTGCCGTGGCCGTCGATGAGCGGCAGGCGCAGCGAGAATGGCTGCGCGAGTCGCACCATCGCGTCGTAGATCGCGGTGTCGCCGTGCGGGTGCAGCTTGCCCATGACGTCGCCGACCACGCGCGCCGACTTCACGTAGGGCCGATCCGGGCGCAGGCCCATCTCGGACATCTGGAACAGGATGCGTCGCTGCACGGGCTTGAGCCCGTCGCGGGCGTCCGGCAGGGCGCGCGAGTAGATGACCGAGTACGCGTACTCGAGGAACGAGCCCTCCATCTCGGTCGCGACGTCGATGTCGATGATCCGCTCGACGACGTCGTCGGGCGGAAGGTCGGGTGTCGCGGGGCGACGCGCCATGCGGAGTGCTCCTCGGGGCCGGGCTGTGGTGCGCCGACCATTGTCGCCTGCCACGGCGCGGACCCGGCACGCGGCACGCGGGTGCGCACTAGCCTGGCGTGCATGGCAGACGTCACCGACGACGCAGGTCGGGCCGCTCACGCGCCCGGTGGCGGTGCTGCCACCGCCGCGGGATATCCGACCGCGTGGGAGGCGGACGTGGTCCTGCCGGACGGCACGACCACGCAGATCCGGCCCATCCGTCCTGACGACGCCGACGCGCTCCAGGCCTTTCACGTCGGGCAGTCCGAGCGCTCGACCTACCTGCGCTTCTTCGCGCCGCTGGAGCGGCTGCCGCCGCGGGACCTCGAGCGGCTGGTCACGGTCGATCACGTCGACCGGGTCGCGCTCGTCGCGGTCGCCGCCGGTCTCGACGGCGCCGAGCAGATCCTCGGCGTCGCGCGGTACGACCGGATCGGGCCCGACGAGGCCGAGGTCGCCTTCAACGTCTCCGACGCGCACCAGGGACGCGGGCTGGGGTCCGTGCTGCTCGAGCACCTCGCGGCGGCCGCTCGCGAACGCGGCGTGCGCAGGTTCGTCGCCGAGGTGCTGCCGCAGAACGGCCGGATGATCGGGGTCTTCAAGGACGCGGGCTACGCGGTGCGGCAGCGCACCGAGGACGGCATCGTCGCGGTCGGCTTCGACATCGACCCGACCGACCGCTCGCTCGCCGTGATGGCCGACCGCGAGCACCGCGCGGAGGCGCTGTCGGTGCGGGCCATCCTTCGCGCACGCTCCGTGCTCGTCGTCGGCCCCGGAGACCCCGGCTCGCCGCTCGCCGACGTGGCCTCCGTCGCGCTCGCCAACGTGTGCGCGGGCGACGCGACGCTCGAGGTGAACGCCGTCGGTGTGACGACCACCGACGCCCGCGTCCACGCCTACGACGCCGTCGAGCTCGTGGCGGGGCCGATCGAGCTCGCGCTGGTGGCCGTCGACGCGCGCGACGCGATCGGCGTCGTGCGGGTCCTGGCCCGCCTCGGCGTCCGGGCGCTCGTGCTCCTGTCAGCCGGGTACGCCGAGCTCGGGCCGCAGGGGCTGGACCGGCAGCGCGCGTTGCTGCGCGTCGCCCACGCGGCGGGCATGCGCGTGATCGGCCCCGCGTCGTACGGCGTGCTCGTGGCGTCGGACGACGGCTGGCTCAACGCGTCGCTCGCCGCGGACGTCCCGGCCCGGGGGCGCGTCGGGCTGTTCTGCCAGTCCGCTCCGCTGGCCGTCTCGTTGCTCGCGGCGGTCCGCCGGCGCGGCCTGGGCATCGCCGAGCTCGTCTCGGCCGGTCACCGCGCCGACGTCTCGGGCAACGACGTCATGCAGTTCTGGGCCGACGACGACGGCACCGACGTCGTGGGCGTGTACCTGGAGTCGATCGGCAACCCGCGCAAGTTCTCCCGGATCGCCCGCAGGCTGGCGCTGGCGAAGCCGGTGGTCGTGGTGACGACGGGGCGTTCGGGGCCGATCGCGCCGCCCGGCCACGCGGTTCGCCCGACGCACGCGAGCCCGCGAGCGCTCGACGAGATGCTTCGCCAGGCGGACGTCATCCGCGTCGAGAACACGCACCAGCTGCTGGACGTGGTCCAGGTGTTCGCGCACCAGCCCATGCCGACGGGGCGCCGCGTCGGGATCCTCGCGAGCTCGGCGTCGGTGGCGGCGCTCGTCGCCGGTGCAGCCGTCGCCGCGGGGCTCGTCGTGCCCGGCGCCGTGACCATCGTGCCCGAGCGTCTCGACCCGTCGGAGGCGGCCGCGCACGTGGACGCGCTGTACGCGGACCCGGGCGTCGACGTCGTCATCGTCGTGCTCGTGCCGACGATCGGGCTTCCCGACCCGGCGCTCGCGGGTGCCGTCGCGGCTGCGGCGGCCCGCACGGGTCGCGCGACGACCGCGTGCATCCTCGGCCTGCACGGGATCACGCCCGAGCTCACGGCCCTGGACGACGAGGGGCGCGCCCGGACGGTCCCCGCGTACAGCGTTCCCGAGGACGCCGCGCTCGCCCTGGGCCGCGCCGCGCGCTACGCGGCCCGTCGAGACCGGGACCGCGGGCTCCCGCTGCACCCGGAGGGGGTCGACCTGCCGGCGGCGCGCCGCCTGGTCGGGGGCTGGCTGGCCGACGCCGGTCCGGTCACGCTCACGCTCGACGCGCAGCAGACCGCGGAGCTCCTCGCGACCGTGGGCGTGGCGGTGCTCCCGGCGTACGGCGTGCACGACGCCGACGAGGCCGTCGAGGTGGCCCGCAGGATCGGGTGGCCGGTCGCGGTCAAGACGACCGCGCCGGCGTTGCGTCACCGCGCGGACCTCGGCGGCGTCCGGCTCGACATCGACGACGAGGCCGGCCTGCGCGCCGACGTCGCCCACGTGCTGGCCCTCGCGGCGAACCACGCCGACGAGCCCGATCGTCCGCCGCTCGAGGTGCAGGCCATGGCAGCGCGTGGCTCGGCGTGCGTCGTGCGCACCGTCGAGGACCCGCTCTTCGGACCGATCGTGAGCTTCGGGCTCGCGGGCGACGCGTCCGACCTCCTGGGCGACGTCAGCTACGGGGTTCCACCGCTCACCGACGTCGACGTCGCGGACCTCGTCCGATCCGCGCGCGCCGCGCCGCGGCTGTTCGGGTACCGCGGGTTGCCGGCGCTCGACGTCGGGGCGCTCGAGGACGTCATCGCGCGGGTCGCCGTGCTGTGCGACGACCTTCCCGAGCTGCGTTCGCTCGAGCTCAACCCGGTCGTGGTCGCCGAGAGCGGCGCCGTGGTCCTCGGCGCGCGCGCGAGCGTGGCGCCCGGCGACCGCGCCGACGGGCCCCGTCGCCTGCAGCGGGTGTGAGCTCGCGAGACCGAGCCTGCCGACGGAGTGGAAGGATGGGGGAGTGCCCGCTGCCTTCGCTGCCCTGCGTCAGGACCTGCACCGAGCCGGCTACTACCCGGAGCTGGTCGCGGACGTCCTCGACATCGCCCTCGCCGACGAGCCCGTCGTCGCTCATCTGGTGCACCCCGAGACGACGTTCGACGCCGCCGAGGTGCGGCGCCACGTCACGGTGCTCGTGCTGACGCCGACGCGCCTGGTGTGCGCGCACGTCGACGACCACCCGGCCGACCTCGAGCATCCGTCGGCGAGCGCGTCGGCGACGACCGAGTCCGTGCCGCTGTCGGAGCTGCGTTCGGTCGCGCTCACGCACGTCGTGCCCGAGCCCGCCAAGCACAAGGCAGGCAGGTCGGCGCTCGAGCTGACCCTTGCGATCGGCTGGGGCGCAGTGTCGAGGGTCGATCTCGAGCCGGCGACCTGCGGCGACCCGTCCTGCGACGCCGACCACGGCCTGACGGGCACGCTCACCCCGGACGACGTGGTCGTGCGCGTCAGCGCTGCCGCCGAGGGCGAGGACTCCGTCCGAGCGGCGACGGCGTTCGCGCGGGTCCTGTCCGCGGCGAGCGCCGGCAACCGGTGAGCGTGCGGCCGTGACGCAGACCGCCCCGCTGCCTTCGGGCTCGCCGTCGCGCGACCTCGCCGTCGTCGCGCAGACCGCGGGCCTCGTGCTCCCGGGCTCCGGCCCGGAGTGCCTCGGAACGGTGCTGCCGGCGGTCGCGTCCTCCCTCGGCCTCGACCTCGGCGGTGCGGACGCCCGTGCGCAGATCGGGCTGCCCGACGCGACGCGCGTGTGCGTGGTGCTCGTGGACGGGCTCGGCTACACCAACCTCGTCGAACGGGCGGGGCACGCGCGGTTCCTGCGACCGCTCGTCGCCGAGTCGACCCCGCTGACCAGCACGTTCCCGTCGACCACCGCGACGGCGATGGGCACGTTCGGCGTCGCGGTCCCGCCAGGTGGCACGGGGATGCTCGGGTACACCGTGCGGGACCCCGCAACGGGTCGCCTGGGCAACCTGGTCTCGTGGACGGACCTGCCGCCCGCCGCGCAGTGGCAGCGCCGCGAGACCATGTTCGAGCGGATCGTCGCTGCCGGACTTCCGGTCACCAGCATCGGACCGGCTCGGTTCGAGGGCTCGGGCCTGACGACCGCGGCGCTGCGTGGGGCCGGGTACCGGACGGCGGAGTCGCTCGCCGCGCGCGTCGACGCGACCGTCGCCGCGCTGCGTGCACCTGGCCTGGCGTACCTGTACTGGGGCGAGGTCGACAAGGCCGGGCACCATCACGGCTGGGGCTCGTGGCAGTGGGGCGACGCCCTCGCCGAGCTGGACGCGGAGCTCGGGCGACTGGCTCGCTCTGTTCCGCGCGGCACGACGATCCTCGTCACGGCCGACCACGGCATGGTGGACGTCGACCTCACCGCGCGCTGGGACGTCGCGCACTCGCCGCTGCTCGCGGCCGACGTCGCGCTGGTCGCCGGCGAGCCGCGCGCGATGCACCTGCACCTCGAGGCCGGCGCGGACCCCGAGGACGTACGCGATCGCTGGAGCGACGCGCTGGGTGAGCACGCCTTCGTCGCGACGCGTGACGAGGCCGTCTCCGCCGGGCTGTTCGGGCAGGTCGACTCCTGGGTCGCGCCGATCATCGGTGACGTGGTCGTCGCCATGCTCGGCCGCGCGACGGTCGTCGACTCCCGGACGCAGTCGTCGGCGTCGCTCGACCTCGTCGGCGTGCACGGTTCCCTCACGCCGCACGAGATGCTGGTGCCGTGCATCGTCGTCGCGTGAGTCCACCGTCCGCCCCGTCGAAGGGCTGCTGAGCATGGCCGAGCTCGTCTTCTTCTCCGGCACGATGGACTGCGGGAAGTCCACGCTGGCGCTGCAGATGCACCACAACCACGCCGCTCGCGGTCGCGACGGCGTGCTGTTCACGCGTCAGGACCGGGCGGGGACCGCGACCATCTCGTCGCGTCTCGGACTGGTGCACGAGGCGTGCGAGGTCGACGACACGACGGACTTCTGGGCAGAGGTGATCGCGCGGCGCACCGCGGGACGCCCCGTCGACTACGTGATCTGTGACGAGGCGCAGTTCTACGCCGCGGCGCAGGTCGAGCAGCTCGCGCGCGCGGTCGACGAGCTCGGGGTCGACGTCTTCGCGTTCGGCATCTCGACCGACTTCCGCGCCGAGCTGTTCCCGGGGTCCGCGCGATTCGTCGAGCTGGCGGACAGGGTGGAGGTGCTCCAGGTCCGTGCGTTGTGCTGGTGCGGCGCGCGCGCGACCCACAACGCCAGGACGGTGGGCGGGGTCATGGTCGTCGAGGGTGCGCAGGTCGTGGTCGGTGACGTGCAGGCCGGCGCCGACGAGGTCGGGTACGAGGTGCTGTGCCGCCGCCACCACATGCGGCGGATGACCGCTGCCACCGCGCGTGCCGCCTCGCCGAGCCCGCAGACGTTGTCGACGGCGCAGACCCTGCCGCTGCCGCTCGGCACGTGAGCCGCTCGGCGGTCGTGCCGGCGGGGCAACCGCGCGGCTGAGCCCTACTCCGGGCGTGCGCCGAAGACGATCTCGTCCCAGCTCGGCACCTTGGCGCGTCCGCGGCGACCGCGCGGGCGCTCGCCCTCGTCGCTCTCGGCCGCATCGGGTGCGCTGACCTCGACGGCGACCGGCTCGGCCGAGTCCGTGGTCGGGCGCGAGTCGGACGAGAGCGCCGTGATGTACGTCGGGCGCACGGGCACGGGCAGGACCACGGCCTCCGCCGCGTCGTCGGCGTCAGACGGATGCGCTCCGGGCACCGACTCCTCGAGCCGCGAGAAGTCGAACGCGTGCTGCGGGCCGAAGCCCTCGAACTCGTCGGCGTCGTCGTCCTCGACCTCGACCTCGATCGCCTGACGAACGCCGCGGCGCGTGCTCAGGTCGTCGAGCAGCAGGTGCGTCTCGTCGACGGGGTCCGGAGCCGGCTCGACCGCGGCCTTGCCCGATGCCGTCGACCTCGTGGCTGTGTCAGCCGCCACGGTCGTCTGGAAGTCGAAGACCACGTCGCGCACGGCGGCGAGGTGCCGCCGGGCGGCGGGCTCCTCGGCGATCTCCGTCTCGGAGAGCCAGCGGGCCTCGTCCTCGTCCGCGGTCACGGACCGCGCGCTCTGGTCGAAGATCCAGCGGGCCTCGTGGTGGGCGTCATCGACCGAGAAGCGCGCGAGCACGACCCAGGGACCTGCGGCGTCCCGCGCGGCGTCCCAGGAGAGGGACGCGATGTCGACGCCACGCGCGGCGAGGCGATCGGTCACGAGGTCGCCGAGGGTCGGTGCACCCGAGTCGCGGCCGATGCGGGTCGCCTGGGCCTGCTCGGCGACGTACTCGCGCTCGGCGAGCACGGGGCCCTCGAACCGCCGCACGTGCTCGACCGGCAGACCCGACTGGTCGGCCACCTCCTGCGTCGTGGCGCCCGCGCGGATGCGCGCCTGGATCTCGCGGGGGCTGAGGTTCCCGGCGCCCTCGGCGCGCAGCTGCTCCAGCTGCGGGCGGTCGCGTCGGACGGCTGCGCGCAGCGTCTCGTCGATGCGGACACGGAAGCGTCCGCCGTCGGGTCGGACCAGGACGAGGTGCTCCCCGTCCTCGTGCAGACCGACCAGCTCGAGCTCTTCCATCGGACCTCCCAGTAACTCGGGACGAGCCTGCCACCCGTCCAGCCGGATGCCGGGGAACCGTGGCGGTGATTCGCGCGCGTAATCACGTGCCTGCACGCCGACGCGCGCGCCGCACGCTCAGGCGCGCAGCCCTGCTGCGATGATGCGCGGGTGACCGCCGAGCTGCCGTTCGAGCCGTTCCTCGAGTTCGTGGGTGTGTTCGTCGGTGCGCTCGCCGGCGCGCTCGCCGGGGTGCGCAAGCAGTTCGACGTCTTCGGCATCCTGGCGCTGGCCTGGGCGGCCGGGCTCGGCGGCGGCCTGCTCCGGGACGTGCTGATCGGTGCGGTGCCGCCGGTCGGCATCTCGGACTGGCGGTTCGTCACGACCGCGGTGCTCGGTGGCCTGGTCATGTACTTCTTCCATCCCCGGCTCGAGCGGGCGCGCCGCTCGATCGTGCTGCTCGACGCGGGCGCGCTGGCCCTGTTCACGGTGGTCGGCGCGATCAAGGGGCTCGAGCACGGCACGACGCTCATCGCAGCGGTCTTCGTCGGCGTGCTGACCGGGGTGGGCGGCGGCATCCTGCGCGACCTGCTCACGGGCGAGGTCCCCGTCGTGCTGCACCACCGCCAGCTCTACGCGATCCCCGCGCTGATCGGCGCCTCGGTCATCGCCGTGCTCTGGGAGGCGGATCTCGCGAGCCCGACCGCGGTCGTGTGCGTGGTGCTCGCGATCTTCGCGGCCCGAGTCCTGGCGCTGAGGTTCCAGGTCGAGGCGCCCGGTCCGTGGCCCGGACTGCGGGGCCGGCGCCGCTGACGCCAGGATGGGGCCCATGGACATCCCCGTGAGCACTGCCCTGCTGGACGAGCTGGTCGACGTGGCGCGCACGATCGCCGTCGAGTCGGGAGAGATGATCCGGGCGGGGCGGCCCGAGCACGTCGAGGTCTCGGGCACCAAGTCGAGCGCGCAGGACGTCGTCACCGCGATGGACCTGGCGGTCGAGGCCCACCTGCGCGCGCGGCTCGCTGCGCTGCGACCGGACGACGCGATCCTGGGGGAGGAGGGGGGCTCCAGCGCGGGGACCTCCGGCATCACCTGGGTCGTCGACCCCATCGACGGCACCGTGAACTACCTCTACGGACTTCCGTCGTACTCGGTGTCCGTCGCGGCGGTCGTCGGCGAGCCCGACCCCTCGACGTGGACGGTGGTGGCCGCATGCGTCCACGCACCCGCAGACGACCGCACGTTCGTCGCTGCGCTCGGCCGAGGGGCGACGCTCGACGGTGCGCCGATCCACGTCCGCAGCGCTCCCACGCTGCTCGACAGCCTCGTCGGAACGGGGTTCGGATATCGCGTGGAACGCCGGGTCGCGCAGGCCCGTGTGGTTGCCGAGGTGATTCCTCGCGTCCGTGACATCCGTCGCAATGGATCGGCCGCGCTGGACCTGTGCACAGTTGCCTCGGGCGGCCTGGATCTCTACTACGAGCGGGGCCTGTCGCCGTGGGACCTGGCCGCGGGGCAGCTCGTCGCCACCGAGGCAGGTGCGCTGGTCACGGGCCTGCGCGGGCTCCCGCCAGGCACCGAGATGACCGTCGCCGGGCACCCCACGCTGCACGCCGAGCTGGCCTCCCTGCTGGCCGATCTGCGGGCCGACAGCGACGACTGAATCGGCGCTGCCGACCAGGTCGCGTGTCCACGTTCGCGCGATGCCCGGAAGTGGTGCACAATCCCACCGCACGTGGGAACAAAACGCGTGCCTCCAGCATTGAGCACGCGTAACAATCAGTCCACGCAGAAGACGGAGTGTGACGCCACACATGGCTACCGACTACGACGCCCCGCGCAAGACCGAGGAGGACCTCAGCGAAGACTCGCTGCAGGAGCTCCAGGCCCGGCGTTCCGACAAGAACTCGGGCGTGGTGGACGAGGACGAGACCGAAGCGGCAGAGGGGTTCGAGCTGCCCGGCGCGGACCTCTCCGGCGAGGAGCTGTCGGTTCGCGTCCTCCCGCGCCAGGCCGACGAGTTCACGTGCTCGCACTGCTTCCTGGTGCACCACCGCAGCCAGTTGGCCTACGAGCGCGACGGGCACCCCGTCTGCTCGGAGTGCGCTGCCTGAGCCGCCCACACCTTTCACGATCGTCGGCCGGTCGCCCCGCACGGGGTGACCGGCCGACGTCGTCTCTCAGCGAGCTCGCAGCGCCGCCGCGAGCTGCGCCGGTCGGCGGGTCGTGACGATCCAGTAGGGCGTCGGGTCGGACGGGTCGGCGAGCTCGATGCGCAGGCCGCTGTGGATCCACCCGCGCAGGCACAGGTGGGCGCGCGCGTCGAGGCGCGGGCCCAGCTCGGCGCGTAGCGCCGCGGCGTCGAGCTCGCGGACCTCGCCGAGCAGCTCGACGGGGATGTGCGCCGAGCCCGCGCGCAGCTCGCCCGCCGAGACCTCGACGAGCGTGGTCGTGCGCACGGCGAGCAGGACGAGCACGACGAGCGCGACGACGGCCACGGCAAGGGCCAGCCGCCCGTCCACAGGGAGCAGCGCGATGCCGAGGAAGGTCGCCAGCGCAGCGATGCCCGCCCAGCCGGCCGGACCGAACCACAGGCGCTCGGAGTACGGGTGCAGGACGGGATTGCTGGTCGACATGGGCACAGGATCCCATCCGAGCGCCCGTGGCCGCGCCGAGCAGCCACGGGGGAGCAGTACGGGCGGTAGGGTCGGGCCCCGTGATCGACGACCAGAGCACAGAGGTGCTCCTCAAGCGCCTCGACCCCGAGCTCGCGGCCCCCGCCTACGCCCACCCCGGTGACGCGGGAGCGGACCTGCTCGCACGGATCGACGTCCTGATCCCGCCGCAGGGCCGCGTGACCGTCCCGACGGGGGTGGCGATCGCCCTGCCCGACGGCTTCGCCGCGTTCGTGCACCCGCGCTCGGGGCTCGCTGCGAAGCACGGTCTGACGATCGTGAACGCGCCCGGGACCGTCGACGCGGGCTACCGCGGCGAGATCGCGGTGACGCTGCTCAACACGGACGTCGCGCACGCGATCGAGCTGCGGCGCGGCGACCGGATCGCGCAGCTCGTGATCCAACGGGTCGAGCGGGTGAGGTTCGTCGAGGTCGAGAACCTTCCCGGTTCGCACCGGGGCACCGGCGGATTCGGTTCCTCGGGCGGCTGGGGCCAGTCGCCGGTCGGTGGATAGCACCGAAGTTGCTGTCTCTCGGCGGTACTGTCGAGGGTGTTGACGCGCATCCGCGCGTCGGTAGAAGGAGTGAGCACGTGGTTCTGTTCCGACGTGGCGCGAAGGACATCGCGCCCGACGACATCGCGCCTGACGCCATCGCGTCCGACGACGACTCCGAGGCGACCGAGCAGGAGCCCGACGCGGCGGCAGAGGTGGTCGACGACGTCGTCGACACCGTCGACCGCTCGACCGGTCCGTGGGACGTCGACGAGATCGACGACGACGTGGCGCGCGTCGACCTGGGCGCGCTGCGCGTGCCCGGTGTCGAGGGCATGGAGCTGCGGATGGAGATCGACAAGGCGACCGACGTCGTCTCCGCGGTGAGCGTGTCTCTCAACGGCTCGCAGCTGCAGCTGCAGGCCTACGCGGCTCCCCGCACGGACGGCATCTGGGACGAGATCCGCGAGGAGATCGCCGCCTCGGTCGTGCAGCAGGGTGGCTCCGTGGACGACCTGCCCGGGCCGTTCGGGCGCGAGCTGCTCGCGCGGCTGCCCGTCCGGACCACGGAAGGCCGCACGGGGCACCGCCCCGCCCGGTTCCTCGGGGTCGACGGACCGCGGTGGTTCGTGCGCGGCGTCATCACCGGGAAGGCGTCCGTCGAGCCCGACGCGGCGGAAGCCCTGGAGAAGGTCTTCGCGGGCGTCGTCGTCGTCCGCGGCACGGAGGCGCACGCACCGCGCGACCTTCTCGGCCTGCGCCTGCCCGGGCCCGCGAACCTGACGCCGGCCCCGGAGCCCGCCGCACCGGCCTTCGACCCGATGGAGCGCGGACCGGAGATCACGGAGATCCGATGAGCCTGACCGAGCGCATCAAGCACCTCGCGGCTTCTCAAGCCGAGATCGAGGCCGACGAGGAGCGCGCAGACCAGGTGCGAGCCGTGGGCTGCACCCCCGTCGACCAGCTTCCGGTGCGGTCCCGCGCACGCGTCTCGGGCGTCGTCCGCTCCGTGACGTTCCGGCCGCGCGACGGTGTCCCCGCGCTCGAGGCCGAGCTCTACGACGGCAGCGGGACGCTCGTGCTCGTCTGGCTCGGACGCCGGGAGATCGCGGGCGTCGTCCCGGGGCGCCGGCTGAAGGCCGAGGGTCTCGTCTGCATGGTCGACGGCCGGCGCACAGTGTTCAACCCGGGCTACGAGCTGCGACCCCGTCCCGGTGAGTGACGCGACCGTGCCCGGGGACGCCTCGGACGGCCCGATCGACGCGATCGACGACCTCGTGCCGCCGGAGGAGGGCGGGCTTCGAGGGCTGCAGGCGCTGACGGCCGACGAGTTCTCGGCCAGTGCCGCAGTCGGCGGGGTGCGCGGCGTCGTCGAGTCCGTGGCGCCCGGCCTGCTGTTCGTCGTGGTCTACCTCGCCACGGGCCAGGAGCTGAAGCCGGCGCTGTTCGCCGCCGGCGGGGCGGCGGTGCTCGCGGTGATCGCGCGGCTCGTGCAGCGCACGCCGGTCACCCAGGCGTTCTCCGGTCTGTTCGGCGTCGGCATCGGAGTGGTGTGGGCGTGGCGCACGGGCGACGCGTCGGACTACTTCGCGTACGGCCTGTGGGTCAACGGGCTCTACCTCGTCGGCACGCTCGTGACGATCCTCGTCGGCTGGCCGCTCGTCGGGCTCGTGGTGGGCATCTTCTCCAAGGGCGGCCCGCTGAGCGGTGGGACGTGGTCGCAGGCCGTCGCGTGGCGCTCCGACCGCGAGCTGCGGCGTCGCTACGCGCTGGCCACGTGGCCGTGGGTGGGCATGTTCGCGGTCCGGCTCGCCGTGCAGGTCCCGTTGTACTTCTCGGACGACATCGGCTGGCTGGGCACGGCGAAGCTGGCCATGGGGATCCCCCTGACCGCGCTCGCGCTGTGGATCAGCTGGCTGGTGGTGCGATCGGCGCGGCCCGCCCGGTCGTGAGCACGCTCTGCAGCGCCGCCTCGTCGGCCTCGCGGCCCGTCACGAAGAGCAGCTCGTCCCGGCCCTCGAGGGTGTCGTCGGGGCTCGGCGAGATGGGTCGCGCGTCGCGCACGATGCACGCGAGAACGGTGTCCTGCGGCCACTCGATCTGACCGACGCGCACGCCCGCGAGCGGCGAGCCCTCGGGCAGCGTGATCTCGAGGATGCCCGCGCGGGACTGGTGGAACGTGAAGATCCGCACGAGGTCGCCGACCGAGACGGCTTCCTCGACCATCGCCGTCATGATGCGCGGCGTCGAGACCGCGACGTCCACGCCCCACGCCTCGTCGAACATCCACTCGTTCTTCGGGTTGTTCACGCGCGCGACGGTGCGCGGCACGCCGAACTCCGTCTTGGCGAGCAGTGAGATCACGAGGTTCGCCTTGTCGTCGCCGGTGGCGGCGACCATGACGTCGCACTCCTCGGCGCGCGCCTCGCGCAGCGTCGGCAGCTCGCACGCGTCCGCGAGGAGCCAGTCGGCGTCGGCGACCTGGGCGATGCGCATGGCGCTCGGCTGGCGGTCGATGATGGTGACCTCGTGGTCGTGCGCGAGCAGCTCGCGCGCGATCGAGCGGCCGACGGAGCCGGCGCCCGCGATGACGACCCTCATTCGGACACCTCCGGTGCGCGGGACAGCACGCGCTCGACGTGGTCGGAGTCGGCGACGGCCATCAGCACGTGCACGGTGTCGTTCTCCTGCAGGACGGTGTCGGCGCTGGGCATCACGCCGTCGCCGTAGCGGGTCACGTAGGCGACCCGCGCACCGCTCGCTGCCTCGAGCGCGCGCAGCGGGCGACCCACCCACGCGTCGTGCACGTCGAGCTGGACCAGCTGGATGAGCCCGGACGCGTCGCGGAACTCGTCGCTCGCCCCGACGGGGAGCAGCCGGCGCAGCACCTGGTGCGCGGTCCAGCGGACGGTAGCGACGGTCGGGATGCCCAGGCGCTGGTAGATCTCGGCGCGGTGGGGGTCGTAGATGCGTGCGACCACGTTCTCGATCCCGTACGTCTCACGAGCGACGCGGGCCGCGAGGATGTTCGAGTTGTCGCCGTCGGCGACGGCCGCGAAGCCGTAGGCGTCGTCGATCCCGGCCTTGGTCAGCGTGTCGCGGTCGAAGCCGAGACCCGTGACCTTGTTGCCGCCGAAGTCGCCCGGCAGGCGCCGGAACGCGTCGGGATTCTGGTCGATGACGGCCACCGAGTGGCCGTGTTCCTCGAGGTTCTGCGCGAGCGACGCGCCGACGCGGCCGCAGCCCATGATGACGAAGTGCACAGCCGGTCACGCTATACCTCCGCGGACCGGTACGTGCGACGTGCCCGGCGTGCGTACGATCGGCGTCGTGTCGGACCTCTCGGATGCCGCCAAGCGTTTGCTGATCGGACGTCCCGTCCGCAGCGAGAACGTCGGCCACACCCTTCTGCCCAAGCGCATCGCGCTTCCCGTGTTCGCGTCCGACGCGCTCTCGTCGGTCGCGTACGCCCCGGACGAGATCCTGCTGACGCTGTCGATGGCAGGCCTGTCCGCACTCGTCATCTCGCCGTGGGTCGGCCTCGCGGTCGCGATCGTCATGGCGACCGTCGTCGCGTCCTACCGGCAGAACGTGCGCGCGTACCCGTCCGGCGGTGGCGACTACGAGGTCGCGACCGTCAACCTCGGGCCGAACGCGGGGGTGACCGTCGCGAGCGCGCTGCTCGTCGACTACGTGCTCACGGTCGCGGTGTCGATCTCGTCCGGAGCGCAGTACGCGGCGACGGCCTTCCCCGCGCTGCGCGGGCACGAGGCCGCCTTCGCGATCACCCTCGTCGTGCTGCTGACCGTGGCCAACCTGCGTGGCGTCAAGGAGTCCGGCCGGGCGTTCGCGATCCCCGTGTACCTGTTCATGTTCGCGATCGGGCTGATCGGCGTCTTCGGCGCCGTGCGGTACGCGCTCGGGACGTTGCCGATGGCCGAGAGCGCCGGCTTCGGCCTGACGCCGGAGTCGGCCTACGACCAGGGCATCGTCGGGCTCGCCGGCTTCTTCCTCATCCTGCGCGCCTTCGCGTCCGGCTGTGCGGCGCTGACCGGTGTCGAGGCGATCAGCAACGGTGTCCCGGCCTTCAAGAAGCCGAAGTCGAAGAACGCCGCCACCACGCTCGCCCTGCTCGGTGGGCTGTCCATCGCCATGATCATGACGATCCTGTTCCTCGCGCGCGCCACGGGCGTCACGTTCGCGGACGACCCGGCGACGCAGCTCACCCGCGACGGCGTGCCCGTGGGCGACTCGTACGTGCAGCACCCCGTGATCAGCCAGCTCGCCGACGCCGTCTTCGAGGGGATGCCGGCGCTGGTCATCCTGGTCTCGGTCGTGACGGGCATCATCCTGGTGCTGGCCGCGAACACGGCGTTCAACGGCTTCCCGGTCCTCGGATCGATCCTCGCGCGCGACGGCTACCTTCCGCGCCAGCTCCACACGCGCGGCGACCGGCTCGCCTACTCGAACGGCATCGTGACTCTCGCGGCCGTGGCGATCGTGCTCATCTGGGCGTTCGACGCCGAGGTCACGCGCCTGATCCAGCTGTACATCGTCGGCGTGTTCGTCTCGTTCACGCTGAGCCAGCTCGGCATGGTGCGGCACTGGACGCGGGGCCTGCGCACCGAGCCCGAGCCCGACCGCCGCTCGCAGATGAAGCGGGCCCGGGTGGTCAACTCGATCGGCTTCGTGATGACCGGGACGGTGCTCATCGTCGTCCTGCTCACCAAGTTCACGCACGGTGCCTGGATCGCGATCCTGGCGATGGCGATCGTGTTCGTCACGATGCGCGCGATCCACAAGCACTACGTCTCGGTGCGCGCCGAGCTCGCTCTCGGCGTCGACGCGGAGTCCCTGCGCGCGCTGCCGAGCCGGGTGCACGCCATCGTCCTCGTCTCGCACCTGCACCGCCCGACGATGCGCGCCCTGTCGTACGCCCGCGCCTCGCGGCCGAGCATGCTCGAGGCCGTCACCGTGGGTGTCGACCCGGAGGACGTCACGGCGCTGCGCGAGCAGTGGGACGCGATGGACCTCCCGGTGCCGCTGCGCGTCCTGGACTCCCCGTTCCGCGAGATCACCCGGCCCGTGCTCACGTACGTGCGCTCGATCCGGCGAGACAGCCCGCGCGACCTGGTCGTGGTCTACATCCCCGAGTACGTGGTGGGACACTGGTGGGAGCAGCTGCTGCACAACCAGAGCGCCCTGCGACTCAAGGGGCGCCTGCTCTTCACGCCCGGGGTCGTCGTGGCGTCGGTGCCCTGGCAGCTCGCCTCCTCGGAGGGCCAGACCGGCCTCGAGGACCCTCTGCGTGGACCGGTGGATCGTGGCTTCTGACAACTCCGACGAGCTCGTCGACCTCGAGATCGGACCGGTCGCCCACGGCGGGCACTGCGTCGCCCGGCACGACGGGCGCGTCGTCTTCGTCCGGCACACGCTGCCCGGCGAGCGGGTCCGCGCACGACTGACCGACGCCGCACCTGACGCCAAGTTCTGGCGCGCCGACGCGGTCGAGATCGTGACGGAATCGCCCGACCGCGTGGAGTCGGCGTGGCCTGAGGCCGGGCCCGGTGGCGTCGGTGGCGGCGAGCTCGCGCACGTCGCGCTCCCGGCGCAGCGGGCGTGGAAGGCGAGCGTGCTCGACGAGCAGCTGCGCCGACTGGCCAAGCTCGATCGAACGGTCTCGGTGCTGGCCGCGCCGGGCGACGACGAGTTCGGCGGGCTGGGCTGGCGCACGCGCATCGACCTCGTCGCGGACGCGTCCGGGCGTGCAGGCATGCGCGGCCACCGCTCGCACGAGGTGCACGCGCTCGAGTCGATGCCGCTGGCGTCGCCGACGATCGCGGAGCTCGACCTCTTCGGCCGTACCTGGCCCGCCGGCGCGCACATCGAGGCCATCGCGCCCTCGAGCGGCGACGAGCCGGTCGTGCTCCTCGACGGGGCTCCGTACGACCTGCGCAAGGGGCGCGTCGACAAGCGCGACAACGCCCGCACCTCGGTGCGCGAGCGGGTGGGCGACCACGTCTTCCGGGTCGCCGCGGCCGGCTTCTGGCAGGTGCACCGCGAGGCGCCCGGCGTCCTGGTCGACGCCGTGCTCGCGGGCGTCGGCGACGTCGAGGGAGCGGCGGTGCTCGACCTGTACTCCGGAGCGGGACTGTTCACGGCGCCCCTCGCGGACGCGGTGGGCCCGACGGGCGAGGTCGTCTCGGTCGAGGGCGACGAGCGTGCCGTGAAGGACGCGCGCCGCAACCTGCACGACCGTCGGAACGTCGAGCTGCACGCGGGCGACGTCGCGCGCGTGCTGTCGGGGCAGCAGGACGCCGACTCGGACGTCGTGCACGCCGACGTCGTCGTGCTGGACCCGCCACGCACGGGCGCCGGCCGCGCAGTCGTCGGCGGCATCCTGGCGCTGCGTCCCGAGCGCATCGTCTACGTCGCGTGCGACCCCGCCGCGCTCGCCCGGGACATCGCGCTGCTCGGCGACGGCGGGTACTCGGTCGAGACCCTGCAGGGCTACGACCTGTTCCCGATGACGCACCACCTGGAGACCGTCGCGGTGCTCGCGCGCTGATCCGCGCCCGGGTGCGCCGCGGGGCTCGCGGTCGCGTGGCTCGCGTCCTAACGTGGGAGTGAGCGGGCCCGCCGGGCCCGGCACGGAAGGGGAGAGCCGTGAGCGAGGACGCGACGACCAGCCAGCTCGCGCACGCCAAGAAGGTGGCGACGCAGGAGCTGTTCAAGAGCGGGACGCCCGAGTACGACCACCGCGCCCACGAGCGCGCGATCGAGGCGGAGCGCAAGGCGCAGACCGCATATGACGAGGCTCACCCCAAGGACTGAGACTCGCGACGCGGGGACTCGCACGAGGGGCCCGGCGTGATGTATCTTGACATCAAGATACTTCGGTGGAGCCACTAGGATGGCTGCGCATCGCCCTGGCCGGGGCCCCCGTCTTCCGGCCCACTCGCCCGATGAAGGAGTCCTGCGTGAGCACTGTCGACAGCTTCGGATCCAAGGGGACGCTGGAGGTCGGTGACGCCTCCTACGAGGTCTACCGGCTCGCCGCGGTCCCCGGGCTCGAGCGCCTGCCGTTCAGCCTCAAGGTGCTGGCGGAGAACCTGCTCCGTACCGAGGACGGCGCGAACATCACCGCCGACCACATCAACGCGCTGGCCACGTGGGACCCCGACGCCCAGCCGGACACCGAGATCCAGTTCACGCCCGCGCGCGTGATCATGCAGGACTTCACCGGCGTCCCGTGCGTCGTCGACCTCGCCACGATGCGCGAGGCCGTCGTCGAGCTCGGCGGCGATGCGACCCGCATCAACCCGCTCGCACCCGCCGAGCTCGTCATCGACCACTCGGTGCAGATCGACGTGGCCGGCCGCGCCGACGCGTTCGAGCGCAACGTCGAGCTCGAGTACGAGCGCAACCGCGAGCGCTACCAGTTCCTGCGCTGGGGCCAGACGGCGTTCGACGACTTCAAGGTCGTCCCGCCGGGCACCGGCATCGTGCACCAGGTCAACATCGAGTACCTCGCGCGCGGCGTCATGGTCCGCGACGGCAAGGCCTACCCGGACACCTGCGTCGGCACGGACTCGCACACCACGATGGTCAACGGCCTGGGCGTGCTGGGCTGGGGCGTCGGCGGCATCGAGGCCGAGGCGGCCATGCTCGGCCAGCCGGTCTCGATGCTCATCCCGCGCGTCGTCGGCTTCAAGCTCACGGGCGCCATCCCGCTCGGCGTGACGGCCACGGACATCGTGCTGACGATCACGCAGAAGCTGCGCCAGCACGGCGTGGTCGGCAAGTTCGTCGAGTTCTACGGCGAGGGCGTCGCCGCCGTCCCGCTCGCGAACCGCGCCACGATCGGCAACATGAGCCCCGAGTTCGGCTCGACGGCCGCGATGTTCCCGATCGACGGCGTCACGCTCGACTACCTGCGCCTGACCGGCCGTTCCGAGGAGCAGCTCGCGCTCGTCGAGGCGTACGCCAAGGAGCAGGGCATGTGGCTCGACCCCACCCTCGACTCCTACGTGGAGCCCGTGTTCTCCGAGTACCTCGAGCTGGACCTGTCGACGGTCGTCCCGTCGATCGCCGGCCCGAAGCGCCCGCAGGACCGCATCGAGCTCTCGCGCGCCAAGGAGCAGTTCCAGCGCGACCTGCCGACCTACGCGCCGGAGGCGGCCAACGGTGTCGACGAGGCGGAGGAGGAGTCCTTCCCCGCGTCGGATGCCCCGGCGATCACGTCGTCCGTCACGCGGACCTTCCCGATCACCGACTCCGAGGGCCGCTCGTTCGAGCTGTTCCACGGTGCCGTCGCGATCGCGTCGATCACGAGCTGCACCAACACGTCGAACCCGTCGGTCATGATCGCCGCCGCGCTCGTCGCGAAGAAGGCCGTCGAGAAGGGCCTCACGGCCAAGCCGTGGGTCAAGACGTCGATGGCTCCCGGCTCGCAGGTGGTCACCAACTACTACGAGAAGGCCGGCCTGTGGCCGTACCTCGAGAAGCTGGGCTTCCACCTGGTCGGCTACGGCTGCGCGACCTGCATCGGCAACTCGGGCCCGCTGGACGAGAAGGTCTCCGAGGCCGTGCAGGAGCACGACCTCGCCGTTGCGGCCGTGCTCTCCGGCAACCGCAACTTCGAGGGGCGCATCAACCCCGACATCAAGATGAACTACCTGGCCAGCCCGCCGCTGGTCATCGCGTACTCGCTCGCGGGCACCATGGACTTCGACTTCGAGTCCGACCCGCTGGGTCGCGACGAGGCCGGGCAGCCGATCTTCCTGCGGGACATCTGGCCGTCCCCGGACGAGGTCCAGGCCACGATCGACGCGTCGATCGACCGCGCGATGTTCACCAAGGACTACGCCGACGTGTTCACGGGCGACGAGCGCTGGCGCGCGCTGCCGACCCCCGAGGGCGACACGTTCGAGTGGGACGCCGAGTCGACCTACGTCCGCAAGCCCCCGTACTTCGAGGGCATGCAGGCCGAGCCGTCGCCGGTCGTCGACTTCCACGGTGCGCGGGTGCTGGCCAAGCTGGGTGACTCGGTGACCACCGACCACATCAGCCCCGCGGGCTCGATCAAGGCCGACAGCCCCGCCGGTCAGTACCTCGCCGAGCACGGTGTCGAGCGCCGCGACTACAACTCGTACGGCTCGCGCCGTGGCAACCACGAGGTCATGATCCGCGGCACGTTCGCGAACATCCGCCTGCGCAACC
>JBCECL010000046.1:0-3456 GCA_039207135.1 Brevundimonas sp.
GAGTAGTCGTCGGCGAGCTTTCGCGCGGAGCCGCCGTCCGCCGTCAGCACGCCCGCCGACGCGGCCTCGTCTCCGCTGACGACCCACAGCTGGTACACCTTGCCGTCGGCGAGCGGCGGCAGCCCCGACGCGCTGAACACGGCGTCGTCGTCGGCGAGGACGGCCGAGGCCGTGCCACCGCCGGCGACCTCACCGTGCACGAGCACGGCCGACGGGTCACGCAGGACGTCGGCGATCGCCTGCTGCTGGTGGGCTGCCTCCTGCGCCCGCTGGTGCTGCTGCACGAGCAGCACGCTGGGAACCGCCGCACCGATCACCACGGCTGCGGCGAGCGACCACCAGCGCTGCGCGAATCGAGGCTTCGCCTGGCGCGCGACCGGCAGCGCGGGCTCGGCCTCTCGCGCGACCGCCGCGAGCACCGCCCCGCGCAGCTCGGCCGGCGGTTCGGCCGACACCGCCGTCCCGAGCGCAGCGGCGACAGCCTGCAGGTCGGCGAGCTCGCGGGCAGCCTCGGGATCGGCAGCGACGAGCCGCTCGACGGCCGCACGCTCGTCGGCGTCGACCGCGTCGAGCGCGTACGCGCCGAGCAGCTCGCGGGCGTCGTCCTCGCTCACGCCGCCACCCCCAAGCACTCCTTGAGCCGCAGGAGCCCGTCGCGGATGCGCGACTTCACGGTCGGCAACGCGGCGCCGAGCACCTCGGCCACCTCGCGGTAGGTCCTGCCCCCGTAGTACGCCAGCACCACCGCGCGGTGCTGCGTCTGCGTGAGCGTGCCGAGGCAGTCGCGCACGCGCACCTGCTCGAGCATGCCCTCGACCTCGTCGGCCACGACGTCGAAGGGGCGCTCGCCATTCTCGTCGAGGACGCGCTGGTCACGGTCGCGCTGTGCCTGCACCGAGCGCACACGGTCCACCGCCCGACGATGGGCGAGCGTGACCACCCACGTCCGGGCCGACCCACGCGCCGGGTCGAACCGCGCCGCCGTGCGCCACACCTCGACCCACACCTCCTGCGCGACCTCGGCGGCGTGGTCGGGATCGCGCAGGACGCCGAAGCACGTGCCGAACACGGGGCGCTCGAGCTGGTCGTACAACCGCTCGAAGGCGCCCTGGTCCCCGGACGCGACGGCCGCGAGCAGCGCGGGGGCGTCGCTGACCGAGTCGGGAGCCTGCGTCACGGCCGTCAGTGTGCCCCACTGGCGCAGCGCCCGCGCGCGCGGGGCCGCCGCGGCACGGCGCGTGGGGACAGGCATGACGAGCACCGGGGACCTGCGATTCGTGGCTGGGCTGCGGACAGACGTGGTTCGGAGCCGACGCGCACGGGGATGGTCCGCCTCGCAGAATCACCCCGTCAGGCGGGGTGCGGCACGACGCACGTAGCGTGCACGCCATGCGCATCCGCACCGACTCCGCCCGGCGGCACGCCCCCGCGCTCGTGCTCGCCGCGCTGCTGGCGACCTCGGGCACGATCCACCTCGTGCGGCCGCGCGTGTTCCGCCCGCTCATCCCCCGCAGCCTCGGCGACCCCGAGCCGTGGGTGCTCGGCAGCGGCGTGGCCGAGCTCGCGTGCGCCGGTGCCCTCGCGATCCCCGCGACCCGTCGTGCGGGAGGCTGGGCGTCCGCCGCGCTGCTCGTCGGCGTGTTCCCCGGGAACGTGACCATGGCCGTCCGCTCGCGTCCGGACGCCCGCTCGTGGGTGGGCCGGCCCGCCGTCGCGTGGGCACGGCTGCCGCTGCAGGCTCCGCTGGTCGCGTGGGCGGTGCACGTCGCGCGTCGGGCGCGCTGACGGCCCGACGAGCACGCCCGACCTCCCGCACCGATAGTGGTCCGATGGACGACGCCACCACCACGCTCCTGCGCTACCTGCGCACCAACCGTGCCGACCTGCGCGGCAAGGTCGACGGGCTCACCGAGTACGACGCCCGCCGACCGCTGACCCCGACGGGCACGAACCTGCTGGGCCTGGTCAAGCACGTCGCCAGCGTGCAGCTCGAGTACTTCACCGCGGTGTTCGACCGGCCGTCCGGCGTCTCGGCGCCGTGGCTCGCGCAGGACGCCGCCAACGACGCCGACATGTGGGTGACCGCCGACGAGACCCGCGCGTCGATCCTCGAGTTCCACGACGCGTCGGCCCGCATCAGCGACGAGACGATCGAGGCGCTCCCGCTGGATGCTCCGGGCCGCGTGCCGTGGTGGCCCGACGACCGGGCCGCCACGACGCTGCACCAGATCCTGGTGCACGTGATCGCGGAGACCGCCCGGCACGCCGGTCACGCCGACGTGCTGCGCGAGCTCATCGACGGGACGGCCGGGATGCGGCCCGGCGACGGGAACCTGCCGCAGCGGCCCGCCGACGAGTGGTCCGCCTACCACGCGCGCATCGAGTCCGCCGCACGCGAGGCGGATGCACGCGAGGCAGATGCACGAGAGGAGGATGCACGAGAGGCGTGAGCCGCTCCGGCGCGCGGCCGCGGGCGATGCGGGTCACGATGAGTCGATGGCCACCCCTGACCCGCTGGAGATCAACGCCCACGTCATCGACCAGTTCCGCGCGGGCGGCCCCGTCGAGGGCATGCACCGCGACCGCCTGCTGCTCCTGACCACCACGGGGCGCACGTCGGGTGCGGAGCGCACGGCGCCCATGATGTTCCACCTGGATCCCGGTCCCCCGCCCCGGCACGTCGTGATCGCGTCGAACATGGGCGCGCCGAAGGACCCCGCGTGGTTCGCCAACCTCGTCGCCGATCCGCGCGTGCACGTCGAGCTCGACGACGAGGAGTTCGACGCCCGCGCGGTCGTCCTGACCGGCGCGGAGCACGATCGGGTCTGGGCCGACGTCACGGCCGCCAACCCGTTCTTCCTCGAGCACCTCGCCCGCGCTGGCAGGGCGATCCCGCTCGTCGCGCTCGAACGGGTCTGAGACCGCGAGCTCGCCCGCCCGACGAACGACGTCGGGGCGGGCGGCCACCGGCCACCCGCCCCGACGTCAGCGGTCCTGCTATGCCGAGGCGTCACCCCGGCGGGAACGTGCGACCACGATCGTCACGCCGGCCAGCACGAGCAGGAGCGCGGCGAGCGCGAGCCCGCCGATGTCCGACCCGGTCTTCGCGAGGTCGTCAGCCGCGACGACCGTCAGGGCTGCGCGCCCCTCGGCCTGCGAGGTCGCACCCGTCACCACGATCTGGTGCTTGCCCGCGACCGTCGAGACGGGAACCGTCACGACCACCGACAGGTGCCCCTTGGCGTCGGCCGGGACCCGTGCGAGCAGCACCGGCTTCGAGTGCAGCACCACGTTGACGTCCTCGCCCGGCTCCAGGCCGTCGGCCTCGACCGTGAGCTTGCCACCCGCGCCGACCTTGCCGGCCGAGAGCGTCACGGCGAGGTCGTCCGAGCCCGCGGGCGGGTCGGTCGGCTCGGCCGTGCCAGTCGGCTCGGCCGACGGCGTTGCCGAAGGCGT
>JBCECL010000046.1:3556-29211 GCA_039207135.1 Brevundimonas sp.
GGGTCGACGGGGATCGTCACCGGGTTGGTCCTCGGGTCGACCGGCGCCGCCGGCGGCTCGATTCCCGCGTCCGGCGCGGCCGGGTCCGGGTACTCGGCGACGTAGCTCGGCACGGTCTCCGAGCTCTCGTTGCGCGCACCCACACCGTTGATGACGTGCTCGAAGATGCCCTCGCCACCGAGCGAGACCACGAGCAGGTCGTGCATCTTCACGCCGGGCGTCTTCGGCACCTCGAAGCCACCGTCGACGGTGATCTCGTTGGCCTCGGTGTCGGACGTGAAGTTGGAGTACGAGCCCAGGCCCCAGGCCTCGTGCGAGGTCACGGAGCTGTCGACCTTGTACGCGGCCCAGCCCTTGACGCCGTCGTGGTTCCAGGCGGCCTGGTCGGGCACGTCGTACGGCAGCTCGTTCTGGAAGAAGATCGTGCGGCCGTTCTGGCCCTTCCAGAGCACGTTGTACCGCTGGTAGTGCTCGACGAAGAGGCCGTAGGCGGACACGTCGTCGCCGTTCACCACGAACCCGTAGTCCGAGGTGTTCTGGTTCCAGCCGATGCCTGCGCCGTGGTCGGCACGCCAGGACCACACGTGGTCCACGATCGTGTCGTCCGCGTCGATGACCATCGCGGCCTCGACCTTGCCGGCCACCGCGCCGCCGACACGCGTGAACACGTCGCTCATCACGATCGGGTTCGCGGCGTGGTCGACGTGCACGTCCTTGTCACCGACGACCAGCAGGGCCGGCGAGTCGGTCACGGCGGCGTCGATGAACAGGCCCGCGAGGCGGATGCCCGCGGCGTCGGCCACGTGCACGCCGATGCCGCCACCGGTCGGGATGATCGTCGCGAGGCCGAGGCCCAGCACGACGGTCCCCGGACGCGAGATCTCGATCGTCTTGTCCATCCGGTAGATGCCCGGGGTGAACAGGACGTTCTTGCCGTCGGCGAGCGCGGCGTTGACCTGGGTCGCGGTCACACCCTCCTTGGCGATGAAGAAGTCGGTCAGCGGGATGGACGTACCCGCCGTCGCACCGTCCTTCCACGTGGTGCCCTCGGTGCTGTCGCGCACCGCGGGAACCCGCACGGCCCAGTCGGCCGCCGAGGACTCGTCGTCACCCGTGAGGTAGAGGAACGGCTTCTCGGCGATGCGTCCCGTGTGGTCGACCGCCGTGATCGGCGGCTTCGGGAACGCGGCGTAGCTGTTCGGCAGCGTGGCCGTCGGGTCGTTCGGACCGTCACCGCTGGAGACCTTGCCGGTGACGCCGGAGTAGACGAAGTTCCACACACCGCCGGCCCACGTGCCCACGGAGCTGTCACGTGCGTACCACTGCTGCTGCGTGAACGACTTGACGTAGCCCGTCACGTTCGAGTCGGCGATGTAGCCGCCCGACGACCAGCCGTACCGACCGGAGTCGAGCTGCAGGTTGCCGTTGACCTGGACGCGCCGCAGCGGTGCTGCCTGCGAGGTCGCCCAGCGTCCCGTGCCGCCGGTCGGCGTGTACGAGAGGTTCTCTGCCGAGCGCCAGAAGTTCTGCGTGGCGTTCATGTCGAACCACTCGGCGTCGACCCAGTCGCCACCCTTGATCGTGACGTCGGTCGGGCTCAGGCCCGCACCGGACATCGCGGTGTAGAAGCCGACGCGCGCATCGACCGTGTACGTGCCGGGCTTGAAGAAGATCTGCCAGCGACCGTCGCCGAACTGGTCCTCCTCCTGGTCGGCGTACACCGAGTCGAAGATCGCCTGGATGTCCTTGCCGCTCATCGACGGGTCGAACACCAGCACGTGCGAGCCGAGCAGGTCGGTCGTCGGCAGCTCGATCTTGCGCGCCTCGAAGATCTCGAGGTCCCACATCGAGACGCCGAACTGCGTCGCACGGGTCACGGCCTCGATGCGCACGTAGCGTGCACGGACCGGCTCGAACCGCGTGACGTTCGGGCCCTTCTCACCCAGGCCGCGCACCTGTGCGGCCGTGGTCCAGGTGGTGCCGTCCGTCGAGACCTTGACGTCGTAGTCCTTCGCGAACGCGCCCTCCCAGTACGGCTTGATGCCGCACACGGGAGAGACCTTGCCGAGGTCGACCTGGATCCACTCGCCGTCGCGACCCACCCAGTTGTTGCTGCCCGGCGGCGTCTCGGCGACACCGGAGTCCCAGCGCGCCCAGACGTTGCCGTTGATCGCGTCGTTGCCGTTGCCGTGCGAGGCGGTCGCGGTCACGCCCGCGTCGTGCACGAGGTTGCGGCCGCACACCAGGTCACCCGTGCCGGGCACGACCGGCCCGTTCGGGTCCTCGGGGTCCACGGGCTCGGTGGCGATCGGCTCGCCGCTCGTGGAGAACACCTGGAACTCGTAGAACGAGTAGCCGTAGACCGAGCCGCGGTGGATGCCCTTCATCCGCACGTAGCGCGCGGTCGTCGGGGCGAACTCGACCGTGTGCGTGCCCTGGGCCTGGGCGCGCTGCTGCGCGACCGTGGTCCAGGTGGTGCCGTCGGTCGAGACCTCGATGTCGTAGTCCTTGCCGTAGGCCGCGCCCTCCCAGAGGAGCTTGACCTGGTGGATGTCGTCGTACGTCGCGCCCAGGTCGACCTTGAACCACTCGTCGTCCTGGCCGTTCCAGTTGCTCGGGTCGAGCGCGCTGCCCCACTTGGTGCCGCCGTTGCCGTCGACCGCGTTGGCCGCCGGGTCCTGCGACGACGATGCGCTCGCCGTGCCGCCCAGCGCGACGTTGGTGCCGGCGGCGCCGACGACCTTCACCGAGCGGGTCTCGATGCCCAGGTTGCCGTGGCCGTCGCGGGCCTCGACGTAGACCTTCCAGTTGCCGGCGTCCTGCGGCGCGACGACGTCGAACGAGCCGTCGGCCAGCTTGGTGAACGTCGCCGGGACGAGCGCCTTGGCGCCCGTCGCGTAGTTGCCGGAGAGCTCGACGCTGTACGTGATCGTGTCGCCGTCGGGGTCGGTCGCCGCGGCGGAGACGTTGAACGTCGCACCCGGCGCGACCGGGGCGGACGGGACCGTCATCGACGAGATGACGGGCGACGAGTTGTCGTTCGCCGCCGAGCCGCCGTACGCCTTGGCGATCGCGTAGTAGCCGAGGCGCTTCTCGCCACCGGTCAGGACGTTGAGCCAGACACCGCCCATGTCCTTCTCGATGCCGTAGTGGAACAGCGTGGCGCCCAGGGCGACGCCCGGGTTGGCCGTGACCTGCTGCCAGGCGTGCGTGTAGCCCGCGGCCTTCTGCACGTCGCTCGGCTCGACCGGGACGCCGTTGGCGTCGTTCGGGACCTCCCACTCACCGGTCGGCCCGCCCTCGGTGATGATGTAGGGCTTGCCGTAGCTGCCGGCCTCCCAGGCAGCCTGCACGCCGTCGATCGCGCCGTACGCGTTCACGGCCAGCAGGTCGAGCGCGGGGGTGTTCTTCTTGTAGTACGGCCAGGCGCCGACCCACGCGTCGGTCGAGGTGACCGGGTGGTTCGGGTCGATCGCGTGGATCGCGACGGCGGCGTCGTTGACGAACGTCGTGTACGCGTCACGCTGCGCCTCGAGCTGCGCACCCGTGTAGCAGTTCTGCAGACCGAGCACCGACTCGTTGCCCACGTCCCAGATCAGGACGGCGTCGTTGTCCTTGTACTGCGTGGTCCACTTCTTGATCTCGACGAGCGAGGCGGCCTTGTAGCCCTCGGCGTCGTTGACGAAGTCGGGGCAGCCGCCGCTGCCCGGACCGCCGCCCGGCTGCAGCCAGAAGCCCGCGATCACGCGGATGCCGTTGGCCGCCGCGACCTGGAACAGGTGCGCCGACGACGCGTCCGTGCCCCACGTACGGATCGTGTTGACGCCCATCGCCTTGAGGTTGGCGATGTAGTCCTCGGCGTGCGCCTGGTCCGGTCCCCAGGTCATGCCCTTGATCGTGTAGGGCTCACCGTCGACCAGGAGCTGCCAGCTGCCGTTGCCGCCGACGACCTCGACGGTCTTGCCGGAGGGCTCGACGGGCGGGAGCGCGTCCTGCTGGCCGTAGACCTGGAACTCCCACAGCGAGTAGCCGTAGCCGATCTCGCGCGCCGTGCCGTTGACGCGCACGTAGCGCGCGGTCACCGGGGTCGCGAGGGTCACGTCGTTCTCGTACAGCTCCGGCGCCGTGCTGCCCGCGAGGAGCGGGGCGGCCTGGGTCTCGGTGTCGACGACGGACCAGCTCGAGCCGTCCGTCGAGACCTCGATCGTGTACGCGGCCGCCCGCGCGCGCTCCCAGTCGAGCTTGACGCGCTCGACCGTGCTCGGCGCGCCGAGGTCCACCTGGATCCACTGCGGGTCGACGTCGTGGACGCTCTCCCACCGGCTGTTGAGGTTTCCGTCGAACGCCTGGCCCGCGTTCGCGCTCTGCGAGGACGCCGTGGCCGTCTTGCCCTGCGACAGGAGCACGGGGACGGAGTCGGCGGCCGCGGGAAGCACGGCAGCGCCCACGGCAAGGCTGACCAGCGACAGGACGCCGATCGACGCGACGGCCGAACGCCAACGGCGTCGGGGTGCGGGTGGGGCCAGGGCTGTCATCGGTTCCTCCTCGTCGGCCGGTCGACATCGACCGGGTCGGGCACACGCTGTTCGTCGTCGAGCAGTGCGTTGGCGCGACGTCGTGGTCGCACCCGTCCGCGCGGGGGCGCGGACGTGGAAGCAAGTCACCTAGGGGGCCGGGCACCGGTGCCCGGCACAGAGAGCGCTCTCTGCGCGCGACAGTATGTTGGCGCGCGCGGAGGCGGCGCAAGAGAGCGCTCTATGAATGTCGGAAGTACACCCATTCGAGTCGCTCGTACGGGTGGCTGCCCGACGCCGTGGGCGATCGCTGACCAGCAGTGACGCAGCGTGGATGCGGCATGGATCCGGCGGTCGGGGCGTCCGGAGCGCTACCGTGCACAGGTGCAGGACGATGCAGCCCCACCCCGCGTGAGCACCCTCGAGGACGTCGCGCTCGTCGCGGGCGTCTCGCGGGCGTCCGTGTCGCGCGTCGTGAACGGGAAGCCGGGCGTCGCCGCGCACATCGTCGACGCGGTCACCGACGCCATCGCCCGCACGGGCTACGTGCCCAACCGGGCCGCGCGCTCGCTCGTGACCCGACGCTCGGACACGGTGCTCGTCGTCGTCTCCGGCAGCGACACCAGCCGCGCGGGGCCGTGGGGACCGGGCGAGCTGCTCGCGGACCCGTTCTTCGGCCGCGTCGCGGGCGGGCTCATGAGCTCGCTGCGCCCCCGGGACATCCACCCCGTGCTCATGCTCGCGGTCACCGACGACGAGCGCAGCCGCGTGCTGTCGTACGTGCGCGAGGGCAGCGCGGACGGGGTGCTCCTCGTCTCGGCGCAGGCCGGCGACCCGCTCCCCCAGATGCTCACCGACGCCGGGCTGCCCGTCGTCCTGTTCTCGCGGCCCGACCACGCCCTCCCGCTGAGCTACGTGGACGTCAACAACCACGCCGGCGGCGCGCTCGCGGCCGACCACCTCGTCGCCCGGGGGTGCCGCTCGGTCGGGATCATCACCGGCCCGCTCGACATCCCCGGCGCAGAGGACCGCCTGGTCGGCTTCCGCGAGGCGATGGCGCGGCACGGCGTCGCCTACGTGCCGTCCGCCGCGGGCACCTTCTCGGTCGAGAGCGGCGCCCTGGCGATGCAGGACCTGCTCGACAAGCACGGCATCGACGGCGTGTTCGCGTCCAACGACAACATGGCCGTCGGCGCGATCCTCGCCGCTCAAGAGCTCGGCCTCACCGTGCCCGACGACGTCGCCGTCGTCGGGTTCGACGACAGCACGGCCGCCCTGATGTGCCGACCGACGCTGACGACGGTGCGCCAGCCCATCGAGACGATGGCCGCCGACATGGCCCGCCTGCTGCTCGAGCAGCTCGACGAGCCGACGCAGCGTGCCAGCGCCGTGATCTTCGAGCCGGCCCTCGTCGCGCGTGGGTCCGCCTGATCATCGGCGGCCCGCGCCTCGTTGCATTTGATATTCATTCTCTTTAGAGTAGGTGCCAGGCGCGGACGACTCGCTCGTCGCGAGCTCGCGCCCCCACCACCCGGCGCCACCGCTAGGACCCCCGCCATGCTGAAGTCCCTCTCGTTCGTCGTCGTCTGCGCGAGCGCGCTCGCGCTGGCTTCGTGCTCGTCGTCCTCCGACGACGCGTCGGGAGGCCGGGTCGACGTCGTGGCGTCGACGAACGTCTGGGGCGACCTCGCCGAGCAGGTCGGCGGCGACCTCGTCGACGTGCGGTCGATCGTCGACGACCCGTCGGCCGACCCGCACTCCTACGAGGCGAGCGCTCAGACGCAGCTCGCGCTGTCCAAGGCCGACCTCGTCATCGAGAACGGCGGCGGCTACGACGACTTCGTCGACACCATGCTCGGCGCGATCGACAACGAGCCCGTGGTCGTGAACGCGGTCGAGGTCTCGGGCAAGACCGGCGACGACCTCAACGAGCACGTCTGGTACGACTTCCCCACCGTGAGCAAGGTCGTCGGCGAGATCGCCGTCCAGCTGGACAGGATCGACCCGAAGAACGCGTCGACCTACGCGGCCAACGCGCTCGCGCTGCAGGACAAGCTCGACGACCTCGTCCGGGCGACGAACGACATCAAGGCCGACCACGCCGGCGAGGGCGTGGCCATCACCGAGCCCGTGCCGCTCTACCTGCTCGAGAACGCGGGCCTGGTGAACAAGACGCCGCCGGCGTTCTCCGAGGCGATCGAGGAGGAGACCGGCGTCCCCGCGTCGGCCCTCGCGGACACGAAGGCGCTCTTCGAGACGCACGCCGTCGCGGCGCTCGTCTACAACTCCCAGACCACCGGTCCGGAGACCGAGCAGGTGCTCGCGGCTGCGACCAGCGCGAACGTCCCCGTCGTTCCGGTTACCGAGACCCTGCCGCAGGGCGCAGACTACGTCTCGTGGATGACGGCCAACATCGACGCGCTGCGCACGGCGCTGACGTCGTGACCGACCATCCGCTCGAGCTGCGCGACGCGAGCCTCGCCTACGGCGAGCGCACCCTGTGGTCCGGCCTCGACCTGACGCTCGGGGCCGGCGACTTCCTGACGGTCCTCGGGCCCAACGGCTCGGGCAAGACGAGCCTGCTGCGCGCGATCCTCGGCCTGCAGCCGCTCAGCGGCGGGCGGCTGAGCATCCTCGGGCGTCCCGCGCGGCGTGGCAGCAAGAGCGTCGGCTACATCCCGCAGCAGCGGCTGATCGACCCGGCGACGCCGGTGCGGGCGCGCGACCTGGTGCGCATGGGCATCGACGGCGACCGCTGGGGTCCCGGGCGGCACAGCCACCGCGAGCGCGTCGACCAGCTGCTCGCGGCGGTGGGCGCGTCGTCCTACGCGGACGTCCCGCTCGGCATGCTCTCGGGCGGTGAGCAGCAGCGCGTGCGGATCGCGCAGGCGCTCGGGACCAGCCCGGCGATCCTGCTGTGCGACGAGCCGCTGCTCTCCCTCGACCTGCGCCACCAGCACGAGGTGACGGAGCTGATCCACGAGACGCGCCGCCTCACCGGCACGGCCGTCGTGTTCGTGACCCACGAGATCAACCCCGTGCTGCCGTGGACCGACCGCGTGCTCTACCTCGCGCCGGGCGGCCACGCGATCGGAGCGCCGGACGACGTGCTCACCACCGAGAACCTGACCTCGCTCTACGGGACTCCGGTCGAGGTGCTGCACTCGCAGGGCAGGGTGCTGATCGTCGGCGGCGACGAGCACAGCCACCACGTCGACGAGGTCGGCGAGTGATCGCCGGCGCGCTCGCCGCGGCGGCGAACGTCGCGGGGTCCGACGACTGGTGGCACCGGCTGTTCAACTTCGACAACTACGGCGAGCTGCTCGCCCTCGTGCACAACTCCGTCATCGCCGGGGCCGTGCTCGGCCTGGTCGGCGGGCTCGTGGGCGTCTTCGTGATGCAGCGCGACCTCGCGTTCGCGGTGCACGGCATCAGCGAGCTCTCGTTCGCGGGTGCCGCCGCCGCGCTGCTGTTCGGCATCGACGTGGTGCTCGGCTCGGTGCTGGGCTCGGTGCTCGCGGCCGTCGTCATCGGGTTCCTCGGCACTCGAGCGCGCGACCGCAACTCGATCATCGGCGTGCTCATGCCCTTCGGGCTCGGGCTCGGCGTGCTGTTCCTGTCGCTGTACCCCGGGCGCGCGGCGAACAAGTTCGGCCTGCTCACGGGCCAGATCGTGGCGGTCGACGACACCCGGCTGTCGCTCCTGGTCGCCATCTCGGCCGTGGTCGTCGCCGGGTTGCTCGTCATCTGGCGCCCCCTGACGTTCGCGAGCGTCGACCCGGACGTCGCGGCCGCTCGCGGGGTTCCCACCCGCGCGCTCTCGCTCGGGTTCATGCTGCTGCTCGGGCTCGCGGTGGCCCTGGCCGTGCAGGTCGTCGGCGCGCTGCTCGTGCTCTCGCTGCTCATCACGCCCGCCGCCGCGGCGAGCCGGATCAGCGCCTCTCCGATCGCCGTGCCGCTGCTCAGCATCGGGTTCGCCGTCACGAGCGCGGTCGGCGGCATCCTGCTCGCGCTCGGCGGGAACGTGCCCATCAGCCCGTACGTCACGACCATCTCGTTCGTGATCTACGTGGTGTGCCGGCTCGTCGGCAACGCGCGCACGCGCCGCGGCTGGACCCGCCGCGCGACGACGGCCTAGCGCCGGGCGCGCCAGTCGCTCGCGACCATCTCGTGCAGGTCGTGACGCATGCGCCAGTCGAGATCGCGTGCGGCGGCCTCGCCCGACGCGACGATCCGCGCAGGGTCGCCGGGGCGGCGCGCCTCGATCGACGGCTCGACGTCTCGGCCCGTGACCGCCGCGACGGCCGCCATGATCTGCCGGACCGAGAGGCCGTCCCCGCTGCCGAGGTTGTAGGCGGGCTCCAGCGGACGACCGGCCTCGAGCGCGCGCGCGGCGGCGACGTGGGCGAGCGCGATGTCCGACACGTGCACGTAGTCACGGACGCACGTGCCGTCGGGCGTCGGGTAGTCGTCGCCGAAGATCTTCGGCGTCCTGCCTGCCGCGACGGCCTCGAGCGCGAGCGGGAACAGGTTGTGCGGGCTCGTGTCGACGAGCGCGGCGTCACCCGAGCCGACCACGTTGAAGTAGCGCAGGCTCGTGTGCCTCAGCGGCGCGTCCGAGTCCGCCGTCGCGCGCGCCTGGTCGCGGATGAGCCACTCGCCGATCAGCTTGCTCTCGCCGTACGGCGACTCGGGGGCCGTCGGCGTCGCCTCGGTGACGAGATCCGTGCGCGGCGTGCCGTACACGGCTGCGGACGACGAGAACACGAGCGACGAGACCCCGGCCGCGGCCATCGCGGTGAGCACGCTGGCCGTTCCCGTGACGTTCTGCTCGTACGTGTGCAGCGGCCGCTGGACGCTGACGCCCGCGTACTTGTACCCGGCGAGGTGCACGACGCCCGCGACCTCGTGCTCGCGCAGCGCGGCCGTGAGAACCGCCGTGTCGAGGATGCTCGCTCGGACGAACGGCACGGCGTCGGGCACGAACGACGCGTGGCCGCTCGACAGGTCGTCGAGGACGACGACACCGAGCCCTTGCGCCGTGAAGGCCCGCACGATGTGCGCGCCGATGTAGCCGGCGCCGCCGGTGACCAACCAGGTGCTCACGTCACTCCTCTGTCTCGACCCGGCCGGCCGCCGCGTCTCCCGTCGCCGTCAGTGTGCCGGGCTCGAGCCAACCACGTGCCGCGAACGCCGCGTGCACGGCGTCGGTCACGCGGCCCACGTCGTCGCGGTCGACCAGCGCGATCGCCGACCCACCGAACCCGCCGCCGGTCATCCGGGCACCGAACGCGCCGGCGGCACGCGCGGCCTGCACGGCCACGTCGAGCTCGACGCAGCTGACCTCGTAGTCGTCGCGCAGCGAGGTGTGGGACGCGTCCATCAGCGGTCCGACGTCGTGCACCGAGCCGGAGGTCAGGACGGCCACGAACTCCTCGACCCGACCGATCTCGGTCACCACGTGCCGCACGCGGCGGCGCACGACCTCGGCCGGCACCGTCGAGCCGTCGGGCAGGACGACGTCGTCCAGGGCGTCGAGCGCGGCCGCCAGCCCGGCCTGGGTGACCTCGCGCAGCGTCGGGATGCCGAGCTGACGGGCGGCCGCCTCGCACGTCGCGCGGCGCTGGCCGTACTGGCCGTCGACGAGCTGGTGGGGTGCGCGCGTGTCGACGACGAGCAGCGCGAGGCCGGCCGCGGCGAGGTCGAACGGGAAGTGCGTGCGCGAGCCGTCGCGCATGTCGAGCAGCAGCGCCGTCCCGGCGCGCGACAGCAGCGAGGCCGACTGGTCCATGCCGCCGGTGTTCGCGCCCGCGACCTCGGTCTCCGCGCGGATGCAGGCCGCCGCGAGCGCGATGCGTCCGTCGTCGCCGCCGCCGAGCCGCAGGCCGAAGACGTCGTCGAGCGCGACGGCGAACGAGGCCTCGAGCGCCGCCGACGACGACAGCCCCGCGCCGTACGGCACGCACGACTCGACCGCCGCACGGAAGCCGCCGACCTCGCGCCCGTCCTCGCCGAGCGCCCACGCGACGCCCGCGGCGTACGCGGCCCAGCCGTCGACCGAGCCGGGCCCCACCTCGGAGAGCGGCGCCGACCAGACGCCGCTCTCGCGCCCCGACGTGAGCGTGACCGCGGCGTCATCGACGGGCGCGAGCGCGACGTACGTGCGGTGCGCCAGGGCGATCGGGAGGCACAGCCCGCCGTTGTAGTCGGTGTGCTCACCGATCAGGTTGACCCGGCCGGGGGCGGCCCACACCCCGGCCGGCTCGGCGTCGAACGTGTCGCGGAACGCGGCGCGCGCCCGCTCGGCCCCGTCGGCGGCGGTCCAGGCTTCGACGAGGTTCATCAGGCGATCTCCTGCAGACGGGCGGCGATCCGCTCGGGCGTGGTGTCACTGATCCATGCGGCGATGCCGGACTCGACCCCCGCGAGGTACTTGAGCTTGCCCGGCGCGCGCAGCACCGAGAACAGCTGCAGGTGGAGGCGACCGAGCTCGCGGCCCTCGCCGACGACCGCCTGGTGCCAGCCGGAGATGTACGGCAACGGGATGGGCTCGCCCGTGGCCGGGTCGACGAAGAACCGGTCGAGCCGGCGCAGCAGCGAGCTGTAGGCGCTCGCGAGGTCGTCGCGCTCGGCGTCCGTCAGCTCCGGCAGGTCGAGCACGTCGCGGCGTGGGGCCAGGTGCACCTCGACCGGCCACTTCGCGGCGGCCGGCACGTAGGCGACCCAGTGCTCCGACTCGTGCACCACGCGCACGCCGGCCCGGAGCTCGGCGGCCAGCACGTCGGCGAGCAACGACCCGCCCGTCCGATCGCGGTAGGCGCGCGCCTCCCGCAGCATCGCGGTCGTGCGGGGAGAGACGTACGGGAGCGCGTAGATCTGTCCGTGCGGGTGCGGCAGGGTCACGCCGATCTCGCGGCCGCGGTTCTCGAACGCGTAGACCTGCTCGATGCCCGGCAGCGCGGACAGCGCCTGCGTGCGCTGGGCCCACGTGTCGATGATCGTGCGCACGCGCGCCACGGGCAGGTCCGCGAACGACGCGTCGTGGTCGCTCGAGAAGCAGACGACCTCGCAGCGCCCGGCCGCGGGCCGCACCGACCAGAGCTCCTCACCGTCGAGCCAGGCCGGGTCTGTCGACTCGCCGGGCACCTGCATGAGCGCCGCGAAGCGGTTCTCGAACACCGCGACGTCGTACGCCGTGTCGGGGATCTCGCCGTCGCTGTAGGCAGCCCCGGGCTTGGCCGGGCACAGGGGGCACGCGTCCGCGGCCGGCAGGAACGTGCGGTTCATCCGGTGCGACGCCATCGGGATCCACTCGCCCGTGAGGGGGTCGCGGCGCATCTGCGGGCCGACGAAGTCCGACGTCGAACCGTCCGCACCCACCACCGGCGCGAACCGGTCCGCGAGCGGGCGCGGGTCGTCGAGGCGCCGCGTCGCCGCGCCCGAGACGTAGGGCTCGCTGTCGTCGACGTAGACGAGCTCGCGGCCGTCGGCGAGCCGGGTGGAGGTGAACCGCGGCCGGGCGATCCTCCCGTGGTCGTGCGCGCCTTCGCGCCCCGAGCCAGTCACGTTCGACCTCCGCGTGTTAACGTCACCATCCTGCCGAGCCCGACGATTTCACGGCGCGCGACGCGATGTCAACGCAGCCGCTATGACCTGCACAGATGCGTCGCAACGCCGCGGGCCTGCGGACGATCGGGAACGATCCGTCCTCGATGTTGACGTCACCATGACGTAGGGTCCACCCATGGACTCGGCAGCAACCGGCAGCACGTCGCAGCCGTCGGCGAGCACTCCGGCGCGGCCCCGTCCCGGCCCGTCCATCGGCGACGTCGCCCGCCTGGCGGGGGTCTCCGCCCAGACGGTGTCGCGCGTGTCGAACGAGGCCGAGAACGTCCTGCCGGCCACGCGCCAGCGGGTGCTCGACGCGATGGAGCAGCTCGGCTACACACCCAACCGCGCGGCCCGGGCGCTGCGCACCGGGAGCTTCGCGACGATCGGCGTCGTCGTCCACCGCTTGGCGCGCACGGGCGAGTCCGGCACGGTGGACGCGATCGTCGACTCGGCGCGACGCGAGGGGTACACCGTCAACCTCGTCGACGTCGCTTCGCCCTCGTCGGACGACGTCACGGCGGCGCTGCGGCGGCTCAGCAACCAGAGCGTCGACGGTCTGGTGATCGTCCGCGCCGAGACGACGACGCCGACGAGTCTCGCGGTGCCCGGTCGCACGCCCGTCGTCGTGGCCGACTCCCGCTTCGTCGGCCAGCACCCGTCCGTCGGCGCCGACCAGCTGGCCGGCGCGACGCGCGCGGTGGAGCACCTGCTCGCGCTCGGGCACGAGACGGTCCACCTGGTTGCCGGCCCGCCCGAGTCCGGCCCGGCACAGCTGCGCGCCCAGGCCTGGCGCACCACGTTGGAGAGGTCCGGCCGCCGGGTGCCCGAGCCCGCACAGGGTGACTGGACCGCGCACTCGGGCTACGTCGCCGGCGTCGGGCTGGCGCGCGACCCGGACGTCACGGCCGTCTTCTGCGCCAACGACGAGATGGCCACGGGCGTGCTGCACGCGCTCCACGAAGCCGGACGACGCGTGCCGCAGGAGGTCTCCGTGGTGGGCTTCGACGACATCCCGCTCGCCGGCCACCTGTGGCCGCCGCTGACGACCGTGCGCCAGGACTTCGAGCAGGTGGGTGCCGAGCTCGTGCGCCTGCTCGTCGAGCAGATCCGCGACGGCTCCCGCTTCGTTGCCCGCAACGTCGTCGTGCCCGCACCGCTCGTCATCCGCGCGAGCACCGCCCCGCCCCCGGCCTGACCCCGCTCACCTGCCGGCGCGGCCCGGACCGACGAGCCAGCTGACCGAGCGCGCGACGTCGCCCGCGCGCAGCCACTCGTGCCGCTCCGAGCGCGGGTCCCGCTCGTCGTCCCGCCAGGCGACCATCACGTGCGAGCTCGTCCACCGCACGGCCCTCGCGGGTCGCCACTCCTCCTCGCCGTCGGCCCACACGACGCGCACGATCACGGGCACGTCGCCCGTCGGGCGCAGGGGGACGTGCTCGGGGATCTCGTGGTTGGCGACGATGCGGTCGGACGACGGGCTCACGCGCACATCGTATCGAACACACGTTCGATCGCAGGACCCCGTGCGCAACTTTTCCCCCGGACGCTCCCCCGCCCGGTCGCCGAGCCTCTAGCTCACCTCGGCGAGCAGGCCCGTCGCGACGTCGAACACGAAGCCGCGCACGGAGTCGGCGTGCGGCACGAACGGGCTCGCCTTGATCCGCGCGATCGACTGCAGCACGTCCTCGTCGAGATCGCCGAACGCCTCGGCCGACCACGGCGGCTTGATCCCCGTCTCGAGCTGGATCGAGCGCTTGAAGGCGTCGTCGGTGAACGTGAGCATCCCGCAGTCGGTGTGGTGGATGAGGATGATCTCGCGCGTGCCGAGCAGGCGCTGGCTGATGGCGAGCGAGCGGATCTCGTCGTCCGTCACCACTCCGCCCGCGTTGCGGATCACGTGCGCCTCGCCGGCGCCCAGCCCGAGGATGCCGTAGACGTCGAGCCTCGCGTCCATGCAGGCCACGACCGCGACGTGCCGCGACGGCGGCAGCGGCAGCGGGCCGGAGAAGTGCTCCGCGTACGCGCGGTTGTTGCTCAGGTACTCGTCGGTGACCGACATGCTTCCTCCTGGTCGCGATTCCCCCGCTAGTCGAAACTAGCGAATCTCCGACCAGGACGCTCGGCATTCACTCCTGGTGCGCGTACACGACCGTGTTGTCGACGTAGTGGCCGGTCGTGCGGTCGAACCTGCCGCCGCACGTGATGAGCCGCAGCTCGGGTCGGTCGGTGTTGGCGTAGACCTTGGTCACCGGGAAGTCGGACTTCGGGTAGGACGCGACTCCGTCGACGACGAAACGGACCTTCGAGCCGTCCGCGCGGGTCACGGTGACCTTTGCACCCTTGGTGATGCGGCCCAGCTCGTGGAACACCGACGGCCCGCCTGCGCCGTCCACGTGCCCCTCGATCACCGCCGGTCCCGTCGCGCCGGGCCGGGGCGAGCCCGTGAACCAGGCGGCCCGGTCGTAGTGCGGACCCTTGGCGGGCACCGCGATCGTGCCGTCGTCGGCCAGGCCGAGGTGCAGCAGGTCCGAGGAGATGTCGAGCGACGGGATCGAGACGTGCGTGGGCAGCGGTTCTTTCGTCACGGGTGCCGCTTGCACGTGCGTCGGGCCAGGGACCGACGTGTCGCGCGTCGGGGTGCTCACCGGCGCGCTCGTCGGGGGTGGCGAGCCGGGGGCCGACGAGTCGGGCGCCTGCGCCGCTGCCGGTGCCGGCGGGGCCGGCTCCTGGTCGGCGAGCCCGACCGCCACGGCCGCCGCACCGCCCACGAGCAGGCTCACGCCCAGCACCGTGGTGACGGTGCGACGGCCGGCCATCAGTCGGTGCTCGTCGCGTCGGCCGTCGTGCGACGACGACGGGCGATCAGGAGCGCACCGGCGACGAGGGCTGCGCCACCCGCGGCCAGCAGGCCCGTGTCCTGCACGCCGGAGGTCGAGCCGCTACCGGTCTGCGCGCCGCCCGACGGCGTCTGGGACATCTGCGAGACCTCGAGCACGCCGCACAGCGCGGGGTCGGTGGCCTCGGTGGGCAGCGACGGGTCGAGGTCCGACTTGGTGTCGCCGTCGTACTTGCCGTCGTGGTTGTGGTCCACACCGTGGATCACGACGACCGATTCCCCCGCGACGATCGCCTTCGCGACGTCGTCGGAGACCTTGATCGACCCGCGCTGGTAGTCGATCTTGCCGCCCTTGGCGGTGTCGAACCGGTCGACCGCGAGGCCCGACTTGGGCGACGTGTCGCCGGTCTTCGTCAGCGACACGACGATGTCGCCGTACGCCGGGCCACCCTCGGTGGTGGTGAGCGTGCCGTCGCCGCTCGTGTCGTCCGCCGCGGCCGGGCACTCGTGCCGAGCCTCGGCGCCGAAGTGGATGTGCGCGGCGTGCGGGTTGTCGGGCAGCAGGCCGTCGGCGGTGAACGTCACCGTGAGGATGCCGTCCTTGACCGTCGTCATCGCCATCCCGGAGCCGTCGACGCCGTTGAGGGCGACCGGGTTGAGCGTGGCCTCGTTGGAACCGTCGCTGGAGGCCGCCGACGCCGGCAGGGCCATCGCGAGCATCGCTGCCAGCGTCAGGGCGGGTGCCGCGAGCGCGGCGCGCTTGGAGCTCTTCATGGTGTCGTTCCCCTCGGTTCGACCCGGCGGATCCCGCCGGGCCTCGTGCCGAATGCCGCGATGCGCGGCCTTGTGAGGGGAGTTCGGTGCCGACGAGAGTCCGGATGGGTGCACGGACGGGTCGACTTTTCGCGGCCGCGAACGCTCTGCGGCCGAGCGGTCAGTGGTACGTCGCGCCGCCGGTCACGTCGAAGACCTCCTCGAGCGTCGTCACGTGGTGCTCGGCCATGTACGCCGCGAGGTCGCGCCCCACCCAGCGCACGTGCCACGGCTCGGCCGAGTACCCCGTCGTCGCCTTGTTCTCGGCCTGGTACCGCACGAGGAAGCCGAACTCGCTCGCGTGCTTGGCGATCCAGCGCCCCTCGACGGTCTCGCCGAAGCACTCCTGGAGCTCGCACGACGGCTTGCTCTTGCCGGAGAGGTCTGCCGCGAGGCCCGTCTGGTGCTCGCTGTACCCCGGGCGGGCCGAGTAGCGCTCGGCGTGGTCGCGCCCGTGGACCGCGAGCATGTTGTTGAAGATCACCTTCTGGTAGGAGTACGCGCGGTACCCGCTGTGCATCACCAGGTGCACGCCGTCGTCGGCCGCGGCGTCGAACATCGCCTGCAGGTCCTTCGCGACGGCGGCCCGCACCTTCTCGCCGCCGAACGGGACGAGGTCGTCCGGCGCGTAGTCGATCGGGTCGAGGTGGTGCGCCTTGTTGGCCACCACCCAGGGGCTCGTCGGGTCCGTCGTGGAGTGCGCCGTGAGGTCGAAGGTCGGCGTGGGATCCGGCGTCGGGGTCGGCGTCGGGGTGGGAGCCGGAGGCGTCGCCGGGGCGGTCGGCTGCGCCTGCGCGTGCGTCGGACTGTCGAGCGCCGCGGGCGCGTCCGTGTCGGGGCCGCCGAGCGCCCACGCGGCACCAGCACCGACGACGAGCGCAGCCGCGACGGTGACGACGCCGACGGCGCGCGACGGGCGTCGGCGAGCACTCACCTGCGCACGGTATCCCGGACGGTCGCGTCGTACGCACATGCGCCACCCCGCGACCTGCACGTCTCGGGACGAAATGCGCTGGCCAGCGGGTGCCAGACTCGGGCGATGAGCATCCCGGACCCCGCCGCGTTCGCCTCGACCTGGGTCGAGGCGTGGAACTCGCACGACCTCGAGGCCGTCCTCGCCCTCTTCGCCGACGACGTCGTCTTCACGTCTCCGCTCGCCCAGCGACTGCTCCCCGACTCCGGGGGCACCGTGCGCGGCAAGGACGAGCTGCGCCGGTACTGGTCGCGCGGGCTCGAGCTGATCCCCGACCTGCACTTCACCGTCGAGCGCGTCTTCGCGGGCGTCGACGCCCTCGTCGTGCAGTACCGCAACCAGCGGGGAGGCGTGGTCGACGAGGTGCTGCGGTTCGACGACGGCCTGGTCGTCGAGGGCCACGGCACGTACCTCGTCGAAGACAACCCGGCGACGTGAGCGCTACCGGACGCGAACCGTCCGGAACCGCACCTACCGTCGATCCATGGCCAAGACCACTCCCTGGGAGACACCACTCGCATCCGACGAGGTGGACCACCTCGTGGCCTCGCTCGACCTCATGCGCACGACGTTCCGCTGGAAGGCCGACGGGCTCGACGCAGCCGGCCTCGCGCAGACCGTCGGCGTCTCGACCCTGACGCTCGGCGGGCTGCTCAAGCACCTCGCCGCCGTCGAGGACACCCACTTCTCCTGGAAGCTGTCGGGCCGGCATCCCGGACCGATCTGGCAGCCCGAGCACTGGCAGGAGAACCACGCCGAGCTGCTGTCCGCCGGGAACGACACGCCCGAGGTGCTCTACGCGGTCTGGGACGGCGCGGTCGCCCGGTCGCGCGACCGCCTCGCGGCGGCCCTGGCCGACGGGGGCCTCGACCGACCCATCGCGGACACCTACGACGACGGCCGCCACCCGAGCCTGCGCCGCATGCTGTTCGACCTGATCCAGGAGTACGCGCGGCACGCGGGCCACGCCGACCTGCTGCGCGAGGTCGTCGACGGCCGAGTCGGCGAGGACCCGCCGCCGGACTGGCGGCCGGCGTCGGGTGCCGACCTGACCTGGATCCGCGACTACTGACCGGCCCGCTCGTCGGTCGCGGCGAGCAGTCGCCGCCCGACGCTGCGCACGCACGCGGCGAGCTCCGGGCCGCCGACGACGCGCAACGGCACCGGTACGTCGGCGAGCCGTGCGGCGTACCAGGGCGGGTTGCTCGTGGTCGCGACGAGGCGGCACGACGACCCGTCGATCGCCTCGATCCGGCCGAGCTCGCGTGGGAGCCACCGGCGCGCCCGATGGGCGGGCGCGGCCACGACGACCTCGACGGTGTACTCCCACCCGACCGCCAGGTGCGCCTCGAGCTCGACGACGGCGTCGAGCCCTTCCGGCGGGGCGAACGGCTCGTCGAGCACCGTTGCCGTCACGATGCGGTCCACCCGGTACGCCCGACGAGCGTCCGGGGCGTGGGCATGGCAGAGCAGGTACCAGCGGCCCCGACGGACCACGACGGCCCACGGGTCCACCACCGCCGTCCAGCTCGATCCTGCCTCGGAGGCGTACTCGAGGCTCACACGTCGGTGCGCGGCACACGCCTGGACCAGGGTCGACGCCGTCGCCGGGTCCGGGCGGGCCGCCGACCTGTCGGGAGCGGGCGCCGCGACGTCGCGCACGGCACGGGCGGGTGCGGCGAGCGACTCCGGCAGCGAGCGCAGGATCTTGGCGAGCGCGCTGCCCACGGGCGCATCGGTGTCGTCGGCCTCGTGGTGGCCGTCGAGCACCGCCATGACGAGCGCGAGGGCCTCGGCTCCCGTGAAGACGAGCGGGGGTGGTCGCACTCCACGGCCCACCCGGTAGCCGCCGTACGGCCCACGGACGGCGACGATCGGGATGTCGGCGGCGCGCAACGTGCCGACGTACCGACGGGCGGCGCGCTCCGAGACGCCGAGGCGCGAGCCGATGCGCTCGGCGGTGATGCCGGGGTCGGCCTGGATGAGCTGGAGGGCCGCCAGCGCTCGTGACGTCGGGTTGACGTCAGCCATCACGACCTCCATTCCGGACCGTTGCCGTCCGGAACCACGCTAGGGGGGCGGCGTTCGACGAGCACGGGCAAACCACCCTCTGCGGGGTGGCGACCCGCCCGCGCGAGATGCGGGAACCTCGCCCTGTCGACCGCGACGCGCGTCGATGTTCGACATCCAATGAGGCGGGTCGGCGCGCCGGCAGCCACCGGGGAGGTCTCGATGACGGTTCGCGCAGCTGACGGAACGCCCTCCGGACCCCTGGCCGTTCTCCCCCGTGTGGCCGGGCGACGACGCGGCAGGCACGCGGTCCTCGCCGCGGTCGCCGTCGCCGGCCTGCTCGCCGCGACCTCGGCATGCACGAGCGACGGCGACGTGACGCCGGTCAGCGCCGCACAGGCCAACGTCACGGCCAAGGAGAAGGCGCTCGCCGACGCGCAGACCGCGTCGAGCGACGCAGACGCCGCCTTCTGCGACGCGAGCAAGGACTACATCACCGCCCTGGACCGCTACGGCGACATCATCACCACCACCCAGGTCACGGTCGGCGACGTCGCCACAGGCGGCAAGGACCTCGCAGAGCCCGCCGACGACACGCTCAAGGCGGGCAACGCAGCCGTGGACGCGCGCGAGGCCGTCGACCAGGCCGAGGCCGAGCTCGCCGAGGCCCAGGCCAGCCTCGCCGCCGCCGAGGCGAGCGCGTCGAGCAAGGCGCCACCGTCCCCGTCCGCCTCGAAGACGAGCGACGAGCCGACCGAGCCACCGGCCAGCGTCGCCCGGGTCCAGCAGGCCGAGAAGGAGTTCGAGGAGGCACGCAAGGGCATCAGCGACTCCACGCCGCTGAAGGAGGCCACCGAGCAGTTCAACTCCGCGGTGGTCGCGCTCGAGATGGCGTGGCTGCAGGCGTTCGCCGAGTCCGGCTGCCTGAGCGACGACCAGCAGAAGGACGTCGCGGCCGCCGCGAAGAGCTACACGAAGGCGCTGCAGAAGTCGCTCAAGACCGCCGAGTACTACGAGGGCGACGTCGACGGCATCTACGGCCCGCAGACGACCGCGGCCGTCGAGGACCTGCAGAAGGACGCCGGTCTGCCGGTCACCGGGACGGTCGACAAGGCCACCGACGCCGCGCTGCGGGCCAAGGTCGCGTCGGCGGACTCGGCGGACGCGCAGGAGGAGCTGGCCACCACGGCGGCGCTCCAGCAGACGCTCAAGATCGCCGGGTACTGGGACGGCCCGGTCGACGGCGAGTGGAGCGACGCGCTGACGGCCGCCGTCGGGGCCGCGCAGGAGGACCTCGGCGTGCCCGTCACCGGCGAGGTCGACGCCGCGACGCTCGCGGCCGTGCAGGCCAAGGTGGACGCCCTCAAGTCGCCCGAGCCGACCGAGGAGCCCACGCAGGAGCCGACCGACGAGCCGAGCGACACGCCCTCCCCGACCGAGTCCGCGGAAGGCTGACGCGCACCGGGGCGGTGGCGCGCCCTCACAGCGGACGGACAGGATTCTCCGGGTTCGTTCCGAGCCAACCGCCCAAGACTCTCCGCATGACCGCAACCGCCACCCACGCACCACCCGTCGCAGCGCCCGTGGCGCCGCGCGTGGCACGGCGGCGCAGCCTGGTGCTCCCCGTCGTCCTGCTGGGCGCGCTGGCGGTGCTGCTGTTCTGGTGGACCGGCACGGACGCGACGGCCGGCTCGACGCCGGGCGGCGCGATCACCGGGCTCGGTGAGCTCGCAGGCCTGCTCGCGTCGTACCTCGTCTGCGCGCAGCTGCTCCTGATCGGACGAGTGCCGTGGTTCGAGCGCGGGATCGGGTTCGACCGGCTCGTCGCGTGGCACCGTTCGCTCGGGACGACGGTCGTGCTGCTGGTGCTGACGCACGTGCTGGCGATGATCGTCGGCGGCTCGTTGCTCGACGGGATCTCGGTGTGGGCCGAGGTGCCGCAGGCTCTCGCGCGGCAGCCGTACCTGTGGCTCGCCCTGATCGGCACGGTGCTGTTCGTCGCGGTCGGCCTCTCGAGCGCGCGGCTCGCGCGCCAGCGACTGTCGTACGAGGTCTGGTTCGCGATCCACCTGACCATCTACGTCGGCGTGTTCCTCGCGTTCTTCCACCAGGTCGCGGGCGGCACGCACTTCGTCCAGTCCCCCGTCGCCCGGACGATCTGGATCCTGCTCTACTCGGCGACCGCCGCAGCCCTGCTCGTCTGGCGCGTGGTGCTGCCGCTGGCCGCGCACCGCCGGCTCGCGCTGCGGGTCGCCGCCGTCGTGCCCGAGGGCACGGGCCTGTCGAGCGTGTGGCTCGAGGGCCGCGACCTCGGGCGGCTCGAGGCGCGCGGAGGGCAGTTCTTCCTGGTGCGGTTCCTCGCCGCGGGCCACCGCGGGACCGCGCACCCGTACTCGCTGTCGATGGTGCCCGCGCAGGACCGCCTCAGGTTCACGGTCGGCGCGCTCGGCGACCACTCGTCGGCCGTCCCCATGCTGCGACCGGGCACGCGCGTGCAGGTCGAGGGCCCCTTCGGCCGCTTCACGGCCGATCGCGCGACCCGCCGCAAGGTCCTGCTGATCGCCGGTGGCGCAGGCATCGGCCCGATCCGCGCGCTCGCGGAGGACCTGCTGGCGCGAGGGCACGAGCTCGTCGTCGTCCACCGCGCGCACGACTCCGCCAGGCTCGCGCTCGCCGGCGAGTTCACCGCGTCGGCGAACCTGCGCTACGTCGCGGCACCGGGTCGACGCGCCGAGCTCGGCTACGACCCGCTCGCACCGGCATACCTGCAGCGCCTCGTGCCGGACATCGCCTCGCGCGACGTCTTCGCGTGCGGGCCGTCCGCCATGACGGACACCGTGGTGCGGTCCGCCCGCGCGCTCGGGGTGCCGCGCACCGCCATCCACCACGAGGAGATCGCGACATGACCAGCCGGTGGCGAGGGACGCTGATCTACACGGGAGCCGTGGCCGCGATGGGTGCGGCCGGGCTCGCCAAGTTCGTCGTGCTGGCACCGACCGAGCCCGCCGCGAGCGCGGCCGGGGCGCAGGCGCCTGCCGCCTCGACCGGCGACGACGGCTTTTCGGCCGACGGGTCCACGGGGTCGCCGGAGTCGTCGGGGTCGTCGGGGTCCACCGGCTCGGACGGGTCCAGCGGGTCGGACGGGTCCACCGGCTCGGCCTCCGTCGACCCCTCGCCGAGCCCGTCGTCCACCAGCACGGACGGCGCGGGCACGACGACCACGGACACCGTGACCGTCGTCGGCGCGTCCGAGCAGACCCGGTACGGACCCGTGCAGGTCTCGGTGACCTTCACCAAGGGCAAGATCACCGACGTCCAGGCACTGCAGACGCCCAGCGACCACCGCGAGAGCGTGATGATCAACGCGCAGGCGGTGCCCGTTCTCGCGCAGGAGGTCATCGCGGCGCAGTCGGCCCAGATCGACACGGTCTCCGGCGCGACCTACACCTCCGAGGCCTACGCGCAGTCCGTCCAGTCGGCGATCGACCAGCAGGGCTGACGCGTGCGGCACCGCGAGCTGGTGATGGGACTGCCGATGTCGGTCGACGTCCGGCACGACGACGACGCCCACGTCCGGCGCACCGTGCGGGCCGCGTTCGACGTGCTGCACGACGCCGACGCGCGATTCAGCCGTCACCGCGCCGACAGCGAGGTGCGCCTGCTCGATCGAGACCCGCGCGCGACGCCGAGCGCCGACCTGCGCGAGGTCCTGGACATCGCGGCCCGTGCGGAGGCCTCGTCGGGCGGCGCGTTCACCGTGCGTCGCCCCGACGGCACGCTCGACACCGACGGCGTGGTCAAGGGCTGGGCCGCGCAGCACGCGGCGGACGTCCTGCTCGCGGCCGGGCTGACCACCTTCTGCCTCAACGCCGGCGGCGACGTCGTCGTGCGAGGAGAGCCCGAACCCGGGCGCGGCTGGCGGGTCGGCGTGCGCGAGCCGACCGACCCCGCCTCGTTCCTGGCCGTGCTCGAGGTCCGCGACGGGGCGGTTGCCACGTCGGGCCGGTACGAGCGGGGCGACCACGTGTGGGACGGGCGCACCGACCGGCCTGCCACGGGTCTGCTCTCCGCGACCGTCGTCGCTGCCGACCTCACGACGGCCGACGTGCTGGCGACCTCCGTCCTGGCCCTCGGCGAGGAGGGGATCGGCTGGGCGCGCGAGCACGGCGCGGAGGTGGTCGTCGCGGTGCTGCCCGACGGCGAGGTCGTCACCGAGCTCGCGAGCACGCGGGTCTGACGGTTCGCCCGGTCACGGGTGCCTGCGGTCGGCCCCGCCGGTGAGGACGAGCTTGATCCCGTGCTCGTGCACGGGCGTCGGCATCGCCGCGAACGTCGCGCGGGTCGACGTGTCGAACCCGTCGAACCTGCCGCGCGCCAGCACGGTCGCCGAGCCCGACGTGAGGTAGGCGAGCGCGTCCTTCTGCCACACCTGGTTCTGCGTCCGGGTCACGTCCTGCCCGTGCGGACCGCGGTTGCCGATGTCGTACGTCTGCCCTGAGACGTCGACGGGCAGCTGGCAGCCGGCGGCGAGGTCGCGCGAGAGGACCCCGAGCAGCGCCAGCGTCGCGGGCGCGTCCGAGCTGATGCACCCCTGGTTCGGCAGCGCGGCCTCGATCTGCTCCTCGGGGAACGTCACGTCGGCTCGGCCCGCGGAGCCGACCGACGCGACTCCCAGCGTCATGCCGCCCGCGACGGCGAGCGCGATCCCGGTCCGCGCCGCGAGCACGGAGGTCGCGGCCGCGATGACGAGCACGATGGCCGGGGCGGCGAAGGCCGAGTACCGCAGGAAGTACGACGGCGACGCGATCAGCACGACCATCTGAGCGGCGAACACCGCGACCCACAGCCGGCCCCGGTGGTTCGACCACGCGAGCCAGCACGCGGCGGTCGCGAGCGCCAGGACGCCGGCGAAGATCGCCATCCTGGAGCCGGTCGTGAACGTCGTCGTGTCCATGCCGACGATTCCGTTGATGCGGTCGACGACGGGCGTGCCCAGACGCGGACGCCCGAGCTGGTCGAGCACGACGAGCCGCAGCATGCGCGGCCCGTCCGCGAGGGCGAACGGCAGCACGACGAGCGCGGCCGAGCCGACCGCCGCCGCAGCGGCGTCCAGGGCGGGCCGCCAGCCGCGTACGACGAGCACCCAGGCCAGCACCACGCCGACGGGCACGACGTCCCAGATCTTCACCGTCAGCCCGAGCCCGAGCACCGCGCCGCCGGCCAGCGTCCACCAGCGCGCCGCACCCTCGCGCGCGGCACGCGTCAGCAATGCGACGCCCGCGAGCAAGGTCAACGAGCCCAGCGGCTCGAGCACGGTCAGCCGCTCGGCGCCCGCGGCCGCAGCCGAGACGGCGTAGAGCACGCCGCCCACGACCGCCGCGCGCATCCCCCACCTGCGAGCCAGGTGCACGACGAGCACCGTGCTCGCCGCGCCGACGGCCATGAACGCGAGGCGAGCGGCGACGAAGGCGGTCTCGTCGCCGGTCCAGCGCGCCAACGCGGCGAAGGGCGCGACCGCGAGGATCACGCCCGGCGGATGGAGGAACATGAAGTCGCGGTACGGGAGCCGACCGTGCACGAACGATGCCGCGGCCGCGTAGTACACGCCGTCGTCGTAGCCGTGATACCCCCGCAGCCCGACGCCCCCGCCGATCGCGGCGAACCGCACCACGAACGCGAGGGCCGCGGCGCACAGCGCGACCCACCACCCCGAACGGGCGGACCGCGTCGGAGGAGCGGCTGTCTGCGACACGTCGTCGACTCTGCGCCCCGGAACCTGAGGATCGACTTAACGAGCGCGTCCCTCAAAGATCAGCTCAGCGCGGCTAGCGTTCCGAGGAGCGCAGTCGCGTCGACACCGTCGAAGAACGCCGCATCCGCGGCCTCGACCACCTCGATCGCCCGTGCCGCCAGGTCCGCGCCGGCCGGGGTGACCAGCACGAACTTGGCGCGTGCGTCCGCAGGGTCGGGCTCACGTCGGAGCAGCCCCTTGGCCTCCAGCCTGGCGACGACGTCGGACGTCATCTTCGGGTCCGTCCCCGCCTGCGCCGCGACCTGCGACTGCCGTGGTGGCTCGCCCTGCCGCCCGAGCCACCAGGCGCACGCGAGCAGGACGAACTGCGCGTGCGTCAGGTCCAGGGGCGCCAGCGCAGCCGCCATCGTCCGCTGCCAGCGCATGGTCGCGTGCCAGAGCAGGAAGCCCGGGCTCTGCGACGGGCCGCCCGCGAACCGCGTCACGCGCGGGCCCGGGCAGCGTCGAACAGCGCCTGCATCGACTCACCGAAGTCGTCGCTGATCTGTGGTCCGAGCTCCGGGCCGACCTCGTCGGCGGACGGCCCGTCGATCTCGAGACGGTGCGTGACACGCGTGACGCCGCCGTCGGCGACAAGGGTGTGGCGGAACAGCAGCGTGAGGTCGCCGAACGACGTCTGGTCGGCGTAGGTCTCGGGCTCGACCAGGTCGACGATCGTCGACTCGAACGTGCCCTGCCCCACCGGCGTCACGTACACGGTGCTGCCGACGTCGAACGGGCCGCGCAGCTCGAACGCGTCGGCCCCCTCGTACGTCAACGTGCCTCGGTGCAGGTCCGCGAGTGCCGCCCACACGGTCTCTCGGCCCAGGTCGGTCTCGGCGGTGTGCTCAGCGATCCACATGATGTGCTCCTCGAGATTCGCCCGTGCGATTTAGTCCGTGCGACGACTATAGGCGCACGGACTAACTGCCCGCAAGAGGTGCGCACTCCGGGCCGAAGCACTCCAGACCTCGTCGCGCGCGCGACCAACGCGGCTGGGGGCAAAGCGAAAGGCCCCTGGTCTGCGTTTCCGCAGATCAGGGGCCTTTCCGTTGTAGCGGGGGCAGGATTTGAACCTGCGACCTCTGGGTTATGAGCCCAGCGAGC
>JBCECL010000047.1:0-20912 GCA_039207135.1 Brevundimonas sp.
CGGCGCAGCGCGACCGGCTCGCTTCGATCCTGGAGCGCGCCTACGGACGCGCGGTGCAGATCAACGAGGTGCATGACACGCAGGTGCTCGGTGGCCTGCGCATTCAGGTCGGTGCGAACGTCGTCGACTCGACGGTGCTCGCCCGCCTGGCCGACGCCCGCCGACGACTGGCCAGCTGACGTAGCGAGACCCTGCGCGCCGCATCACGGCGAGCACCACGACATGTGAGACCCGCACGTACCCCGTGCGATGGACGAGGAGAAGAGCAATGGCTGAGCTGACGATCAGGCCGGAGGAGATCCGCGCCGCGCTGGACAGCTTCGTGAAGTCGTACGAGCCGACGGGTGCGGTCTCGGAAGAGGTCGGCCGTGTCACCCTCTCGGGCGACGGCATCGCCCAGGTCGAGGGCCTGCCGGGCGCGATGGCGAACGAGCTGCTGCGGTTCGAGGACGGCACGCTCGGCCTCGCGCTGAACCTGGACGTGCGTGAGATCGGTGTCGTCGTCCTCGGCGAGTTCACCGGCATCGAGGAGGGCCAGGAGGTCCGCCGCACGGGCGAGGTCCTGTCGGTCGCCGTCGGTGACGGCTACCTCGGTCGCGTCGTCGACCCGCTCGGCGAGCCCATCGACGGCCTCGGCGCCATCGAGACGGACGCGCGTCGTGCGCTCGAGCTGCAGGCCCCCGGCGTCATGGCCCGCAAGTCGGTGCACGAGCCGCTGCAGACCGGCCTCAAGGCCATCGACTCGATGATCCCGATCGGTCGCGGCCAGCGCCAGCTCATCATCGGCGACCGCCAGACCGGCAAGACGGCCATCGCGATCGACACGATCATCAACCAGAAGGCCAACTGGGAGTCGGGCGACGAGTCGAAGCAGGTTCGCTGCATCTACGTCGCCATCGGCCAGAAGGGCTCCACGATCGCCGCCGTCCGCGGCGCGCTCGAGGAGGCCGGCGCGCTGGAGTACACGACGATCGTCGCCGCTCCCGCCTCGGACCCGGCCGGCTTCAAGTACCTCGCGCCGTACACCGGCTCGGCCATCGGCCAGCACTGGATGTACCAGGGCAAGCACGTCCTGATCGTCTTCGACGACCTGTCCAAGCAGGCCGAGGCGTACCGCGCCGTGTCGCTGCTGCTGCGTCGTCCGCCGGGCCGCGAGGCCTACCCGGGTGACGTCTTCTACCTGCACTCCCGCCTGCTCGAGCGTTGCGCGAAGCTGTCGGACGAGCTGGGCGCGGGCTCGATGACCGGTCTGCCGGTCATCGAGACCAAGGCCAACGACGTCTCGGCGTACATCCCGACGAACGTCATCTCGATCACCGACGGGCAGATCTTCCTGCAGTCCGACCTCTTCAACGCGGACCAGCGTCCCGCCGTCGACGTCGGCATCTCGGTGTCCCGCGTCGGTGGTGCCGCGCAGGTCAAGGCCATGAAGTCGGTCTCGGGCACGCTCAAGCTCGACCTCGCGCAGTTCCGTTCGCTCGAGGCGTTCGCGATGTTCGCGTCCGACCTGGACGCGACGAGCCGCGCGCAGCTGGCCCGTGGCGCCCGCCTGACCGAGCTGCTCAAGCAGGGTCAGTACAGCCCGTTCTCGGTCGAGGACCAGGTCGCCTCGATCTGGGCCGGCACCAAGGGCCACCTCGACGACGTCCCGATCGAGGACGTGCGCCGCTTCGAGTCCGAGCTGCTGGACCACCTCAAGCGCAACACCGACGTGCTCACCACGATCGCGTCGACGGGCAAGCTCGAGGACTCGACCGAGCAGGCGCTCGCCGCTGCCGTCGAGACGTTCCGCAACGGGTTCCTCAAGTTCGACGGCACGCCGCTCGTCGGCGGCGAGTCGGACGGCGCTGACGTGGACGTGGAGCAGGAGCAGATCGTCCGGCAGAAGAGGGCCTGATCGATGGCCGGTCTGCAGCGCGTCTACAAGCAGCGCATCAAGTCCACCCAGGCGCTCAAGAAGATGTTCCGGGCGCAGGAGCTCATCGCAGCTTCGCGCATCGGTCGCGCTCGTGACCGGGTGACGATGGCTACGCCGTACTCGCGTGCGATCACCAGGGCGGTCTCGGCCGTCGCGACGCACTCCAACGTGACGCACCCGTTCCTGGTGGAGCGCACCGACACCAAGCGTGTCGCTGTGCTCGTCATCGCCTCGGACCGCGGCATGGCGGGCGCCTACTCGGCGAGCGTCATCCGCGAGACCGAGCGGCTCGTGCAGCAGCTCGAGGGTGAGGGCAAGGAGGTCGCGCTGTTCGTCTCCGGGCGTCGCGCGATCAGCTTCTACACGTTCCGGGGGCGCGAGCTCGTCGGCTCGTGGTCGGGGCACTCCGACGCGCCGTCCACCGAGGTGGCCGGGGAGATCTCGGAGGCACTGCTCGACGCGTTCCGGGCGCCGGCCGACCAGGGTGGCGTGGGCGAGGTGCACGTCGTGTACACGCAGTTCGTCAACATGGTCACGCAGCGTCCCCGCGTGATCCGGCTGCTGCCGCTCGAGATCGTCGAGGGCGTCGCGCCCGCCGACGACGCCGAGACGCTCCCGCTCTACGAGTTCGAGCCCGAGCCCGCCGTCGTCCTGGACGCGCTGCTGCCGCGGTACGTGCGCAGCCGCATCTACGCGTGCCTCCTGCAGGCGGCAGCGAGTGAGCTCGCCGCGCGTCAGCGCGCGATGCACACGGCGACGGAGAACGCGGAGGACCTCATCCGCATGTACACCCGACTGGCCAACCAGGCACGTCAGGGCGAGATCACCCAGGAAATCAGCGAGATCGTGTCGGGCGCCGACGCACTCGCCTCCTGACCATCCTTTCCACCGCGAGACCCACCAACGAAGCGAGGCCAGACATGACCGCCACCACCGTCGACGAGACGGCCGCCACCGCCGGCACGCCCGGCGTGGGTCGAGTCGCCCGCGTCATCGGCCCGATCGTGGACATCGAGTTCCCGGCGGACCAGCTCCCCGAGCTCTACAACGCGCTCACGGTCGACATCGACCTGTCGAGCCAGGGCGAGGGCGAGAGCTCGTTCACGATGACGCTCGAGGTCGCCCAGCACCTCGGCGACTCGCTGGTCCGCGCCATCGCGCTCAAGCCGACCGACGGCCTCGTCCGCGGCGCGCACGTGACCGACACCGGTGCCGCGATCTCGGTGCCCGTCGGCGACATCACCAAGGGCCACGTCTTCAACGTGACCGGCGAGGTGCTCAACCTCAAGGAGGGTGAGCAGTTCGAGGTCACCGAGCGCTGGCCCATCCACCGCAAGCCCCCGGCGTTCGACCAGCTCGAGTCGAAGACGCAGATGTTCGAGACCGGCATCAAGGTCATCGACCTGCTCACCCCGTACGTGCAGGGTGGCAAGATCGGTCTGTTCGGCGGTGCCGGTGTCGGCAAGACCGTCCTCATCCAGGAGATGATCCAGCGCGTCGCGCAGGACCACGGTGGTGTGTCGGTGTTCGCCGGTGTCGGCGAGCGCACCCGTGAGGGCAACGACCTCATCGTCGAGATGGAGGAGGCGGGCGTCTTCGACAAGACGGCCCTCGTCTTCGGCCAGATGGACGAGCCGCCGGGCACGCGTCTGCGCGTCGCCCTGTCGGCCCTGACGATGGCCGAGTACTTCCGCGACGTCCAGAAGCAGGACGTGCTGCTCTTCATCGACAACATCTTCCGCTTCACGCAGGCCGGTTCCGAGGTCTCCACGCTGCTCGGCCGCATGCCGTCCGCGGTGGGCTACCAGCCGAACCTCGCCGACGAGATGGGCGTTCTCCAGGAGCGCATCACCTCGACCCGCGGCCACTCGATCACGTCGCTCCAGGCCATCTACGTGCCCGCCGACGACTACACCGACCCGGCCCCGGCGACGACGTTCGCGCACCTCGACGCGACCACGGAGCTCAGCCGTGAGATCGCGAGCCGCGGTCTGTACCCCGCCGTCGACCCGCTGACGTCGACCAGCCGCATCCTCGACCCGCGCTACGTGGGCCAGGAGCACTACGACGTCGCGACGCAGGTGAAGTCGATCCTGCAGCGCAACAAGGAGCTCCAGGACATCATCGCGATCCTCGGTGTCGACGAGCTCTCGGAGGAGGACAAGACGGTCGTGGCGCGTGCCCGCCGCATCCAGCAGTTCCTCTCGCAGAACACGTACATGGCCGAGAAGTTCACGGGCGTCGAGGGTTCGACCGTGCCGGTCGCCGAGACGGTCGAGGCCTTCAAGAAGATCGCCGCGGGCGAGTTCGACCACATCGCCGAGCAGGCCTTCTTCAACATCGGTGGCCTCGAGGACCTCGAGCGCAACTGGGCCCGCATCCAGAAGGAGTACGGCGTCTGACATCTCGGTGGTGCGCCGGACCGTCAGGTCCGGCGCACACTGGGTGCAGGACACCGCATCGCATCCCAGCAGGGATGCCGCACAGCTACTGAGGAGGATCCGTGGCAGAGCTCGAGGTCGACCTCGTCGCCACCGACGGCAAGGTCTGGACGGGCAGCGCCCGCCAGCTGATCGCGCCCGCCGGCGACGGTGAGATCGGCATCCTTGCCGGTCACACGCCCGTTCTGACGATTCTGCGTCCGGGCGAGATCCGCGTGTACCCCGCCGACGGCGGCGCCATCGAGCGCTGGCAGGTCGACGGCGGCTTCCTGTCGTACGACGACAACCGCGCGACGATCGTCGTGGACGCGGTCAGCAAGTCCGCTCCGGCGCCAGCCGCTCACTGAGGTCGTTCGCCCGGTGCCCACACTGCTGACAGCCGCGCTGGTGTGTGTGCTGCTCGCGGTCGTGGTCGTCGGCGGGCTCTGGTTCTCGCGCACGCGCACCCTGTCGCACCGCGTGGGCTCGTTCCGGTGCGCGGTCGGGCGCACGGTCTCGGGTCCGTGGTCCGGGGGCATCGCCCAGTACGGCGCCGAGCGGCTGTACTGGTGGCGCCGGACGTCACTGGCTCCCCGGCCGGCGCACCGCTGGGAGCGCCGCGGCCTCACCGTCCTCGAGCGGGTCGACGCGGGCAACGGCGACGTCGTGGTCACGTTCCGCACATCTGGCTCTTCCCGGGGGTACCTGCTCATGACACGCGAGGCCTACGCCGGCCTGACCTCGTGGATCGAGGCGACGCCGTCGCGGATCGACTCGGTCATCTGAGTGCGTCTCGTCGTCGCATCGTGCGCCGCGCGCTACAGCGGGCGCCTCAACGCCCACCTGCCCCGCGCCACGCGGCTCGTGGTGGTCAAGGCGGACGGCAGCGTCCTGCTGCACTCGGACGGCGGCTCCTACAAGCCGCTCAACTGGATGAGCCCGCCCTGCACGCTCGCGGTCAGCGAGCCTGACGACGAGTCCCGCGCGGCCGGCGTCACCCAGGTGTGGACCGTGCAGCACACCAAGTCCGACGACCGCCTGGTCATCGACCTGTACGAGGTGCTGGACGACTCGTCGCACGACCTCGGGGTGGACCCCGGTCTGGTCAAGGACGGCGTCGAGGCGCACCTGCAGGAGCTGCTCGCCGCCCAGATCGGGCTGCTCGGCTCGGGGCACACGCTCGTGCGCCGAGAGTTCCCCACAGCCATCGGGCCGGTCGACATCCTCGCGCGCGACGCGAGCGGTGCGACGGTCGCCATCGAGATCAAGCGACGCGGCGACATCGACGGCGTCGAGCAGCTGACCCGCTACCTCGAGCTCCTCAACCGCGACCCGCACCTCGCGCCGGTGCGCGGCGTGTTCGCCGCGCAGGAGATCAAGCCGCAGGCGCGGGTCCTGGCGACCGACCGCGGCATCGGCTGCCTCGTGCTCGACTACGAGGCGATGCGCGGCGTCGACGACGTGGACTCGCGCCTCTTCTGACCGGCCGGTCTCCGGCTGGACCGTGAGCGTCCCCCGACTTGACGTCGCATCGTCATGTCTGCGAGTTTGAACATGTTCAAACATCGGAGGAACCATGCCGGACGCCACCCGCGAGCTCGTGCGCTCGACTGCGCTGCGCCTGTTCCGCGAACGCGGGTACACGAAGACGACGATGCGCGCGATCGCCCAGGAGGCCGGCCTCGCGACGGGCCTCGCGCACTACTACTTCCCGACGAAGGACCACCTGGTCCAGGAGCTCTACCTCGACGTGAACCGCGAGCACGCGCGCACCGCGCGCGCGGTCCTGGACGCCGGCGGCGACCTCACCGCCAGGCTCCGCGGCGTGCTGCAGGCGAGCGTCGACGCGTTCGCCGACTACCACGGCTTCGGTGCAGAGTTCGTGTCTATCGCGATCCGCCCCGACTCGGCAGCGAGCCCGTTCTCCAGCGACTCCGAGGACGCTCGCGAGCTGGCCCGGGGACTGTACGAGGAGGTCGTCGCCGGTGCCGAGCCGGCGGTCCCGGCCCACCTGCGCTCCGACCTGCCCGAGCTGCTGTGGCTCGCGCAGCTCGGCGTGACACTGTTCTGGGTCCACGACTCCTCGCCGGGGCAGAGGCGCACGCGCACCTTGATCGACGGGGTCGCGCCGCTCGTGGGCCGGCTCGTGCGGCTCTCGCGCCTGCCCGTGCTGCGCGGCGCGTCCGACGACGTGCTCAACCTCGTGCGGGCGGTGCGCGCATGACGCACCTCAGTCCCGTGACGGTCGCGACGGTCCACGCGTGCGTCGGTGTCGGCATGCTCGTGGTCGTGCCCGTCGGGATCAGGCTCGCCGGCCGGCCGGTGCCGCGGCCCGCATCGCGATGGTGGCTCGCCGCGGCGGCCTTCGGTGCCACGTCGGTGTGGCTGCCGACGGGCGGCTGGGCCGCAGCCGCGGCGGTGCCCTGGCTCGCGGCGACGGTGGTGCTCGCCCTCGCTGGGCTGGCCGCGCTCGTCCGGCGCGACCGCCCGGGCTGGCCGGGCCTGGCGGTGGGGCTCGCGACGCCGCTCGTCGGGGCTCTGGCGCTCGTCGCCGAGCGTGCCGGGTGGGGGCTGCTCGGCTACTCGGGCGACTACCTCACGCTCACCGTGCCGCACATGCTGTTCGCCGGTTTCGGCGCGTGCCTCGTCGCCGGGCTGGGCGTCGAGGACGGCAGGGCTGCGCGATGGGCCGGGGCGACGGTGCCCGCCGGGGTGCTGCTCGTGCTCGTCGGCTACTTCGTCAGCGATGCGGCTGAGCTCGCCGGGGCGGTCGTCCTGACCGTGGGGCTGTACGGCGTGGCCGTCGCGACGCTGCGTGACCTGCCTCGGGCGCGTGCGCCGCGCACGCTGCTCGCGCTCGGTGCTGTGACGGTCCTGGTCTCGATGGTGCTGGCGCTGTGGTGGGCGCTGGGCGAGGCGACCGGCCTGGCGCACCCGGGGATCGCGAGCATGGTCGCGACGCACGGAGTGGCGAACGCGCTCGGCTTCGTGCTCGCCACCCTCGTCGGGCTGCGGCTGCTGCGTCCGCGTGCGGGGCTCACGTACCCAGAGACCGGCGCGACGCGAGGCGCCGACCTACCCGCCGGTTATCGCCACCTCGACGAGCGATTCCTCATCGGCGAGGGGGCGGCGACAGCCGATCTCGTCACGTGCAGCGAGGACCTGCTCTCCTGGTCCGTGCACCGCCGCGCAGGCGTGCGCATCGACGGCGAACCGGCTGCGCCAGGTGGGCTCGTGGTGAGCCGAATCGGTGTCGGACCGATGCGCCTGCGAGCACCGTGCCAGGTGGTCTGGGCGGAGCGGGGCGAGCGTCGGGCGGGCTTCGCGTACGGCACGTTCGCCGGCCACCCGTTCAGCGGTGAGGAGGCGTTCGTGCTCGAGCTCGACGACGACGGCACGCTCTGGTTCCGCGTCCGTGCCTTCTCGCGGCCCGCTCGATGGTGGGTCGCGCTGGCCGGCCCGGTCGCGGCGCACGGACAGCGCGCCTACGCGCGGCGCCTCGCACGCGCGGTGCAGCAGGCACATGTCGCGGGTGCCCGAGCGCGGTCCGACGAGCGTGCCGAGGACGCAGCACCGAAGGTGGAGGTAGGACCGAGGAGGTCGGATGTCGAAGCCTGACGAGAACGTGCCAGTGCCGCCCGTGCGTGGACCGGCGGCGATCGCGATGCTGTGCCTGCGCTGCGCCGTGGTCCTCGCCGTGCTGAACGTGCTGGCGGGGGCCGTCCTGGGCGCGGCCGAGTTCGGCTGGGCGCTGGCGCTGGTCGCCACGCTCGTGTCGTGCGTCGCGGTCGCGCTGGTCGGTTGGCCCGCGGGGCTGCTGACGGCGTGGCTGCTGCGCCGCTCGCGCCGCGAGTCGGTCCACGTCCTCGCGTTCGCTGCCGTCGGTGCGGCGATCGGGCCGCTCGTCGTGGTGCCGCTGACGAATGGCTGGCACGCGAACGTGGCGATCGGTGCGGTGGCTGCTGCCGAGGGCGCGATCGGCGCCGGCACGGCACGCTGGTGGAGCGGCCGAGCCCATGCAGGCGCCGCCACGAGACAGCCTCCTGCGCCTCGCCCGGAACCCGAGGATGCGCTGATCGAGTCCCAGCTCGCACGCCTTCGCGATAGGGAAGAATGACGGGCGTGAGCGCGCCCTCGTCGTCAGCCCAGCACCTCCTTCGCGGCCGGGTGGTCACACCCCACGGCGTGATCCCCGACGGCGTCGTCGCCATCGACGGCGGCACCATCACCTGGGTGGGGCCCGCAGAAGACGCCGACGGTGAGCTCCCCGCGCCGACGCAGGACACGCTGCTCCCCGGCCTCGTCGACCTGCACAACCACGGCGGCGGCGGCGCGAGCCTGCCGGACGTGCTGCACGCCGACGAGGTCCGCACCGCGGCGCGCGAGCACCTGCGCCACGGCACGACGAGCCTCGTCGCCTCGCTCGTCACCGCGCCGCGCGACGTGCTCCTGGCGCGGACCGCGCTGCTTGCGGACGCGGCCGACGAGGGAGAGATCGTCGGCATCCACCTCGAGGGGCCGTTCCTGTCGCACGCGCGGTGCGGAGCGCAGAACCCAGGCGACATGCTCGACGGGGATGCGGACCTCGTGCGTGCGGTCGCCACCGCGGCCCGCGGCCATCTCGCGACCATGACGGTCGCCCCCGAGGTCGACGGTGTCGCGACGGGCGGCGACGACGTCCTGCGCGCGCTCGTGGAGGCCGGCGCGATCCCCTCGATCGGTCACACGGACGCCGCCGCCGAGCAGGTCGACGCCGCCGTCGATCGCGGCTTCGACCTGCTCGCGACGAGCCAGGCCGCCCGCTCCGGACGGCTGACGGCGACGCACCTGTTCAACGGGATGCGCCCGCTCCACCACCGCGACCCGGGCCCCATCGCGGCCTGCCTCGCCGCGGCGGGCAGGGGCGAGCTCGTCGTCGAGCTCATCGCGGACGGCACGCACCTCGCCGACGGCACGACCAGGTCGGTCTTCGACCTGCTCGACGCCGGCTCGATCGTGCTGGTCACCGACGCGATGGCCGCGGCGGGCATGGCCGACGGCGACTACCAGCTCGGCCCGATGGCGGTGCGGGTCGCCGACGGCGTGGCGCGCATCGTCGAGCCCGACGGCACCTCGGGCGCCATCGCCGGGGGAGTGGCGCACCTGCTCGACGTGCTGCGCCGGGTCGTCGACGCGGGCGTGCCGCTCGTCGACGCCGTGCGTGCGGCCGCGACGACGCCGGCCGAGGTGCTGGGCCGCGACGACCTCGGCGCGCTCGCCCGGGGGCGCCGCGCGGACGTGCTCGTGACGGACGAAGCCCTGAGCCCGGTGCGCGTGATGCGCGCCGGCCAGTGGGTGGCCTGAGCGCTCAGCGCGCCGGGGCGGTCGTCGCGCGAGCCGTCAGCACCGGAGAGATGAGCCGGGTCTCCGCGAGCTGCGAGCCGTCGAGCCGCGCCATCGCCATGTCGACGGCGACGCCGCCGATCGCAGCCGCCGGGATCTCGACGGCCGTGAGCTGCTGCTGCTGACCGACCGCCACGTCGGTCGGGCACACCGCGACCACCGAGATGTCGCCGGGAACCGAGCGCCCGCGTTCGCGCAGCGTCTCGAGGACGGCGGGGAGAGCGACCTCGTTGTGCACCACGAGGCCGGTCACGCCGGGGAGCCGGTCGAGCACCCGGTCGACGGCGGCGATCGCGCCGGCGTGCGAGGACTCGCAGGGCTCGAACACGAAGTCGGCGCCGGTGCGCGCGGCCTCCTCGCTGCAACCGCGCACCATGCGCGCGGCGTAGGTGGTGTGCCGGTCGAGCACCGCCTGCGGTGACCCGACGAGCGCGATCGAGCGATGGCCGAGGCTCGCGAGGTGACCCACCGCCGTGCGGCCCGCCGACTCGAAGTCGAGGTCGACGCACGAGAAGCCGGCCGTGTCGCGCGGGAGGCCGATGAGGACCGCGGGCTGCCGCTGCCGGCGCAGGATCGTGAGCCGGGGGTCCTCGGCCTCGACGTCCATCATGATCACGGCGTCGACCATCGACCCGGCGGCGACCCGCTCGACGCCCGCGTGGTCGTCCTGGGTGAGCAGCAGGACGTCGTGCTGGTAGGTCTGCGCGCGCGTGACGACGCCCGTCACGAACTGCATGATGACGCCGACGTTGACGTCGACGCGCAGGGGCGCCATGAGCGCGAGGACGTTGGTCCGCGCCGAGGCGAGCGCCCGTGCGCCGGCGTGCGGCTGGTACCCGAGCTCGCGCACCGCCGCCTCGATCCGCTCGCGCGTCGAGGCCGAGATCGGGCGCTTGCCGGACAGCGCGTACGACACGGTCGAGACGGACACGCCGGCCGCTCGGGCGACGTCGTCGATCGTCGTCACGGCAGCTCCTGTTCGTGTCGTCGGCGTGATGCTGCGCCGCGGTCACCCTAGCGGGCGCGGCGAGTCATCGGCGCCGTCGTCGCCGCCGCGCGGAATGTCCGAAGCAAGCGCTTCGATGATCGGGCATCGAATTGGCGGACCGCAACCCCTAGACACTCGCGAAAACGTCAGGCTATGGTGTCGAAGCGCTTCGACGATCGAATCATCGGTCGCATCCACTCGACGAGGAGAACACGGATGAGCATCAGCACCCGGCGATGGGCGACGGCCGCGACGGTCGCCCTGTTGACCCCCATCGCGCTGGCCGCGTGCAGCAGCGGCGGCAGCGGCGGTGGCGGCGGTGACGAGGACACCAAGACGCTCACGATCTGGCACTACGAGGGCGACGACTCCGCGATGGCCCAGGCCTGGAACAAGGCCATCGAGATCTTCAAGACCGAGCACGAGGGCGTGGACGTCAAGGTCGAGAAGCAGACCTTCGAGCAGATCCAGAAGAACGCCAAGATCGTCCTCACCGGCGACGACGTCCCGGACGTCATGGAGTACAACAAGGGCAACGCGACCGCCGGGCAGCTCGCCTCGCAGGGTCTGCTGACCCCGCTCACGGACGTCGCCAAGGAGAAGGGCTGGGACAAGAAGATCTCCGGCTCGCTGGCCACGACCGCGACGTACGACGAGAACGGCCTCATGGGCTCGGGCGACTGGTACGGCGTGCCGAACTACGGCGAGTTCGTCGGGACCTACGTCAACAACGACCTGTTCAAGGACAACGGCATCGCGGTGCCGACGACCTTCGACGGCTTCGAGCAGGCGCTCGCCGCGTTCAAGGCCAAGGGCATCACCCCGATCGCGACCGCGGGCGCCGAGTACCCGCTCGGCCAGCTCTGGTACGAGCTCGTCCTGCACTACGGCGACCGCGCGCTCGTCGACGACTACCAGCTGTTCAAGAACGACGTCGACTGGCACGGCGAGGCGATGACGCAGGCGACCGCCAAGCTCGACGAGTGGGTCAAGAAGGGCTACATCGCCAAGGACTCCGCCGGTCTGACGGCCGAGGACATGGGCGTCTCGTTCATCTCCGGCAAGGCGCCGATCATGGTCTCCGGCTCGTGGTGGTTCGGCCGCCTCGCCACCGAGATCAAGTTCGACTGGTCGCAGACGCTGTTCCCCGAGAACAAGCTCCACCCGGGCTCGTCGGGCAACCTCTGGGTCGTCCCGACGAACGCCAAGTCGAAGACCCTCGCCGAGGACTTCATCGACATCACCCTGCGCCCCGAGGTGCAGAACATCCTGGGTGAGAAGGGCGGCCTCCCGGTCGCCGGCGACCCGGCGTCCATCACGGACCCGAAGACCAAGGAGCTCACGCAGAACTTCGCCGACATCGTCGGCGCGGACGGGCTCGCGTTCTACCCCGACTGGCCCGTCGCGGGCTTCTACGACGTCATCGTCAGCCAGCTGCAGTCGCTGGTGAACCAGTCCAAGACGCCCGAGCAGGTGCTCGACGGCCTCAAGGACGCCTACGAGTCCGGCAAGGCCGACCTGCTCGGACAGTGACGGGGCGCCGGGCCGGGGGGTCACTACCCCGGCCCGGCGACCCTCGCGGTCACCGACGGACGACGGAGAGACGGACCATGACCACGCAGACCCTCGGCACCGGTGCCGGCACGGGCGCCGACGCGAAGCGGGACGCACCCGTGGTGCGCAGGCGCCGCAAGGCCCCGCACTGGGTGCCCTACCTGCCCTACCTCGTTCCCGGCCTGGCCGCGTTCGTGGTCGTGATCGGCATCCCGCTGGTCACGAACATCGCCTACAGCTTCCAGAAGTGGAAGGGCGGCATGGCGCCGCACACGTGGGTGGGGCTCGACAACTACAAGGCGCTCCTGCAGGACGAGCAGTTCTGGACGTCGTTCCGCAACTCGATCTCGATGATCGTCGCGATGGTCATCATCCCGACCCTCATCGGGCTGCTGCTGGCCTCGGTGCTGTTCGACTACCTCGGCAAGCGGTTCGGCTCCCGCACGGCGTCCGTGCTGCGTGCGACGTACTACCTGCCGCAGATCCTGCCGGTGGCGGTCGCAGGCGTGCTGTGGAACTGGATCCTCAACGCGCAGACCGGCGCGGTGAACGAGATCCTGCGGTCGCTCGGCGTCACCGACCCGCCCAACTGGCTCGGGGACCCCGCGACCGCGATGCCGAGCGTGATGCTCGTGCTCATCTGGGTGCAGATCGGCTACCCGGTCGTCATCTTCATGTCCGCGCTGCAGCGCGTCGACCCGGAGCTGTACGAGGCCGCCGAGCTCGACGGCGCCGGCTGGGGCCGCCGCTTCCGGGCGATCACCCTCCCGCAGATCAAGCCCGAGACGTTCGTCGTCGTGCTGACCTGCACGGTGGCCGCGCTCAAGGTGTTCGGTCCCATCTACGTGCTGACGCGCGGCGGGCCCGAGGGGTCGACGCTCGTGCCGAGCTACTACTCGTACCTGAACTTCTTCGACAAGTCGAAGGTCGGCTACGGGGCGGCGATCGCCACCGTCCTGACCGTCGTCATCGTGCTCGTCGTCGTCGCCATCCTCGCCGTGCAGGCGCGCAGCGAGCGCAAGGAAGCGGAGGGTCACGCATGACCGCCGTCGTCGAGAAGGTCGTCGAGACGCCCGTGGCGTCGCGTCCGGACGCGCGTCACCGCGTCGGCAAGGCCCGCTGGTTCATCCTGGCCGGCGCAGTCCTGTTCGCGCTGCTGGTCCTCGCGCCGATCCTCATCATGCTGCTCAACGCCTTCAAGTCGCCCACGGACTACTCGCAGAACGGCCCGCTCAGCTGGCCCACGAGCCTGTACTTCGACGGGCTGAAGGCGTTCTGGGAGAGGGTCGACTTCCCGCAGAAGCTCTGGAACTCCATCTTCATCTCGACCCTCGTGGCCGTCGGCGGCACGTTCCTGTCGCTGCTGAACGCCTACGCGATCGGCATCGGGCGGATCAAGGGGCGCCTGTGGGTCGTCACGCTGTTCCTGCTCGCGACGATGCTGCCGCAGGAGGCGCTGATCTACCCGCTGTTCACCATGGCCCAGCAGGTGGGCCTGTCGAACTCGCCGTGGTCGGTGATCATCATCTTCACCGTCATCCAGTCGGCGTTCGGCACGTACCTGCTGGCCTCCGTCATGGGCACGTTCCCGAAGGCGCTGCTCGAGGCGGCCGCACTGGACGGCGCCGGACGGTGGCACGTGCTGTGGAAGGTCGTGTTCCCGATCGTGCGGCCGACGTTGTCGGTGCTGATGATCTTCTTCTTCATCTGGACGTGGAACGAGTTCTTCATCCCGCTCGTGATGCTCACGTCGAACGACACCCAGACCATCCCCATCGCCCTCGCGTCGCTGCAGGGCGACCGGATGATGGACGCGCCGACGACCAACGCGGGCGCCCTGGTCTCCCTGCTCCCGGCATTCGTTTTCTTCCTGCTGTTCCAGCGCACGTTGACCCGCGGGGTCACGGCCGGATCGGTGAAGTGAGAGGAACCCCATGAAGTTCACCGATGGCTACTGGCAGCACCTGCCCGGCGTGACCGTGCTGCACCCGCGCGACGTCGCCGACGTGGAGGTGCACGACGACCGCCTCGTCGTCCACTCCGCGACGGCACCGATCCTCAAGCGCGGCGACACGCTCAACCGGCCGCTCGTGTCGGTGACGTTCACGAGCCCCGCGGACGGCGTGATCGGCGTCCGGATCGAGCACCACAGCGGCGGCGTCGATCGTGGACCCAGCTTCGCGCTCGCCGACGGCGGTGCGGACGTCAAGGTCGCCGGGCCCGACGACGGCCTCGCGACGTTCAGCGCGGGGCCGCTCACCGCACGCGTGAGCACCCGCGGACCCTGGGCGGTGGACTTCGTCGGCGACGGCCGCCTGCTCACGTCCTCGTCCGCGCGCTCGATCGGGCTCGTGCGCGACGCGGCCGGCGACGCGTACGTGCACGAGCAGCTCGCCCTCGGCGTGCGCGAGCACGTCTACGGCCTGGGCGAGCGCTTCGGAGCCTTCGTCAAGAACGGCCAGTCGATCGACATCTGGAACGCCGACGGAGGCACGTCGAGCGAGCAGGCCTACAAGAACGTGCCGTTCTTCCTCAGCGACGCGGGCTACGGCGTCTTCGTGGACCACCCCGGTCACGTGTCCTTCGAGGTGGGCTCGGAGGCCGTCTCGCGCACGCAGTTCTCGGTGCGCGGCGAGGCCCTGCAGTACTACGTCGTCTACGGACCCACGCCCAAGGACGTCCTGCGCCGCTACACCGCGCTCACGGGCCGGCCCGCCCAGGTGCCCGCGTGGTCGTACGGCCTGTGGCTCTCGACGTCGTTCACGACGAGCTACGACGAGGCGACCGTGACCTCGTTCGTCGACGGGATGGCCGAGCGCGACCTGCCGCTGTCGGTCTTCCACTTCGACTGCTTCTGGATGCGGGCGTTCCACTGGTCCGACTTCACGTGGGACCCGGCGACGTTCCCCGACCCGGAGGGCATGCTCGCGCGACTGCGCGCGAAGGGCTTGAAGATCTGCGTCTGGATCAACCCGTACATCGCGCAGCGGTCGGCGCTGTTCGAGGAGGGCCGCGCGCAGGGGTTCCTCGTCCGCCGCGCCGACGGGTCGGTCTGGCAGACGGACCTCTGGCAGGCCGGCATGGGCCTGGTCGACTTCACGAACCCCGCGGCGGTCGAGTGGTACGCGGGACACCTGCGCCGCCTGCTGGGTCAGGGGGTGGACGCCTTCAAGACCGACTTCGGCGAGCGCATCCCGACGGACGTCGTCTGGCACGACGGCTCCGACCCCGAGCGGATGCACAACTACTACACGCACCTGTACAACCGGGCCGTGTTCGACCTGCTCGTCGCCGAGCGCGGCGAGGGCGAGGCCGTGCTGTTCGCACGGTCTGCGACCGCCGGCGGCCAGCAGTTCCCCGTGCACTGGGGCGGCGACTGCGAGTCGACGTTCGCGTCGATGGCCGAGTCGCTGCGCGGCGGCCTGTCGCTCGCGTCGTCGGGGTTCGGCTTCTGGTCGCACGACATCGGCGGGTTCGAGGGCACGCCCGACCCGGCGGTGTTCAAGCGCTGGCTCGCCTTCGGGATGCTGTCGTCCCACAGCCGCCTGCACGGCTCGGACTCGTACCGCGTGCCGTGGGCCTTCGACGACGAGGCGGTCGAGATCACGCGCCGGTTCACCCGGCTCAAGCTCTCGCTCATGCCGTACCTCGGCCGGCTCGGGGTCGACGCGCACGAGCAGGGGCTGCCCGTGATGCGGCCGATGGTGCTCGAGTTCCCCGACGACCCGTCTGCGGCGACCGTCGACACGCAGTACATGCTCGGCGAGCACGTGCTCGTCGCGCCCGTCTTCTCCGCGAGCGGCGAGGTCGACGTGTACGTGCCCGAAGGCGTCTGGACGTCGCTCCTGACGGGCGACACCGTCACGGGCCCGCGGTGGGTGCGCGAGCAGCACGGGTTCGACTCGCTGCCCGTGTACGTCCGACCCGGCGCGGTGCTGCCGGTCGGCGCGCGCGCCGACCGGCCCGACTACGACTGGGTCGACGGCGTGACGCTGCGCCTGTTCGAGCTCCCGGACGGGCATCGGTCGGTCACGGCGGTGGGCGACGCGAGCTTCGTCGTCACGCGGACCGGCGACGAGGTGCTCGTCGAGGCCCGCGGGACCTCGGCGCCCTGGTCGGTGGCCGTCGCGGGCGGCCCGTCCGCGGCCGGCGTGGGCGCAGCACCGGTCCGCCTCGACCTGGACGACTCGCCTGGACACCTCGGCCCGAACGGCTGAGAGAACGCTCTCTGGAACCGCCATCTCGCGTGCGATACCGTGTATCGTATCGATTCGATCCGTTCATTCGAGCGCCCGCCGTCGCGCCGGGCGCTCGGATGTGGTCGGGTGTGAACAGGCTCGTACGCCGCACCCGACAGCCTCGTCGCACCTGCTCGCACCGAACGAAGGACCAGTCATGACCACGACGCTGCCGTCCGGCCGGAAGTTCTCGCCGGAGTTCCTGTGGGGGTCTGCGACCGCCTCGTACCAGGTCGAGGGTGCGGTCGACGAGGACGGCCGTCTCCCGTCCATCTGGGACACGTTCTCGCGGACGCCCGGCAAGGTGCTCAACGGCGACACGGGCGACGTCGCGGTCGACCACTTCCACCGCGTCGCGGAGGACATCGAGATCATGAAGCGCCTGGGCCTGCAGGCCTACCGCTTCTCGATCGCGTGGCCCCGCGTCCAGCCGACGGGCTCGGGCGAGTTCAACAAGCTCGGCCTCGACTTCTACGTCGACCTCGTCGACCGCCTCGTGGCCGCCGGCATCAAGCCCGTCGCGACGCTCTACCACTGGGACCTGCCGCAGGCGCTCGAGGACGAGGGCGGCTGGGCCAACCGGCAGACCGCCTACCTCTTCGCGGACTACGCGCGCAAGGTCGCGCAGACGCTCGGCGACAAGGTCTACCTCTGGACGACGCTCAACGAGCCGTGGTGCTCGGCGTTCCTCGGCTACGCGTCGGGCGTGCACGCTCCCGGCGTCACGGACGACGAGGCGGCGCTCAAGGCGGTCCACCACCTCAACCTGGGGCACGGGCTCGCCGCCCGGGCCATCAAGGACGTGCTGGGCGAGCACACCCCGGTCTCGATCACGCTCAACACGCACGTGACGCGCGCCGCGTCGGACTCGCCCGAGGACATCGAGGCCAAGCGCAAGATCGACACCATCGCGAACGAGGTGTTCCTGCGCCCCGTCGTCGAGGGCGTCTACCCGCCCGAGGTCTTCGCGGACACCGCGCACATCTCCGACTGGTCGTTCGTGCAGGACGGCGACCTCGAGATCATCGCGGTCCCGCTCGAGGTGCTGGGCATCAACTACTACTCGACCGGGCGCGTCCAGCACGGCGAGGCCCCGGTCGGCAACGGGGAGCCCGGCCCGGACGGGCACAAGTCGTCCGAGCACACGCCGTTCGTCGGGGCGACCGACGTCGAGTTCCTCCCGCAGCCCGGCCCGCACACGGCCATGGGCTGGAACATCGAGCCCCTCGGGCTGACCGAGCTCCTGCTCGACCTCGCGGCCCGGTACCCCGAGCTCCCGCTCGCGGTCACCGAGAACGGCTCCGCGTTCTACGACACCGTGACGCCCGACGGCCGCGTGCACGACGTCGAGCGCACCGCGTACCTGCACGACCACCTCGAGGCGGTCGGCCGGGCGATCGACGGCGGCGCCGACGTGCGCGGCTACTTCGTGTGGTCGCTGCTCGACAACTTCGAGTGGGCCTACGGGTACGACCGCCGCTTCGGGATCGTGCACGTCGACTACGACACGCTCGTCCGGACGCCCAAGGACTCGGCGCGCTGGTACGCCGAGACCATCCGCACCGGCGTCATCTCGCCGGCGGAGACCGCGCACCTGTAGGACGGGACAATAGGGCGGTGCCCTCTGGTCGTCGGTCGTCGAAGCGCCCTTACACGGGTGAGGTGCGCCCTCTCGACATCGAGCGCGCCACGGGAGGACGTCGCTCGGAGCAGGCCGCCGACGGCGAGTGGGTGGTGCAGTCCGTGCGCGGGTCCGACCGGTCGTACCGGTGCCCGGGGTGCGACCAGCAGGTCGCGCCCGGCACCGCGCACGTCGTCGCCTGGCGGTCCGACGGGCTGTTCGGCGAAGCGGTCGACGACCGTCGGCACTGGCACTCCGCGTGCTGGCAGGAGCGATCCCGACGACGCCCTTCGAGACGCTAGCGTGAGTGCGGTGAGCGACGTGGCCCCGACCGGCCGGCCCTGGCCGACGACCCCGCCGCGGCTCGTCGCGACGGACCTGGACAACACCCTGCTCGACCCGGACGCGCGCATCTCGCCCCGGACCGAGCGAGCGCTCGCGGCCGCGGCCGACGCAGGGATCGCCGTCGTGTTCGTCTCTGCCCGCCCCCTGCGCCGCCTGCGGGAGCTCTCCTCGCACGTCGCGGGGCACGGCGTCGCGATCTGCTCCAACGGCGCCGCCGTGTTCGACGTCGGGTCCGACCGCGTGCTCGCGCAGACCGGGATGTCGGCCGCCGAGGTGATCCGCGTCGTCGACCTGCTGCGCGGGGCGTGGGGGCACGACGCCGTGCACTTCGCGACCGAGCACGCCGAGGGGTTCGACAAGGAGACCGCCTTCACCGAGAGCTACGCCGTGCCGCCCGGCAGCCGCGTGGCAGACCGGATCGAGGACGTGCTCACGGACTGCACCCTCAAGCTCCTCGTGCGGACCTCGCTGCCCTGGGACGAGACGTTCGCGGCGCGGGTCGCCGAGGTGATCGGCGACGCGGGACTCGTGGCCGACTCGGGCGCACCCGGCCTCGGCGAGGTCTCGGGAGCAGGGGTGACCAAGGCGGCGACCCTCGAGCGCTGGGCGGCCGGCCTGGGCATCGGGCCCGACGAGGTGTGGGCGTTCGGCGATGCCCCCAACGACCTGCCGATGCTGCGATGGGCGGGGACCTCCTTCGCGGTCGCGAACGCGTACCCCGAGGTGAGCGAGGCGGCGACGCACGCGTGCCCGTCGAACGCCGACGACGGGGTCGCGCGCGTGCTCGAGCACGCGGTCGGCCTAGGCTCGTCCCGATGAGCATCGCGACTGAACCCACGCCGATCCGGTCCCTGACCGTCCTGCCCGCATCCCGCGAGGACGTCGAGCTGCACACCGCGGACGGGCTCACGCTCGTCGGTGAGCTCGCGCTCCCGGTCGATGCCGACGGCGCGCCGACGCCACCTGCCGCGACCCTCGTGACGCTGCACCCCCTGCCCACCCACGGCGGGTACATGGACTCGCACGTGTACCGCAAGGCGTCGTGGCGGCTGCCGGCGCTCGCGGGCCTGGCCGTGCTCCGCTTCAACACGCGCGGTACGTCGAGCCCTCGCGGCACGAGCGAGGGCGCGTTCGACGGGGGCGTGGGGGAGCGGTTCGACGTCGCGGCCGCGATCGAGCTCGCCGAGTTCCGTGACCTGCCCCACCGCTGGCTCGTCGGCTGGTCCTTCGGGACCGAGCTCGCGCTCATGCACGGCGCCGACCCGTCGATCGAGGGCGCCGTCCTGCTGTCGCCGCCCCTGCACCGGGCGACCGACGCCGATCTCGACGCCTGGGCCGCCTTCGGCAAGCCGCTCGTCGTGCTCGTGCCCGAGCTCGACGACTACCTGCGGCCCGACGAGGCGCGCCGGCGCTTCGCGCGCGTGCCGCAGGCCGAGGTCATCGGCGTGGACGGCGCGAAGCACCTGTGGGTCGGTGAGCCCGCGGTGCGCCGCGCGCTCGACGAGATCGTCAGCCACGTGCTGCCCGGCCACCCGCCGCTCCCGACCACCTGGACCGGTCCGAGCGAGACCGCACCCGGCGCCGTCGCGCCAGCCCTCGGGGACGCGGCGCCCGGCGCGCCCGAGGCGTACGACGAGCGTGCGGACGCGTCGGAGGAGTCATGACCGTGCACACGTTCCGCGAGGGCACCCCCGACGGCGGGCTGCCGATCGTCCTGGTCCACGGATTCCCGCTCGACCACCGGATGTGGCTCGCCGCGGCCACCTCGTTCCCCGCCAACCGGGCCGTCCTGGCCGTCGACCTGCCGGGCACTCCCGGCCACGACCGGTCCCTGCCCGAGCCCTCGCTCGACGCATCCGCGGACTACGTCGCCGAAGCACTCGCACAGGCCGGAGTCGCGCGTGCCGTCGTCGTCGGCATGTCGATGGGCGGCTACGTCGCGCTCGCGCTCGCCGAGCGGCACCCGGCGCTCGTCGCGGCGCTCGGCATGATCGACACCAAGTCGACCGCCGACACCCCCGAGGCGTACGCGAACCGCTTGCGCATCGCCGACGAGGCCGAGGCGAGCGGCTCGGTCGCGCCGGTCCGCCCGATGGCCACCACGCTCGTGGGCGTCTCGACCCGCGCGTTCCGGCCCGTGCTCAGCGACGAGATCGCCGTGTGGATCGAGGACCAGCCGCCCGCGGGCGTCGCCTGGTCGCAGCGCGCGATGGCTGCTCGGCCGGACCGGACCGAGATCCTTCGGGCCTTCACCGGGCCGGTCACCGTGCTGGTCGGCGACGAGGACGCCCTGACCCCGCTCGCCGCCGCCGAGCACATGGTGGCCGCCGCGACCTCCGCGGCGTCGACGCGCCTGGTCGTCGTGCCGCACGCGGGGCACATGGCCGCGTTCGAGCAGCCGGACGTGGTCGCGATGGCCGTCGCCGAGCTCGCGGCGCGAGCCGAC
>JBCECL010000047.1:21012-27991 GCA_039207135.1 Brevundimonas sp.
GCGAGCTGACTCCGCGAGCTGACTCGGCGAGCTGACGCGTTGGGCCGGACGCCGCGACCGACCGGTCGGTCCTAGGAGCCGGTCCTAGGAGCGCAGCACGCGGTCGAGCGCGTCGCGCAGGTCGAGCGACTCGCCGTCGCGTCCGCCCGCTCCGAGCACGAGAGGCGGGTCCGACGGCTCGGGCGACGTGCCGCGCAGGCGCGCGGCGAGGCTCGGGACGGCACGCAGCACGTAGAACTCTCCGTCGACGTCGACGCCCACCGACTCGTCGACCCGCAGGTACCAGCCCACCAACGGGGTCCGGTACGTCGCAGACCCGCTCGACGAGCGCGCGCGCAGCGGGAGGGGCGCCGGGCCTGCCGCCTTCGCGCGCTCGACGAACTCCGCGATCATCACGCGCGCTCGGGCCGACTCCGCGGCCTGGCGACGCGCGAGCGCCTCGCCGTGCGCGGCGGCGGCCTCGCGGCGCTGCTCACGCCACGCGGCCGCATCGCCTCCGGTCGTGCTGGCCATGCCCGGTCGGTGCCCGGTCAGTGCGAGGTGTCGCCGGCGTCGACCGGCTCGCGCCCGTCGGCCTCGGCGTTGGCGTCGGACTCAGCACCGGCGTCGGCCTCGGGCGCGGGAGCAGCGTCCTGCGCGGGAGCGTCCGACTCGGCCGTCTCGACCTCACCCGCGACCGCCTCGGCGGCAGCCGGAGCGTCGTCGGTGGAGGCTGCTGCGGACGCGGCGGGCTCGTCGGCCGGTGCCGCCTGCTCACCGTCGGGCGCGGGCTGGTCCTGCTGCGCGGCAGCTGCGGCCACGGAGACGGGTGCCGGGCGTGACTTCGTCGTGCGGCCCTTGGCGGCCGGCTTGGCGGCCGGACGCTCGGCTGCGGGAGCCGACTCCGCCGACTGCGCCTTGTTGAAGGCCGCCTCCGCGCGACGAGCGCGGTCGAGCGCCGCGCGGTCCGGGTCGTGGCCGAGCAGGTTGCGCAGCTCGTCGAGGTAGGTCGTGATCGACTCGCGCTGACGGTTCAGGTCCTCGACCTGGCGTGCGGCAGTCGTGCGCTCGCGCTCGGACTCGGTCAGCGCGTCGCCGATCTGCTTCTCGGCGTGCTCGCGTGCCTCGGCGACGACCCGGTCGGCGTTCCGGCGGGCGTTCGAGAGCAGCTCCTTGGCCTGGGCCTCGGCGTCGACGCGAACCTTCTCCGCCTGCGCGAGGGCCTTGGCCACGCGCTCCTCGGCCTCGGCGGCGTGCGCCTCGGCGTCACGGACCAGCCGCTCGGTCTCGGCCCGTGCGCTCTCGTGCCGCTCGGCGTCCTCGCGCTCGGACTGCTCGCGCTTCGACGCGATCGACAGGTCGGCGTCGGCGAGACGCTGCTCGGCCTGGCTGACGAGCTCGTCGGACCGGGCCTTCGCGATCGCGACGTTCTCGCTCGCGTTGCGGCGGGCCTCGGTGAGCACGCGCTCCGCGTCCAGGCGGGTGCGCTCGGCGAGCTCGCGGGTCTCGCGGTCGGTCCGCGCGCGCAGCTCGGCGGCGTCGCGCTCGGTGACCTCGCGCAGCTCGGTGGTCTCGCGCTCGGTGACCTCGCGAAGGTGGGTGGCCTCGTGCGCCGCCCGCTCGCGCAGCGCGACGGTCTCGCGGTCGGCGGTGGCGCGCAGCTCGGCCGCGTACTGCTCGGCCTCGGTCCGCAGCGCGGTCACCGTCTGCTCGGTCTCGGCGCGCGCGGCCGTCAGCTCGTCGTTGGTCGTCGCGCGCAGCTCGCCCGTCTCGCGCTCGGCGCTCGCCCGCACGAAGGCCGCGTACTGCTCGGCCTCGGTCCGCAGCGCGGCGACCTCCGCGGCGACGCGCTGCTGGAGCGCGGACGTGTCGCGCTCGGCAGCGGCGCGCGTGCTGTCGGCGAACTCCTGCGCGGAGTCACGCACGGTGGTGGCCTCGTCGGCCGCCTCCTGACGCGCGGCGGCGATCTCTGCGGCCGCCTGCGAGCGCTGGTCGGCGACCTGCCGCTCGGTCTCGCCCTTGAGGGCGGCGACCTCGGCCTCGACCTGCTGACGCAGGGCCGTCGTGTCGGCGTCGGCGCTCTGGCGCAGGTCCTGCGCGTAGCGCTCGGCGGCCTCGCGCTGCGCGCTCGTCTCGGCCTCGGCGCGGGCGCGCAGCTCGGCGGCCGTGCGCTCGGTGGCGACGCGCAGCTGCGTGGCCTCGTGCTCGACGCTGGCGCGCAGCGTGCCGAGCTCACGCTCGAGCGACGTGCGACGCTCGCTCTCCTCGGTCGTGATCGCGGACTGGATGCGCGCAGCCTCGCGCTCGGCGGAGCCGACGAGCTCCTCCGCGCGCCGCTGGGCCGCCGTCAGGTTGCTCTCTGCCTCGGTCGCGGCCGTCGTGCGCACCTCGTCGGCCTCGCGACGTGCGGTCGCGACGAGCTCGGCGACCTCGTTCTCCGCGCGGGCGCGTAGCTGGCCGGCCGAGAGCTTGGCGCGCGCCAGGGCGTCGGCGGCCTGGGCGTTGGCCTGGGAGACGACGTCCGACGACTGCTCCTCTGCGGAGCGCAGCAGCTGCTCGATGCGCGAGCCGAGACCGGAGTAGGTGGGCCGCTCGGCCTCGCGGAGCTGGCGGTGCGCCTCGGAGAGCTCCCCGGCGGCCTGCATCGCCTTGGCGTCGAGCGCCTCGACCTGACCGCGGGCTTCGGCGAGCGAGCGCTCGAGTGCGTCGATCCGCTCGTCGACCGCCTCGCGCTCGTATCCGCGGAAGTTGACGACAGGGAAGGTGGGTCGGGCGTCGGGCACGAGCGATCCTCCAGTGCGGGTGGCTCCACGCGGGCGACCTCGGTCGAGGTGCACGGACGAACGGTCGGAGCCCGCGGGCCAGGATACGCGTTTCTGACCCGATCCCGGCCGCTGCCGTGCCTCGCAACGGTCCCCGCGCACGTCCGGGATGTCGGGCTCGTTCGGGATCGGGCCCAGGCTCTGCATATCCTGGTGGCTCTGTCCCGAGAGGATCCTGCGTGCCCAAGCGAGTGATCACGGCTGCCGTCGGCGTCGCCGGACTGGTCGTCATCGGCCTCGGGGTCGCCTCGGCGACCTTGTGGCGTGCCGACGACGTCCTCGTCGCCACGACCCCGGCGAGCAGCCACCTTGTCGTCACCGACCCAGGTGTCCTGGAGCTCGGCGGGGACCCCGCGACCATCAGCGCCACGACCTCCGGTGGCGATCCCGTCGTCATCGCGGTCGGTCGCGACACCGACGTCGCCGGCTGGGTCGGCACGGACGCGCACGCCCAGGTGACGGGCCTGTCGAGCTGGGACCACCTCGCGGTCACCGACGTGCCCGCCGGCCCTGCGCCGACGCCGAGCGCCTCTGCGTCGGCGACCACGACTCCGAGCTCGTCCCCGTCGGCATCGAAGAGCCCCAGCCCGTCCTCGACCAAGAAGGCGAGCGCGACGCCGTCGTCGACCAAGAAAGCGAGCGCGAAGCCCACGCCGTCGGAGACGGCCGCGACAACGACGGGTGACGGCGCCGACCAGGCGTCCGGCCGCCCCGACCCCACGGACTCCGACCTCTGGGTCGCCCAGGCCACGGGCGACGGCAGCGCCAAGCTCGTCTGGCCCGCGCAGGAGGGGCGCTGGAGCCTGCTCGTCGCGGGCACGGGCGACTCGGCGCCGGCCCTGTCGATCGCGTGGCCGCGCGTCGTGACGACGCCGTGGCTGTGGCCGCTCGTGATCCTGGGCTCCATCCTCGCGCTCGGGGCCGCAGCCCTGCTCGCGCGCGACTGGAACCGCCGCCGCACGGGCAACCTCGAGCCGGAGTGGCACTCGGTGACGACCGGCGCGATCGCGGCAGTCGGGGAGAGCACCGCCGGCCTGACCCGCCGCCAGATCCGGGAGGCAGAGCTCGCGCGCTCGGCGCGACCCCGTACCGGGTCGACCCCGCAGGTCGCGACGCCTACCGGAGCGCCGCAGGAGCCGGGCTCGAGCGAGGCGCCGTCGGTCGAGGCCGGTTCGGTGGTGCCGCCACCCGTCGTGCCGACGACGCGACGCGCGCTGCGAACGGGCGCGATCCCCACGGTCCCCGCACCCACCGTGACGCAGCCGACCGAGAAGCCTGCTCCGACCGCGGCCCAGGCTGATGCGGGCACGCAGGTCTTCCCGGTCGTGCCCGCCGACGACCGCCCGACGGTTCCCGTCGACCTGCGGCCCGCGGACCAGGGAACGGGCACGCCCGGGACCGCTGACGACCACCGCCCGACCTGGCTGCGAGGCAGGAGCGGCACCGACGTGACCGGTCGCACCGACTCGGCGCCCGCTGCCGCCTCGGCAGCGCCCACGGCGGCGGTGCCCACCGTGAGCCAGCCGCCCGTGACCCCGTCGTCCGCCTCGGCACCCGCCTGGGTACCGGTCGCGACCACGGACCCGGAGCACGGCTCCCGGCCGACGCATCGCCCCGCGTGGCTTCCCGTCTCGTCGGAGCACCACCCCGCAGACGGCCCGGCCGCGCCTGCCGGCCAGGCGGCGCCCGCCGCGGAGACGAACGGCGAAGGGCAGCCCACCGATCCGCAGCCCGGCTCTCGCGCCGACGCGTGGCGTCGCGCATGGGGCCTGCCGTCGACCGATGAGCACGAGACCGAGATGCCGGAGGAGGAGCGATGAGCCGCATGCGCCGCACGGCGGGCCTGGCGGCCGCACTCGTCGTCGTCCTCGCCGCGTGCTCGTCGTCCCCGCCCGAGCCGACACCGCCGCCGGCGCCCGCCGTGGCGCCCGCCGCGGTGACGCCCGGCCAGTCGTCGCGGGTTCTCGACGACCTCGGCAAGGTGCTCGCGGAGGCGGACAAGAAGCTCGACAAGGACCTCCTCGAGCCCCGCGTCGAGCAGCCCGCTCTCGACATGCGCGCAGCGGAGTACATCCGCGCCGACGCCACGGACGGCAAGCGCGAGCCGACCGCGCTGCCGACCACCGCGCAGGCGACGATCGTCCCGCGGACCGAGGAGTGGCCGCGGACGCAGCTCGTGGTGACCGACCAGCCGGCCGACCTGCAGGCCCAGCGCATCCTGGTGCTCCGCCAGGACGACCCGCGTGCGCAGTACAAGATGTGGGGCTGGTCCCGGCTCCTGCCTGGTGCGCAGATGCCGCAGACGACCAAGCCGGAGATCGGCAGCCCCGTCGTGCCGCCGGACTCCGACGCGCTCGTCGTCAGCCCGCAGGACGCGATCGCCCAGTACGCGGACGTCCTGACGAAGGGCAAGAAGTCCGACTACGACGACGACTTCGCCAAGAACGCGTCGCGCACGGAGATCAGCGACCTGCGTGCTCGCAACGAGAAGGCCGTCAAGGGTTCCGGGACGTACGACGAGACCTACACGGCCGACGACGAGCCGGTCGTCAGCCTCGGCACGATCGACGGCGGCGCGATCGTCGTCGGCAAGCTGACCTCGCTCGCCAAGACGACCCTGACGCTCGACGGCGCGAAGCTGCCGCTGTCCGATCCCTTCTACCAGGCGCTGACGGGCAAGAAGACCGCCAAGAAGAGCGTCCTGCGCACCTCGACCGACATCCTGGTGCTCTACGTCCCGCCGGCCGGCTCGGACGCCCCGATGTCGGTCCTCGCCTTCGAGTCGGTCATCACGTCCGCGAAGGCATCCTGACCACGAAATCCTGACGGCACCGCCGCTCGACGCTCGACCTGAGAGGAACCGCACGATGTCCCAGACCCCTGGCCCTCAGCCGCGACTGGACGTGCGCGGTGCCGTCGACCTGTCGTCGCTCGCACGCCCGGCGACGCCCAGCCCCGGAACCCCGGGCGGGCTGCCGACGCCGGGCTCGTACGTCGTCGACATCGACGAGGCCGGCTTCCCGGCGCTCGTCCAGCGCTCGACGGAGCACCCCGTGGTCGTGGTGCTGTGGGCGGGATGGAGCGACGTCAGCAAGCAGGCCGCGGCGGACCTGGCCGCGCTCTCGGACGCCGACGAGGGGCGCTGGCTGCTCGCTCGCATCGACTCCGAGGCCAACCCCCAGGTGGCCGCGGCGTTCCAGGCGCAGTCGGTGCCGACGGTCGTCGCCGTGCTCGCGGGTCAGCCGTTGCCGCTGTACCAGGGTGCGCCTCCGGTCGAGCAGGTGCGTGGCGTCATCGACCAGGTCCTTGCCGCAGCCGAGGCCAACGGCCTCACGGGCCGCGTCGCACCGTCGAGCGCGACCGCCGCAGAGCCGGAGCCCGAGCCGGAGCTCCCGCCCCTGCACCAGGCTGCCTACGACGCGATCGAGCGCGACGACCTCGACGCCGCGACCGCCGCCTACGAGCAGGCGCTGCGCGAGAACCCGCGCGACGCGCTCGCCCGCGCCGGCCTGGCCCAGGTGCAGCTGCTCGTGCGCACCCGCGACGTGGACCTCCAGGCTGTCCGGCTCGCGGCGGCGAACCAGCCTCGAGACATCGACGCCCAGCTGGCGGTCGCCGACGTCGACGTGCTCGGCGGCAAGGTTGACGACGCCTTCGGCCGCCTCGTCGATCTGCTCGCGATCACCAAGTCGGACGCGGTTCGGCTACGGCTCGTCGAGCTGTTCGAGGTCGTCGGGAGCGACGATCCGAGGGTCATTGCGGCCCGTCGGGCGATGGCCAACGCCCTCTACTGACAAAACCGCAGGTCAGAGCCCTGCGGGCGGGTGTGGCGCCCGTCACCACGTCCGGGATTTGCCACCCGCCCGAAAGCCCGCGTACTGTTCAGGACGTCGCCCAGCAGGGAGGAACGGACACCGAGGATCGAACCCCGGTGGCTGGTCCCGCGGGTGGCCACCCCCGACTGAACTTGAGCCGCACAGTCATGTGCAGCGCTCAGCACGAGTCGGATCTGGAGCTCGACTCCTGCGCTCGGACAGCCTGAACAGGCAGTTTGACGCGGGGAAGCGGCTCCGCTAAGTTAGAACGGTTGCCTCCGGGCAGGTCGAAAGGCCGAAACGGATGCGCGTCTGTTCCTTGAGAACTCAACAGTGTGCCAAGTAGTCGATGCCATATGGCCT
>JBCECL010000048.1:0-27766 GCA_039207135.1 Brevundimonas sp.
TGACGCTCACGACGCGCACCGGGTCGCGAGGCGAGGTCCGCTGGGTCGGTGCGACCATCACGCACACCGTCCGATCGTGACGGCGACCCGCGGCCCTGCGGCACCTGTCACTCTGGCGGGTTGCGCACGGGGTGAAGTCCGTCGTGCGCATCTTGGTGGTCGCGACCGTGCCCGGTGAGCGCCACCCACGAGTCGAGCCACAGCTCGGGCTGCAGGTCGATCGCACCGCAACGCGCCATGTCGGCGAGCGCAGCCAGTGCGTCGACCTCCGAGAGCCCCGCTGCGCGGGCAGCGGATGCGACCTGCGCGCCGTTGGCCTCGTCGAGCACGTTGAGGAGACGCGTCATTGCTGTCCTGCGCTCCGATCGCGCCTGCATCGCCTCACGATTTTTCGCTCACGGACAAAGACCGACAGCCCGAACCACAAGAGCGCCGCAGCAATCACGGCAAGAGCCGCGACTCGGGCGGCGCCCGGTGACGACCACGCGTAGTCGAGCGCCAGAGGACCCGTGAGGTCGAACGGGGCTAGGGCAACCACCGTCGCGAGGCTCGCGCCGATGAGCACCCGGTCGCGAGATCGGCAACCCAGGAGGAGCACGGCGAGAGCCATGACGGTCGCAGGGCCGATCCTGGCCGAGTCGAGCCGCCAGAGGAGGCCGAATGGAACCGCGAGAACTATGGCCAGCGTGTACCCGTCACCGCCGATGCCGAATCCGGCCGCGTTCGCTGCGATCCGGACCGAGACGCGAAGGCCGATCAAGGTGGCGACCGGAACGATCGCGGCGCCGAAGTACACCCAGCCGAACGACCGACTCGCGGCGGACAGGCTCACCGCGCCGACCGCGATAGCGAGGGCAAGCACGGGGAGTGCAGTGGCGTGGCGCGCGTTCCGCACAGCCGCGCGTTCAACCTCCAGCCGCCGCATCGCGTCTCCAAGCTCCAGAGTGCCGGGTCACCCGCCGTCCGGGTCACGCGCGCACCATGCGACGCCCCTGCGGCACGACGACCGTATCGCCCACGGGGGCGGCGGCCCGTCTTGAGGCGCGCGATCGCGGCGGGCTGACCGCCACCGTCAGACGGTGCGGCCGACGACCCGCGGGTGGTCCTTCCAGGCCGGCAGGGTCGCCATGTGCTCGAGCGTCTCGGCCTCGAGCTGCGCGCGCGGAGCCGCCGGGTTCTTGCGGGCCTGCCATCCGATCATGCGCTCGAACCGCTCGTCGAACGCTTGCAGGTTGCCGTCCGCGTCGGTGCAGTACGCGCAGTAGTGGCCGCTCTCTATGGGCATGCCGCAGCTCTCGCAGTGCTGGTCATGGGTCATGGTCGTGCTCCTTCGTTGAGGGACTCGAGGCCGGCGATGAGGTTCGCGCGGTCCGTCGGGGTCAGGTGTCGGGCGGCGTGAGCCAGCAGGTCGGTGGAGAGCACCTGGCGCGCGCGGTCGAGGGAGTCGAACCCGGTCGGGGTCAGCCACACGAGCGAACGGCGCCGGTCCCGAGGGTCCGACTCCCGCGCGAGCAGGCCCTTCGCCTCGAGCTGGCTGACGATGTCGCTGACGACGGACTGCGCACGATCCAGGTGCTTCGCCGCCTCGCCGACTGTCAGCGGGCCGGCGTGCGCGAGGTGCAGCAGGACCGCGTGGGACGCGCCCGACATCTGCGTCCGCTTGCCGTCTCGTCGGTGGAACCGCAGGTAGGCCTGCTGGAACGCCGACTCGAACGCGCGCGCGAAGGCCTGCGGGTCGTCCTGCGGGGTCGGTGCGCTCACGTGGTCCACGCTGGCCCGGGGTGATTGCATCGTCAATCCCGATGCAATCAGCGAGGCAGCGACCTCGGGTCCTGCGCGCCGACCCGTCACCGTCAAGCTCACCGAGACGAGTCGTCGACGGGGTGAAGCAGGTGTGCGCAGCGATCAGTTGGGCGGCGCGACGACCGCGAAGCTGCTGATGCCGAAGGTGATCGGACCGTTGCTCACGTTGGCGTTCAGCGAGCCCATCACCCCGACGGATCCGGCCGCCTGAAGCACCGGTTCCGCGTCGGTGCTGGTCACCTGCGGCAGCGGTTCGGTCGAGCCGGCCTTCCAGACGGCACCCGTCAGCACAGTCGAGCCACCCGACGTGCGCGCGTCGAACCGCATGCGGAACACGTCCCCCGCGGTGTAGGTCACGTTCCGGACGACGATCTCCCCCAGCGACCTCTCGGCGCCCGCGACGACCTTCGCGCGCGCCAGGTGGATCGTCCCGTCCGGGTACAGCTTGAGCTCGAGGCGGTAGTCGTTGTTGCCGATGCGCCGGGCCGCGAGGATCGCCTGCGCGAAGCCGCCGACCGGGACGCGGTCGACGCGCACGTCCACGAGCTCGTCGACGTCCTTGACGGACACCGCGGGGAGCAGCGCACTGAACTGCGTGGCTCCCTTGAGGAGCTTGGCGGAACCGACGCCGCCGCTCACGGCGTAGTTGGTGGCCGGGCTGGAGAGCGCCCACGCCCCGCCGAGGTCGGCCGTGCCCCACCCGTTGGTCGTCGTGCGGTTGAAGGCGTCGGCCGCGTACCCCGCGGGCGGCGCCACGACCTGCACCGTCTTCGTCGTCGTACCCGTGAGGCCGTCGTCGTCGGTCACCGTCAGGCCGACGACGAACGACCCGGCCGCGGCGAACGTGTGCGCGGGGTTCGCTCCGGTCGCCTGCGAGCCGTCGCCGAAGTCCCACGCGTAGGCCGCGACGACCCCGTCGGGATCGCTCGACGTGCTCGCGTCGAACGAGCACGTCAGACCCGTGCACTGCGAGGTGAACCTCGCGGTGGGCGGCGCGGTCGTGGCCTGCACGTCGACCGTCTTGGTGAGGGTGTCGGTGGCGTCCAGCTCGTCGGTGACGATGAGCCTGACGTCGTAGCTTCCGGCGGCGGCGTAGGTGTGCTGCGGCACCTCGCCCGTCCCGGTCTCCCCGTCGCCGAAGTCCCAGCTGTACAGCTCGATCTCCTCGTCGTCCGACGAGGCGGACGCGTCGAACGTGCACGACAGGCCGGTGCACGAGGGGTCGAACCGCGCCACCGGGTCCTGGTTGACCGGTGGCGACGTGGGACTCGCGTCGTGGCTCACCGAGGTCGCCAGGCCGCCGCCGTCGACCACGGTCAGGACGGCGGGATAGGTGCCCGCCACCGCGTAGGCGTGCGACGGCGTCGCTCCCGTCGCCGTCGAGCCGTCACCGAACGTCCAGCTGTACTGCGCGATCGGCCCCTGCGGGTCGCTGGAGGCGCTGGCGTCGAAGCTGCACAGCAGGTGCGTGCAGGCGACCGTGAACGCCGCCGTCGGCGGGGTGTTGACCGCCTTGTCGGTGATCAGCACGTTGTCGTACGTGAACGTGATCGGGGCGTTCGTCGCCCCGGCGCCGGGTTGGCTCTGGATCGCGACCGACCCCGGTCCCTGCAGCAGCGGCTCCGAGTCGACTCGGGTCAGCTGCGGGTTGGGCTCGTTCGCGCCCGGCACCCACACCGTTCCGGTGAGCGTGGTCGACGAGCCGGAGCGGATCGCGCCGAAGCGAAGCCGCAGCGTCGCGGGCGCGGTGTAGGACAACGCCGGGAGATTGATCTCCTGGATGACCGTCTCCCTCGAGGCAAGCACCTTCGAGACGGCCAGGTGCACGTTCCCGCCCGCCATGAGGCGGAGCTTGAGGCGGTAGTCCTGGCCCGTGCTGCGTCGGACGGAGACGATGGTGTTGTCGGCGTCGCCCGTCGGTGCCTTGTTGACCGAGACGTCCAGCAGCACGTCCACGCTCGTCGCCGAGATGCCGGCGAGCGACGCGGTGGCCTGCGCACCGGCGGTGCTCGCGACGGCGCGTCCGACGCCGTTAGCGACCGAGAAGGACGCCGACGGCGAGGCACCCCACGGGCCGCCCGTGGGTGCTGTTCCCCAGCCGGTGGCCGTCGTCCGGTCGAAGGTGTCGCTCGCGAGCACGCCGCCGAGCGAGAGCGTGCGGGTGGCGGTGCTGGTGCTCTGGGCGTCGTCGGTGACCGTGAGCGACGGCGTGTACTGCCCGGACGACGCGTAGGCGTGCGTGACCTGAAGCCCGGAGCCCGTCGTCCCGTCGCCGAAGTCCCAGCGGTAGTCGACGATCGCACCCTCCGACGCACGCGACCCGGACGCGTCGAACGTGCAGGTCAGCTGGGCGCAGGACGCCGTGAACGCGGCCGTCGGCGCCACGTGGCCGCCGCCCGTCCAGATGTCGAGGATCGGCGTCGAGGTCGCGGACAGGCCGAGCGGCGCCAGCCCGAAGGCGTCGGTGAGCGTGCGCAGCAGGTTGTAGTGGTTGATCTGCTCGGCATAGGTGCCGGGCTGCACGCCCTGCCCGGTGATGATCGTCGCGATCCGGTTGGACGCCGAGCCGTCGTCCTCGTCCCACGTCACGATCAGCAGGCTGTTGTGCGTCCGCGCCCAGGTCGCGTACGCGCCCAGGTTGGTCTGCAGCCACGCGTCGCCGGTCGCGATCGTGCCGTCGTGCATGTCGTTGTCGAGGTTCGGGATGACGATCGAGACGGCCGGCAGCTGCGAGTAGTCGGACGGGAAGGCCGTGAACGGCTGGTTGGCCGTGGCGGGCACGTTGCTGAAGTTCGACCACGGGTTGTGCTTGCGCGCGTACTTCCCGCTGCCGCACACCAGCGAGCCGACGGACGGCAGGCCCTCGCTGTAACCCGTGAAGGTCAGGCCGCCCCCGATCAGCGCGGAGCCGAGGTTGGGCGCCGAGTACGTGTGCGGGCAGCTGTCATCGGTCAGGCCCTGCGTGCTGCCCGAGAACAGCGCGAGGTAGTTCGGCTCGCTCGGGTGGGTCTCGGCGAACATCTGCGTGAAGTTCGCGCCGGACGCAGCCAGCGAGTTGAGGTAGGGCGCCTGCGGATTGCCGATGATCGCGGCCTGCGACCTGTTCTCCTCGACGACCATGACGACGTGGTCGGGACGGGGCACGCTCGCCACCGTCGCGGCGCTGGCCTCCGTCGATGGCTCCGTGACCCACAGGAGTGCGGCTGCCAAGACAACCGCAGACGCGAACGCGACTCGACGTAGGCGCACAGCGACCCCCAGGTCCCAGGTGCGTCCACAGTAGGACCGGCGCGTCCGATTTGACCAGATTCTTCACCCGGGCCGGCGCCCGCGACTCGCTCGCCGCCCGCCTACTGCACCGACCACCCGCCGTCCGACGGCAGGATCGCGCCGTTGAGGTTCACGCCGTCGTCGGACAGCAGGAACGTGATGGACGCGGCCAGGTGCCAGGCCGTCGCGGCACCGGGGATGAAGCCGAAGAACGGCTGGATCCGGCCCATCCCGTGCTCGCCGACGTTCGGCGGGATCTCGATGCCCGTCGCCACCGCACCCGGCGCGACGGCGTTGACGCGGATCCCCTTCGAGCCGTACATGAACGCCGTGGAACGGGTCAGACCGATCACGGCCGCCTTGGAGGTCGTGTAGGCGGCGCCCGCAGCGTTGCCGCGCAGGCCTGCCTCGGAGGTGACGTTGACGATGGACCCGCGCCCGGCCGCGAGCATCGCGGGAAGCACCGCCCTGCTGAGCCGCATCACGCCGTCGAGGTTCACCGCGAGCACGCGCGTCCAGACCTGGTCGCTCATCTCGTGCAGCGCGGAGAAGTCGTCCATGATCCCGGCGACGTTGGCCAGCGCGTCGATCGTGCCGCCCGCAGCGGCGACGATCTTGTCGACGTCCGCCTGCTTCGACAGGTCACCCGCGACGGTGACGACGCCGTCGAGCTCGCCCGCGAGCGCCGCCAACCGGTCCGCGGCGATGTCGACCGCCACGACCCGGCCACCCTCGCGGACAACGCGCGAGGCGACGGCCCGGCCGATCCCCGATCCGGCCCCCGTGACGATGACGGTCTTGCCGGCGAACCGGTCGGGCACGATCACCTCACCGGCGGTCGGGTCCACTGCGTCGGCTGCGTTCGAGTCGGCGGTCAGTGGTGTGGTGCTCATCGTGGTCCTCCTTGGGTGCGCCGTTGCAGGTGGGCGCTCCGCGGGGCGGCACGTCTCGGAGTCGTCACGAGTCCCTCCGCCTGTCCAGCAGCACGGTCGCCCTGCTCACCACCGCGACGTGATGAGGCCTTCAACTCACGCTAGGACGCGGGCGGCGTCGCCATCGGGCCGAAGGTCCCGAGCCGGGCGGGCAACCGGGTCGCCTCGTCGAGGGTCGCCGACGACACCTGGCGCGACGTGACGAAGAGCGCGGTGGACAGGTCTGCGCCGCGCAGGTCCGCACCGCGCAGGTCAGCGCCGAGCAGGTCGGCGTCCCGCAGGTCCGCGCCCCGCAGGTCCGCCCCGAGCAGGATCGCGCCACGCAGGCTCGCCCCGCGCAGGTCGGTGACCTTGCGCCCGGCCAGATCCGCGCGGCGCAGCTGCGGCCCGTCGCCGCCGACGAGCGCGACGACCTCGTCGAGCACGGGCACGACGGACGCGGGGAGCGCCGCGACATCGACCGCCCTGAGCGCCTCGAGGTCGGACATCAGGCGGTCGAGCTCGTCGGCCACGTCGCGCAGCCGCTCGTGCACCGGACCGGCGGCGACCCGATCGAGCCCCTCGGTGACGTACCAGAGCAGCTCCTGCACGAGCTGCGCCGTGCGGAAGTCCGCGAACATGTCGGTCGCCACGGCCGGTCCGTCCCGCCACGAGAGTCCGCCGTGCAGCTGCGTGACGCGTTGCCCTGCGCCGAAGCAGTCGAAGGTCACGCATCCCGACATCCCGCTCGCCCGCAGCCGATCGTGGATGTTGCACCGGTAGTCGGCCGCCAGGTGGCGGCAGGGCGTGCCGAACTCCCGGTCGAACGCGAACTCGGACGACCGCGCGAACGTCGACGCCACGCAGCACAGACCCACGCATGCCGAGCAGTCGGCGCGCAGCTGGAGCGGATCCGCGGTCACGCGTCCAGTGTCGCCGAGAGGGGCCGTCCCCGACCGTTGACCCGGCCCGTCGCCGAGAGAACACTCGCAGGGGTGACCCGCACCGGCGCGGCAGGGAGCTACGGCGAGCTGCTGGACCTTGCGCGGGGCCACGCCGTCGAGTGGCTGACCGGGATGCCGGAGCGGCCGATCCCCGCCGGCGCGACCATCGCGGAGGTTCACGACGCTCTCGGTCGCGCGCTGCCCGACGGCCCCCAGGACCCGCGCGAGGTGGTGGCGCGCCTCGTCGAGGCTGTCGAGCCCGCACTGCTGGCGAGTCAGTCGCCGCGGTTCTTCGGCTGGGTGATCGGCGGGACGTACCCGGTGTCGCTCGCCGCCGACTGGCTCGTGGGCGCCTGGGACCAGAACGCCGCGATGCGCACGACGATGCCCGGCACGGCGGCCGTCGAGGAGCTTGCCGCCACGTGGCTGCTCGACGCGCTCGGCCTGCCGGCCGGTGCCGCCGTCGGCTTCGTGACCGGCGCGACGATGGCGAACTTCGTCGGGCTCGGTGCGGGACGCGACAGGCTCCTTGCCCGCGCGGGGTGGGACGCCGCGAGGCTCGGGCTCAGCGGAGGACCCCGGGTCCGGTGGATCGCGGGGGCCGAGCGGCACGCGTCGGTGGACATCGCGGCGCGCTACCTCGGGCTCGGCGAGGCCGAGCTGGTCGGCGCCGACGACCAGGGACGGATCGACGTGGCGGCACTCGCCGGGGCGCTCGACGAGTCGCCGACGATCGTCTGCCTGCAGGCGGGCAACCTTCACTCGGGCGGGTTCGACGACATGGCGGCGGCGATCACCCTGGCCCACGAGGCCGGCGCATGGGTGCACGTCGACGGCGCGTTCGGGCTCTGGGCGGCCGCCTCGCCCACGCTCGCACGCCTGACCTGGGGCTACGCACTGGCCGACTCCTGGGCGACCGACGCGCACAAGACCCTCAACACGCCGTACGACTGCGGCCTGGCGATCGTCGCCGACCCGGCCGCGGCGCGCGCCTCGTTCGGCGCGAGCGCCAGCTACCTGCCCGCAGCCGAGAGCGGCCGCGACCCGCACGAGTACGTCCCGGAGATGTCGCGCCGGGCGCGCGGCGTGCCCGTGTGGGCGGTGCTCGCGACGCTGGGCCGGTCAGGTCTCGCGGCGCTCGTCGACGGTCTGCACGACGCCGCCGTCGCCCTCGCGACGCAGCTCGGCGCGCTCCCGGGCGTCGAGGTCCTCAACGACGTCGTCTACACCCAGGTCTGCATCGCGCTCGCCGACGACGACGCGACCACCGCGCTCGCCGCCCGGATTCGCGACGACGGGGTCGCCTACGCCTTCGCGTCGCGCTGGCGCGGGCGAGCGGTCGTGCGGTTCTCGGTGAGCAACTGGGCGACCGACGAGGGCGCGGTCGACGCCACCGTCGACGCGGTCCGCCGCGCGCTGCCCTGAACCGTCGTCGAGGCAGCTCGGACGGGTCAGGTCGAGCAAGCGGCCCACACCAGAGGCCCGGAGCGGCTAGCTTCCTGGCATGAGGCGTGCTCGGCGCACTGTTCCCCTGCTGTCCCTGGTGGCCCTGGTGCTCGTGGCGGCGGGTTGCTCGTCGTCCGATCCCGAGACTCCGGCCCCCGCGGCATGCGCCGAGTCCCCCGCGGGGCCGATCGCCGCCGAACAGGCCGCCAGGTGCACCTACCAAGGGTGGATCACGAACAACATCGTCCTGCTGTCGGCCTATGCCGCTCCGGGCGCGACGGACGACCTTCCCACGGTCGGCGACGACCCGCGGATGACGTTCGACGGCTGCGATGCGAGCGCCGCGGACGGCGAGTCGGTCTGCACGTGGAGCGGCACGTTCGCCAACGGCCCGACGGAGCTGCGGTTGCACGTCACGGGCGACGACGCGGCCGGGTATCGCGTCACGGGCGCCGAGCTCTGATCCGGCCGAGCTCTGATCCGATCGCGATCAGCCCTGCAGGCGCAGGCTGAGCGTCTTGGCCGTCCCGCTCGTCACCGTCGCGCTGCCGCCGTACTTCGTCGTGATCGTGTAGCTCCCCTTGGCCAGGTGGGGCAGCACGAACACGTGCTTCCCCTTGGCGCCGACCTTCAACGTGGTCGTGAGCGTCTTGAGCGCGTGGCCCTTCTTCTTCACGGTCACGGTGACCTTGCCGGTCGGCGTCACGTTCTTGGCGGTCACCTTCACGGTCACCTTGCCGTGCGCGACGGTCGCCTTCACGGTCGACAGGGCCTTGGCGACCGTCACGACCTTCGCGGCGGAGCAGGCCTTGAGGTTCCCCTGGGCGGGGAACACCGCCTTGAGGGTGTGCTTCCCTACCCGCAGGCTCGCGGGAAGCTTCACGGTCGCCTTGCCGGCGGCCAGAACCGCGCCCGCGAGCTTCTTGCTGCCGTCGTACAGCGCGACCTTCTTGCCGGCGCTCGGCGCCGACGACCCGACGGTCAAGGTCGCGACGGGCCGGGACGCGTACCGGAACGACGCCTTCACCGTCAGGGCGCACCACGTCAGGTAGGTCGGGCCCGGCTCCCACACCCACGGCTGCTTGTAGACGGAGTCGTCCCCGTCGAAGAAGACCATCCCCGCGACGAAGGTCGCGCTGACGCTCGTATCCGGTATCCCCACCCGGTACGCCAGGGCGCGGGTTCCCGCCGCGGTGCCGTCGCTCACCACGAACCGCGTCCCGACGCCCGGCAGGTCGGCGTCGAAGAAGACGCGACTGCCGATCGACACCAGGTTGCGCGGGGTGGATCCGAGCAGCCCCGGGTAGAGGTCCTTGACCCGGGTCGTCCCGGCGGTGGTGCCGTCCGTGCGCCAGAGCTCCTCGTCGTCGTTGAGGCTGATGGTGCGGGCGCCGAACAGGACCGCGCCACCCGCCTGCGCGAACGTCGACGTGACCTGCAGCGAGGCGGGCAACGCCGCTGCCGCGGTGCCGGCCGAGGTGCCGTCGGTGACGATCATCTTGTGGTCCGCGCCGACCCAGCCGTACAGGAACAGCTTCGTGCCGATCGGCGCCTTGGCGGGGAGCGGGCCGGTGATCGGTTGGCCTCCCAGCTTGAGCTGTGACGTGCCGGCCGCGGTGCCGTCCGAGACGTAGAGGTAGGGCGTGCTGAACAGCAGCCGACCCTTCCAGGACGTCAGGTCGAGCGGGTCCCCGCTCGTCGGGCCCGGCACGACGTCCGCGACGAGCTTGGTCCCGGCGGCGGTGCCGTCGCTCGACCAGAGCTCGGTCCCGTGGGACGCGTCGTACGCGGGGAAGTACAGCTTCCCGCCCAGGCCGACCATCGTCTGGCCCGTGCCCTCGAACCCGTGGTTGTCGTCCGGGAACGCCTTGACCAGCTTGGTGCCCGCGACGGTGCCGTCACTGACCCAGAGGTGGCGCGAGAGGTTCGGCACCGAGATGTTGAAGAAGATGCGGTTGCCGACGGCCGTCAGGTGGTTGATCCGGGGGTAGGGCGCCCTCTGCTTGATCGACATCAGCAGGCGGGTCCCACCTGCCGTCCCGTCCGTGACCCAGAGCTGGATCGGCGAGTCGGGCAGCACGTCGTCGACGAGCGTGAAGAAGACCTTCGAGCCCGTGCCGGTGAGGTTCGTGAGCGTCGAGTGCTGGTGCCACGTCGTCACGGCGATCCGGTGCGTCCCCGTCGGCGTGCCGTCCGTGATCCACGGCTGGGACCCGGAGCTGTCCTTCGAGCTGAAGCCCTGGAACACGACGCGATGGCCCAGCGCGGTGTACTGCGAGGTGAAGGAGCCGTTCGCCACCGCCGCGGTCAGCCGGTGGGGCTCGACGTCCTTCGGCTGCGCGGCCTGCGCCGGGCCGGAGGCACCCATCAGCGCCAGGGCTACCGCGAGCGACGCTGCGACGAGCAGACGTGCGGGGCGTGCGAGCAACCTCATCGCGACCTTCCCAGGCCGGCCGACGTGGACGGCACCGTGCGGTGCCTCCCGAACTCTAGGCCGGGCCCGCACGGGCCGTACATAGGGCTTATGGGTGGAATGTCCCAACCGTGCCCAGGGGGCTGACAAGCGGGTCAGCGATGCCGCAGGCTGAGCCATGGCCCCCGTGACACCACCCCCCGCGCACGGCACCCCCACCGACGCCACGACCCGGTCGAGCTTCCCGCCGATCGCGAGCTACGCGTTCCTGTCGGACTGCGAGTCCAACTGCCTGATCTCCCCCGCCGGTGCGGTCGAGTGGATGTGCGTGCCGCGCCCGGACTCGCCGAGCATCTTCGCCGCGACCCTGGACCGCGGGGCCGGGTCGTTCCGCGTGGGTCCGCACGGCGTGCGTGTCCCGACGGCCCGGCGCTACCTGCCCGGCACGCTCGTGCTCGAGACCACGTGGCAGACGCCGACGGGCTGGCTCGTGGTGCGCGACGCGATGGTCATGGGCCCGTGGCACAACGAGGACGAGCGCTCGGCGACGCATCGCCGGACGCCCACCGACGACGACGCCGAGCACATCCTGCTGCGGACCATCACGTGCATCAGCGGGACGGTCGACCTCGAGGTGACGTGCGCGCCCGCGCCGGACTACGCGCGTTCGGAGGCTCGCTGGGACTACGTCGGCTCCGGCTACAAGGCCATCCAGGCCGTGCCGGACCCGGAGGTCGGCGGCCCCACGCTCAAGCTCACGTCCAGCCTGCGCCTGGGCATCGACGGCCGGACCGCGTCGGCGCGCACGCGGATGGTCAACGGCGACAAGGCGTACGTCGCGCTCTCCTGGTCGCCCCTGCCGGCACCGCCGACGTGGGACGACGCGGCCGCGATGCTGTGGCGCACGCAGGAGTTCTGGCGCGAGTGGATCACGCAGGGCGTGTTCCCCGACCACCCGTGGCGCACCTACCTCCAGCGCAGCGCGCTCACGCTCAAGGGCCTGACGTACGCGCCGACGGGCGCCCTGCTGGCGGCCGCGACGACGAGCCTGCCGGAGACGCCCGGCGGCGAGCGAAACTGGGACTACCGCTACGCGTGGATCCGCGACTCGACGTTCGCGCTGTGGGGCCTGTACACGCTCGGGCTGGACCGCGAGGCGAACGACTTCTTCGCGTTCATCCACGACGTCTGCCGCGACAACAAGCAGCTGCAGATCATGTACGGCGTGGGCGGGGAGGACACGCTCGAGGAGGTCGAGCTCGGGCACCTGAGCGGCTACGAGGGCGCGAGCCCGGTGCGGATCGGCAACGGCGCGTACGACCAGCGCCAGCACGACGTGTGGGGCGCGGTGCTCGACTCGGTCTACCTGCACACCAAGTCGCGCGAGCAGCTGCCCGAGGCGCTGTGGCCGATCCTCAAGCGGCAGGTCGAGGAGGCCATCAAGCACTGGCACGAGCCGGACCGTGGGATCTGGGAGGTCCGCGGCGACCCGCAGCACTTCACGTCGAGCAAGCTCATGTGCTGGGTCGCGCTCGACCGCGGCGCGCGGCTGGCCCGGATGCACGACGAGCCCGACTTCGCCGACCAGTGGGCCAAGCAGGCGGCCGAGATCCACGCGGACATCTGCGCGAACGGCGTCGACGAGCGCGGCGTGTTCGTGCAGCGCTACGGCTCGGACGCGCTGGACGCCTCGCTGCTGCTCGTGCCGCTGCTGCGCTTCCTGCCGCCCGACGACGAGCGCGTGCGCGCCACGGTGCTCGCGATCGCCGACGAGCTCACGATCGACGGCCTGGTCCTGCGCTACCGCGTCGAGGAGACCGACGACGGCCTGACCGGTGAGGAGGGCACCTTCACGATCTGCTCGTTCTGGCTGGTCTCGGCGCTCGTCGAGATCGGCGAGATCGACCGCGGCCGGGCGCTGTGCGAGCGGCTGCTCTCGTTCGCGAGCACCCTGAACCTCTACGCGGAGGAGATCGAGCCCCGGTCCGGCCGGCACCTGGGCAACTTCCCGCAGGCCTTCACCCACCTCGCCCTCATCAACGCGGTCATGCACGTGATCCGCGCGGAGGAGCAGGCGGGGCACGACGGCATCCACTTCGAGCCGCCGAACCGCGGTGGCTGACCTCGGCGGTACCTGAGGCGCCGCGCTCAGTCCGCGAGCCGCACCGACGCCCCGAGCGTGCCGCCGATGCCCTGGCGGTCGGCCGTGAGCGCCACGGAGCCCAGCTCGTCGTCCGTGCGCCCCTCGACCCGCGCGCGCAGGCGGGCCCGCGCGCCGATGAGCGGCCCGTCCTCCTCGGCGGGGAAGTCGGCGATCAGGTCGTCGATGATCGCCGTGAGGCGGCGGGTGACCTGGGGCTGCGCGGCGCCGAAGATCGAGATCTCGAGCAGCGCCAGGTCGACGACGTCCTGCCACGTGACGCGCGGGACGAGCACCGCGCCCGAGCCCGCCTGCAGCGTCCGCGGCCCGAGCCGGAGCTTGGCGGCCTCGCGCAGCACCTCCTCGATCTCGTCGAGCGAGCGCACGGCCGTGGTCGGGTCGTTGATGGCGGGCGACAGCGCGCGAAGCGCGATGTCGACCAGGAGGCGCAGCGAGTACAGCGGGTCGTGGCTCAGGGAGCGTTCGACGTCGACGACGAGGCATCGGCCCAGGATCGAGTCGGAGGCGCGGCCGACGACCCGCACCACCGGGGTGCCGCGCGACACCGAGTCGCCCACGCGGACCAGCACCTCGACGTGCGCACCCGTGCGGCGCACCTGGCGCAGCAGCCGGCGCACGTCGATCGCCACGACCTGGCCCGTGTGCCCGCTGTACCGGATCGCTCGGGCCTTGCTCTCGTCGACGTCCCAGGGCTCCACGGCCTCGGTGCGCTCGTAGGCGTGCAGCCGGTGCGCCAGCTCGCGTCGCGCCGAGTGGCCCAGGTGGGACAGCACCGCGTCGACGCGCACCCGGTGGCCGACCGCGTGCAGCAGCGCGATGAACGCGAGCAGGCTCGCGCCGAGCAGCACGAGCGCGACGACGACGGTCCAGTAGGCGCCCGACCGCACGCCCTGCGGCGCGATGACGAGCGACAGGAACGAGTACGTCACCGTGCCGACGAAGATCGCGAGAATGACCTGCGTCGTGCGCGCGCGCAGGAAGTACGAGACGGCGCGGGGCGAGTACTGGCTCGAGCCGAACTGCAGCAGCAGCACGACGAACGAGAACACGAACCCGGTGAAGGTGATCATGCCCCCGCCGACGGACGTGAGGATCGCGGTCATCGTGCTCGCGCTGATCGAGTCGTGCGTGGGCAGCGAGTCCGCGAGCGCCGCGACCTGCACCGCGATGTAGGCGCCGAGCAGGACCCCGAGGGCGGGCAGGACCCAGAACGCGCGCTCCCACCACAGCTGCACCCGCAGCCTGCTGAACCCGCGCATCGCCACCTCGCTGCTCTCCGTCGACGTCCTGACGCTAGCGTCGCCGCACGACGCACGACCCTCCGACCCGCCACGATGGCAAGCGGATCGGCCCTCTCATGCGTCAGACTCCCGGTGTGACCGACCTGCTCTCGTCGCCGAGGCCGGCCGTGGACGGGGGTGCGCTCGAGCACCGGCCCGACTGGGGTTGGCTCGCCGACCCGGACGACGCTCCCGACGACGCCGCGCTCGCACGGGCCCGCGACGACGCCGAGCGGCTGCTCGCCGACCACGGCGTGAGCTACGGCGCCGACCGCCCCGAGGGCGCCGGACCGTGGCGGTTGGACCCCGCTCCCGTGATCGTCGACGAGGCCGAGTGGGCCCGCCTCGACGCGGCGCTCGCGCAGCGGGCGGAGCTGCTCGACGCCGTGCTGCGGGACGTCTACGGCGCCCGTCGGCTGCTCACCGACGCGCTGCTGCCACCGACGACGGTCGTCGCGCACCCCGGCTTCCTGCGCGCGGTCGACGGCCTGCGCCTGCCCGGCGGGCGCGAGCTCGTGCTCACCGCGACCGACCTCGTGCGGGACCCGTCGGGCGGGTGGCTGGCCGTCGCCGACCGCACGCAGGCACCCTCGGGTGCCGGGTACGCGATGGAGGGCCGACGAGTCGTCGCGCAGGTGCTCGCGGGCGTGTACCGCCAGGCGGCGATCGCGCGGCTGGGGCCGTTCTTCCACGCCGTTCGCGGTGCGCTGCGGGACGTCGCACCCGCGCACGCCGAGCAGCCGCGCATCGTGCTGCTCACCTCGGGGCCCGCGAGCGAGACCGCCTTCGACCAGGCGTACCTCGCCGCGATGCTGGGCCTGCCGCTCGTGGAGGGCACCGACCTGGTGGTCCGCGAGGGACGGGTCTGGCTGCGGGCGCTCGACGGGCTCGAACCGGTCGACGTCGTGCTGCGCCGCGTCGACGCCGAGTGGTGCGACCCGCTCGACCTGCGCACGGGGTCACGCCTCGGCGTGCCCGGCCTGGTGCGCTCGCTGCGCGCGGGGAACGTGAGCGTGGTCAACCCGCTGGGCGCCTCGGTGCTGGAGAACCCCGCGCTGCTGACCTACCTGCCGCGCCTCGCGCGGACCGTCCTCGACCAGGACCTCGCGCTCGAGTCCGCGCCCACGTGGTGGTGCGGCGACCCGGTCTCGCTCCAGCACGTGCTGACCCGGCTCGACGACCTCGTGCTGATGCCGACCGCGACGCCGACCGTGCAGGGCCTGATCCAGGGCTGGACGCTGGACGCGGCCGCTCGGGAGGAGCTCGCCGCCCGGATCAGCGCGGAGCCGTGGGCATGGGCCGCGCAGGAGCCCAGCCACCACAGCGCGGCCGACGGCAGCACCCGGGCCGCGATGCTGCGCACCTACGCGGTCGCCCACCGCGGGTCGTACAACGTCATGGCCGGCGGGCTCGCGCGCGTCGCGGAGGGCGGTGCCCTCGTGTCGTCGTCGTCAGGCGCGGTCGCCAAGGACGTCTGGGTCCTGACCAGCCAGACCGAGCTGCCCGCGGAGGACACGACCGCCGAGATCAGCACGACCGGGCGCCGGCTCGGCGCGGCCATCTCGCCGCGCACGGCCGAGAACCTGTGGTGGATGGGCCGCTACGCGGAGCGCGCCGAGGACCGCGCCAGGCTGCTGCGCGTCGTCGTCGACCGCTGGGACGACTTCCACGGCCGACCCCGCTCCGCCGGCGGGCGCGCGCTGTCGGTCATCGAGGGCGCGCTCGAGCCCGCCGACGAGCGGACCGGCGCGAGCCTGCGCGCCCTCGCGCTCGACGTCCGCACGACCACCTCGGTCGCGGCCGCGCTGCGGAGCCTCGGGACGTCTGCGGCCGGGGCGCGCGACCAGCTCTCGAGCGACACCTTCGGGCCGCTCGCGCGCATCGACCGCGTGCTGCGCGCCGAGCGGTCACGGCGCAGGTCCTCGCTCGACGACGAGCTGGACCTCGGGACGCTCGCCCAGCCGGGGCTCGCGACGGCTGGCCTTCGCCCCGTGCTGGACCAGGTGCTCGAGGGGCTGCTCGCCGTGGCGGGGATCGCCGCCGAGGGGCTCGTGCGCGACGCGGGCTGGAAGTTCCTCGACGCCGGTCGGCGCATCGAGCGCGCGCAGCACGTCGTGCAGCACCTGCACGCCACGCTCGTCGACCGGCGTCCCGCGATCGTCGAGGCGGGCGTCGTCGATGCCGTCGTGCTCTCGCACGACTCGTCGATCACCTTCAGGAGGCGCTACCCGTCGGACGCGGGCGTGGCCGAGCTGCTGGACCTGCTGGTCGTCGACCGGACCAACCCTCGCTCGCTGGCGTTCCAGCTCGACGCGCTGCACGACAACCTCGGCACCGTGCCGGCCGCCGCGCACCTGCTCTCGGACGTGTCCGACCTGGTCGCGGAGCTGAACCCCGCCGAGGTCGCCGCCGCACCCGGACGCCGCGACCAGCTCGCGCAGGCGCTCGAGTCGATGTCGTGGCGGCTGCTGTCGGCGGCCGACGAGATCCAGCGCGTGCACTTCGCGCGGCCCGCGCCCAGCCGCGCGCTCGAGGACCAGTGGGACATCACGGAGGACCGCCCGTGACGCGCACCTACGACCTCGTGCACCGCACGACCTACGTCTACGGCGCACCCGTGACCGACTCCTACGGGCGCACGACGATGACCCCGCGCGACGCCCCGGGCCAGTCCGTGATCTCGACCGCCGTCGAGGTGGACCCTGAGCCCGCGGACACCTCGACGCACATCGACTACTACGGCAACCGGACGTCGTACTACGGCGTGACGAGCCCGCACTCGACGCTCGTGGTGACCTCGCGGTCGACGATCGAGGTCAGCCGCGTGGCCGTCACGCTGGAGTCGCTGCCGGTGGTGACGTGGGAGGACACGGCCCGCGCGGTCGACGACGGCGACCTCGCCGCCGCGGTGTCACCCGATGCGCTCGTCGCGCTGCGCGAGCTCGTGCTGCCCTCGACGCACGCGGTCCCCGGACCCGAGGTCCTCGAGTGGGCCGCGCCCTCGTTCACGCCCGGACGACCGCTCGGCGACGTGCTCGTCGACCTCGCCCACCGCATCCGCACCGAGATCACCTACCGCTCCGGCTCCACGACCGTGAACACCACGCAGGCGCAGCTCCTCGCGCAACGGGCCGGGGTGTGCCAGGACTTCGCGCACCTCATGATCGCCGCGCTTCGCGCGCACGGGCTGCCCGCGAGGTACGTCTCCGGCTACATCGAGACCATGCCGCCGCCGGGGCGCGAGAAGCTGCGCGGCGCCGACGCGTCCCACGCCTGGCTGTCCGCCTGGGTGCCCGGTGCCGGCTGGGTCGACATCGACCCCACGAACGACCAGTTCGTCGACGACCGCTACGTGGTGCTCGGCTGGGGACGCGACTACCACGACGTCCCGCCGCTGCGCGGGGTCATCTTCACGGAGGGGTCGGGCTCGAAGCTGAGCGTCGCGGTGGACCTGGTGCCGGCGGGCTCGACGCCGTTCGCGTAGGTCGCCGACGGGCCGCTACCGGCGGGCCGAGCGGTCGCGCAGCTCGTCCGGCGTGACGACGAACCCGCCGGAGTCGACGACCGTCCCGCCGATCGCGCGCCACAACGCCGAGACCACCCGTGACATCGAGGGCGCCACCCGCGCACGGGCGATGACGTGCAGCGCGGACGGCGTCTCGGTCTCGAGCTCGCCGGGCTCGAGCGGCACCCACACCACGCGGTAGGCCCACGGCCCGTAGTCGCGCCAGTCGAGGTTGGACAGCGCGGGCGGGGCCTCCTTCGAGCGCGCCATCGACACCGTGATCGCGCCGTCGTACTCGAACGTCGCCGTCATGGTGAACGGTTGCGCCACCTCGCCGTGCGGCTGCGGCAACGCACCGAGCCGGGCGCCGCTCATCGCCGGCCGGACGAGCGGGATCGCGTCGGCGGCGGCCATCGGCTCCGCCGACCACAGCGTGAGGTCGACCGCCGCCCCCGGGTCCGGGGTGAGGCTGCGCTGCCGGCCGGCGGCGACGACGGTCCCGCCCGCGCGGCGCGCGGCGGCGGTCATCCAGTCGGTCGCCTCGGTGTGGCCTGAGGCGAGTCCGTACAGGTCGTGGTCGCCCGACGGCCTCGGGCCGACGAGCGTCCCGGCATCGCCGAGCCGGAGCCGACCCGCCGTCGCGACCTGCGGCACTTCGGCAACGGCTCCTCGGAACCGCGCTCCCGTCGGCCGGGCGGCCGCGACGACGGTGGTCACCGGCCGCGCCTCCCACTCGGCTGCGGGGAACCAGGCGGCGGCGAGAGCGAGCACGTCCGACCCGGTGGGCAGGGCCAGCACGTGCAGACCGTCGAACTCTGCGGGGATTGCTGAGACCGGGCTCATGGCCGGACGCTAACGCCCTCATGATGCCGGGAGGTTTCCGTCGTGATGCGAGTTGTCCACGCTGTTATCCACAGGCTTTCACCCGCGCCGCCCACCGGGTGTGGACAACCGTGTGGACGAAGCGTCAGGCGCCGACGTCGTGCAGGTGGTGGACCACGTCGTGCAGGAAGTACTGCCCGAGCGTCCGGACCGTGAACTCCGACCCGTTCGAGCGGCGGCCCGTGCGGTCCCACTCCTCGTCGCGCACCTGGTCGAACCGGTCCGCGACGATCTCGGCGGCGTCCACGAGCTCGTCGGCCACGACCTCCGGCTGCTGCAGGTCGTAGCGCTCCGCGAGCGCGGTCGCGTCCTGGTCCCAGTTCTCGAACGGCGGGTCGTCGCGCTCGAGCATGAGGGTGAGGCGCCCGTCGAACACGCGCAGGACGTCCCGCACGTGCGCGCCGTACTCGAGCGTCGACCACGTGGTCGGCGTCGGGCGCTCGCGCACGTCGGCGCGGTGCAGCGCGGACACCCAACGAGGCGCGAGGTCACGCACCGTGCCGCCGATCTCGCGCGGGTCGACGTCCGCAGCCGTGAACCCGCACTCGGGGCACCGCTCGCGCAGCACCCACGTCCAGTCCTTGTCGTCGGGCTCGATGGCGGGGGCGTCCGGCGTCGTCATGCACGCAACCTACAAGATTCCGGACCCCCGCAGCTCCGCGTACTCCGCGTCCGTGAGGAGTCGCGAACGGATCAGGAACCGCACCCCCTCGGGGGCCTCGAGGCTGAAGCCCGCACCCCGCCCGGGCACCACGTCGATGGTCAGGTGCGTGTGCTTCCAGTACTCGTACTGCGCCTTCGTCATCCACACGGGCACGGTCACGCCGTCGCCCAGGTCGAGGTCACCCAGGTGCTCGTCGACGTCGCCCGTCAGGAACTCGCCCGCCGGGTAGCACATGGGCGACGAGCCGTCGCAGCACCCGCCCGACTGGTGGAACATCAGCTCGCCGTGCTGCTGGCGCAGCTGTCGCAGCATCGCGGCCGCGCCGTCGGTCACCGCAACTCGCTCCGGGACGCCCATCTCACCTCCTGTGTCCGTCCAGCCCCGCTCGCGACGGGAGTCGCCCGTCGCGAGCGGGGCCGGATGCGTCGATCAGAAGAAGCCGAGCTTCGAGCCCGAGTAGCTGACCAGCAGGTTCTTGGTCTGCTGGTAGTGGTCGAGCATCATCTTGTGGTTCTCGCGTCCCACGCCCGAGCCCTTGTAGCCGCCGAACGCCGCGGCCGCCGGGTACGCGTGGTAGCAGTTGGTCCACACGCGGCCGGCCTCGATGTCGCGACCGGCGCGGTAGGCGATGTTCGCCTCGCGCGACCACACGCCGGCCCCGAGGCCGTACAGCGTGTCGTTGGCGGTGTGGATGGCGTCGGAGTAGTCGCTGAAGCTCGTGACAGCCACGACCGGCCCGAAGATCTCCTCCTGGAAGATCCGCATCGAGTTCTTGCCCTCGAAGATCGTCGGCTGCACGTAGTACCCCTCGGCGAGGTCGCCCTCGAGGACGTTGCGCGCGCCGCCCGTGAGCACCTTGGCACCCTCGGCGCGGCCGATGTCGAGGTAGGACAGGATCTTCTCGAGCTGGTCGTTGGACGCCTGCGCGCCGATCATCGTCTCGGTGTCGAGCGGGTTGCCCTGCTTGATGGCCTCGACCCGGGCGATCGCGTCGGACATGAAGCCGTCGTAGATCGACTCCTGGATGAGCGCGCGCGACGGGCACGTGCAGACCTCGCCCTGGTTGAGGGCGAACATCGCGAACCCCTCGAGCGCCTTGTCGTAGAAGGCGTCCTTCTCGCGCGCGACGTCCTCGAAGAACAGGTTCGGGCTCTTGCCGCCCAGCTCCAGGGTCACCGGGATGATGTTCTGCGAGGCGTACTGCATGATCAGGCGGCCGGTCGTGGTCTCGCCCGTGAACGCGATCTTGCGGATGCGCGGCGACGAGGCCAGCGGCTTGCCCGCCTCGACCCCGAACCCGTTCACCACGTTGACGACGCCGGGCGGGAGCAGGTCGGCGATCAGCTCCATGAGCAGCAGGATCGAGGCCGGCGTCTGCTCGGCAGGCTTGATGACCACGCAGTTGCCGGCCGCGAGCGCGGGGGCGAGCTTCCAGGTGGCCATGAGGATCGGGAAGTTCCACGGGATGATCTGGCCGACCACGCCGAGCGGCTCGTGGAAGTGGTAGGCGATCGTGTCGCCGTCGATCTCGGAGATCGAACCCTCCTGCGCGCGGATCGCGCCCGCGAAGTAGCGGAAGTGGTCGATCGCGAGCGGCATGTCGGCGGCGAGCGTCTCGCGCACCGGCTTGCCGTTCTCCCAGGTCTCGGCCACCGCGAGCATCTCGAGGTTGGCCTCCATGCGGTCGGCGATCTTGTTCAGGATCACCGAGCGCTCGGTCGCGGTGGTCTTGCCCCACGCGCGGGCGGCGCCGTGCGCCGCGTCGAGCGCGCGCTCGATGTCGTCGGCGTCGCCGCGCGCGACCTCGCAGAACGTCTTGCCGTTCACGGGCGACGGGTTCTCGAAGTAGCGGCCCGCGGCGGGGGCGACGTACTCGCCGCCGATCCAGTGGTCGTAACGGGCCCGGTAGGTGGCCGGGCTGCCGGGCTGTCCCGGTGCTGCGTAGACGGTCATCGCGCCTCCTGGCAGGTAGGCCGGGCCGCCGCAGCGGCCCGGGGCGCGGCTCCATTGCCGCGGTCCACCGGCACGGTAGGTCGCGGCACGTTGCACGACCGTTGCAGGGCCGGTCACACCCGTCCGGGCCGACCCGCTACTGCGCGGCGAGCTCGCGCTGGAGCCAGGCCAGGCGCGCCTGGGCCCGCAGGTGCGCGGGCGACCCGGCCGGGCTGACGTCCGCGAGCTCGCTCCACGCACCCCAGTCGTCGGCCCCCTCGTCGGACGCGACCCAACGCATGAGCAGGCTGGGGTCACGTGACGCCACCACGGCGGCACGAAGTTCGGCCGACGTCCGCGAGCGCACGCGCTCGACGCCCGGCGCGACCGACCGCGGGAGCACCGGCCCGCCGTACGCGGCCAGGGCGTGCATGACGTCGCCGAGCGCGAGGGCCTCGCGCACGGCGTCGAGGTCCGTGCGGACCGCGCGCGTCAGGCGGTACGGCCGCGACTCGCTGAGCAGCGGTCCGACGAGCCTGCGCAGCCGCGACACCTCGGCACGCACCGTGACGGCCGACAGGTCGACGTCCGAGAGCAGCACCGCGAGCTGGTCGCCCGTGAGCCCCGCAGGGTGCTCGGCGAGCAGCAGCAGGATCTCCGCGTGCCTGCCGGTGAGCCGGTGCGCGCCCCGGTCGAGCACGAGCGTGCCGCCCTGGCTGCCCAGCACGCGCAGGTTCGGCGACTCGACCCGCGCGAGGGGCGCGCCCGCGACGGCCGGTCGGGACGCGACGGTGGCTTCGATCGCGGCGGCGGTCGCGCGAACCAGGCGCATCGCCATCCCCGTCGCGACGACGGGGCCACCCGTCACGTCGAGCACGCCGAGCACCTGCCCCGAACGGTCGTGCACCGGGACCGCAGCGCAGTTCCACGGCTGCACCGGCCGCGCCCAGTGCTCGTTGCCGATCACCTGCACCTCGCGGTCGGTCGCCAGCGCGGTGCCGGGCGCGTTGGTGCCCGCGCAGTCCTCGCGCCACACCGCGCCCTCGACGAAGCCGGCCTGCTCGACGCGACGGCGGATGCTCGCGTTCCCCTCCACCCACAGCAGGCGCCCGTTCTGGTCGGTGAGCGCCGCGACCCAGTCGGGGTCCTGGTCCAGGAGCAGCGCGCGGACCACGGGCAGCGCACCCGCGAGCGGGTGCTCGCGGCGCAGGTCGGCCAGGTCCTGCGTGCTGACGTCGACGGGCGGCGCCGAGGTGTCCGGGTCGACGCCGCTGCGCTGGCTGCGGCGCCACGAGTCGACGACCAGCCGGCGCACCGTGCGGGTGGGCGCTCGGCCCGTCGTGACGAACGTGTCGTGCGCGCGGCTCACGCGTGCGGGATCGACGGGCGCGGTCGTCGTGACGGTCATCAAGCCTCCCGCCGGAAGCCCGCGACGCCGTCGTCGGCGGGAACCGGACGTGCCCACTGTAGGTTCGCCGTCCAACAAGCACATCTGGTCCACCCGTTCGGGTGGGTTTCCTTCGCGCTATCTCCACGTCCGCGACGCGCAACTTTCTGACGTTCCGTGCGATCATGTCACCATGCCCAAGATCATCGGCGGCTCGCTGCACGAGCACCGCGAGCAGACCCGCCAGAAGCTCTTCGCGGCGCTGTCGACCCTCATGGCCGAGCAGGGCTTCGACGCCATCACCCTCGCCGAGATCGCGCACGCCGCCGGCGTCGGGCGCACGGCCGTCTACAACCACTTCCCCGACAAGGAAGCGCTGCTCCTGGGCTTCATCACGCACGAGACCGACCAGTACGCGGCCACGCTGCAGCGGGCGCTGGACGACATCGACGACCCGGTCGAGCAGCTGCGGACCTACGTCCGCCAGCAGACCCAGCTCAAGCGCGTCTACCACGTGGCCCCCGGGCCCGAGCTGCGCTCGGTCCTGTCCCGCACCTCCCAGCAGCGCGTGCGCGAGCACGTCGTGATCGTCGAGCAGGTGCTGCGAGGGATCCTCGCCGCGGGCATCGAGTCGGGCGCGTTCCCTGAGCAGGACCTCGACACCACGGTCCCGCTGGTCAACGCGTGCCTGTCCGGACGAGGCGTGCCCGACGAGGGCCCCGCCCGCGAGCGCGCGATCGAGCAGACCGAGGCGTTCGTCCTGCGCGCCGTCGGCGCCCCTGCGCTCGTCCCCGCCTGAGGTGCCGACCCCTTCCTCCGGCGGCGGCCACGGCCGCCGCGACTCCGGCTCGCACCGGCGGCCCGGCCGGCCCCGCGACGACCGGCGCGGCCGTCCACCGGCCCACCGCGGCTCGGCGTCGCACGACCCCGCGCCGCGTGAGACCCGCGTCGAGGTCACGTTCCTTCCCGGCCTGGGCGACGTGCTGCACGACGAGATCACCGAGGTGCTCAAGCCGCGCCGCCCCGCCGCGCCGGTCCCGGGTCGCGACGACGCCCTCGCGGTCGCGATCAGCTCGCCGCTGGCCGACGTCCGCCGCCTGACCACGGCCGTCGCCGCGTTCCTCGTCCTGCACTTCGACGTGCCTCGCCCCAAGTCGCTCACCAGCGGCGACCACCTGCGGCGCATCGTCGAGGCGATGTACTCCTCCCTGCGCGTGGCGGGCTCCTCGACGTTCCGCTTCGAGGCCGCGGGCAGCGACTCGGCCGTGTTCGCCCGCCTGGCCGCCGAGCTGGGCACCGCGACCGGGCTCAGGTACGACGAGAAGGACGGCGAGCTCGTCGTCCGCGTGCGCCGCGGCACGCAGCGCGGCGAGGCCGACCCCGGCTGGGACGTGCTGGTCCGCGTCGGCAACCGGCCGCTGTCCGCACGCCCCTGGCGCGTGAGCGACTACCCGGGCGCCGCCAACGCGACCATCGCCGCGGCGATGGTCAGGCTCGGCGGGATCGACCCCGAGCAGCGCGTCGTCAACCTGATGTCGGGTTCGGGCACGCTGCTGATCGAGCGGCTGCTGGCCGGGCCAGCCGCGAGCGCCGTCGCGGTCGACAACGCGGACGAGGCGATGGTCGCCGCGGTCGCGAACCTCGAGGCCGCGAACATCAAGCGCCGCGCCACGCTCGTCACCGCCGACATCACGGCCGCCGAGGGCACGTTCGACCTGATCCTCGCCGACCCGCCGTGGGGCACGCTGCACGGCAGCCACGAGACCAGCGCCGAGGTGCACACGACCCTGCTCCGTGAGGCGCACCGCCTCGCGGCACCCGGGGCCCGCCTGGTGGTGCTCACGCACGAGATCAAGGTGATGGAGCGCTGCCTGCGCGAGAGCACCGAGTGGACGCTGCAGGGCGCGACGCGGGTGTTCGCCAAGGGCCACCACCCGCGCATCTACGTGCTGGACCGCGCCTGACGTCAGCTGACGAGCGTGCAGCCCGGGGCTAGGAGCCGCCGTCTCGCGCGCGCACCAGCGTCGGGTCGTGCGCCGCGATCCACTCGTCCGTGCGCAGCCACGAGGCGAACAGCCAGTCCTCCTGGGCGTCCCCGCCGCGCGGGATGTCGGCGGGCTCGACCGCCCAGCCCTTCATGATGATCTGCTTGTCCATCGGCAGCTCGCGCCAGATGTCGCTCGCGGTGACCAGCCGGTCCAGGCCCGTGTGCGCGATGAAGACGACGCCCGCCTCGGGCTCGGCCTCGAGCGCCGAGAGCAGCCCTCCCGCGTGCGGCGCCATCACGTTGACCATCTGCTCGGCCTGCTCGGCGAGGTCGTGCCGGCCGCGTGCGCGCAGCGACTCGATCCGGGCGGTGCGCCGGTGCGGCGTGACGTTGCCGCCCTCAGGGAAGATCAGCAGCGCGCTGCGCGTGTCGAGGCTCTCGGCGAGGTCGCCGACGGCCGACGAGAGCCCGGGGGCGCCCTCGCGGCGTGCGGAGTGCGGGGTGATGAACTGCGTCGGCAACCGGTTGAGCAGGATGTCGATCGCCGGGTCCCACTGCAGGGTGTCCTTGAGGACGATGAGCGGCTCGCGGTCGAACCAGTTGAGCAGCGCGTGGACCAGGATGAACGAGTCGCCGGGCCCGGCGTGGCGGCTCGCGACGACGATCGGCCGGCCGACGAGCACCGCGCCGAGATCGGCGTCCTGCACGTCGATCGTCAGCCGGAGCGACCACCGCACCTGCCAGAACAGCACCTGGAGCATCCGCCCCGCGAGCACGTAGTGCGCGCGCTGGAACCGGGGCCGGTGGATCGCCCAGCCGAACCCGGACCCGATCCACAGCCCCAGCGCGGCCAGCACCACGGTCGCGTCCCAGATCAGGTAGAACGTCGCCATCCACAGGATGCGGGTCAGCCGCAGCCGCCCGGGCAGCAGCCACGTGATGACACCGCCGACGAACGCGGCCAGCACGAGCCCGACCGGGAGCAGCACGAACGCGAGCAGGACAAGAGCCGGGGCGAGCACCACGCGCCGCACCCAGCGCGGCGGCAGGCGCCAGATCACGACTGCGCCAGGTGGCGCGCGGTCGCCTCGTAGGCCGCGTCGATCCGCGCCTTCGTGGCGTCGAGCTTGCGGTACGAGCTCAGCTTGTCGTCGCCCGGCTTCGGTCCGCCGCTCGGCAGCACGTGCACGCTGACGCCCTCGGGGACGTCGTCGATCTCGCGCGAGAACCGGTGCCGCCGCGCGATCTCGAAGCTCACGCGCGCCACCTCGGACGGCCGGTCCGGCGCCTCGAGCGACTCCTCGATGCGCCCCACCTGCAGCACGTACACGTGCGTCGCGCCGCGCCGGATCGCCTCGCCCAGCGGGATCGAGTTGACGATGCCGCCGTCGACGAAGTGCTCGCCGTCGATCTCCGTGGGCGGCAGGATCCCCGGCACGGACGACGACGCGAGCACGGCCGGGATCAGCGGGCCGGAGTCGAACCAGCGCTCGGCGGCCCGCTCGATGCTCGCCGCGGTCACCGCCAGCGGGACCGTGAGCCCCTCGAACGTGGGCTCGTCGCCCAGCATCTCGACCAGCAGCTCGCGCAGCGGGCCGGGGTCGTTCAGGTGCGTGCGCGAGCGCGCGAGGCGCCGCAGCTGCTTGGGCCACGAGTCGCCGTAGATCGCGGCTGCGGCGGGTGACGCCCACGCGTCGACGAGCTTCTCGACGATCGCGGGGCTCGGGTCGTGGGCGATGGCAGCGCCGTTGATGGCACCGATCGACGTGCCGACGATGGTGTCCGGCACGATCCCCGCCTCGAACAGGGCGCGCACCATGCCGACCTGCACGGCGCCCCGCACCCCGCCGCCCCCGAGCACGAATCCGATGGTCACGCTCGTGATCGTGACACACGTGGGCGCTATCTTCACGTACATGCAGATTGTCGTGCTCCTGGCGACGGTGGCCATCTTCGTGCTCGGGATCGTCGGCATCGTCGTCGGCTCGGTGCTGCTGAGCCGCGCCCGCTCTGTGCCCCGCGTGCAGGTCCCCGCACGGCTCGTCTCGCGGCAGTCCGCGGGGGCGGGCGACGTCATGCTGCTCGAGTTCCCCGGTCCCGACGGTGCGCCCCGGCAGGCCGAGGTGTTCGCCGCTGCCGGTCGCGGCGTGGGAGCGACTCCCCTGTTCGACGGACTGGCGTGGGTGAACCCGCGGGACCTCGCCGACGTCGCGCTGCAGCCGGAGCCGCAGGGCGACGCCGGACCGGGCTGGACCGTCCTTGTCATCGGGATCGTGCTGACGATCCTCGGAGCAACCGTGCTCATGGGTGGGCTGCTCACGTTCTACCTGACGCCCTTCGGGCCCTGAGAGAATCGGGGGCATGACCCGTCTGCCCCGCGTCCGTGCGTCCGAGCTCGTCGGCCGGGGGTGGCTCAACACCGGCGGCCGGGACCTGTCCCTCGCGGACCTGCGCGGCAAGATCGTCGTCCTCGACTTCTGGACGTTCTGCTGCATCAACTGCCTGCACGTCCTGGACGAGCTGCGCGAGCTCGAGGAGCAGCACCGCGACGTGCTCGTCGTGGTCGGCGTGCACTCGCCGAAGTTCGTGCACGAGGCAGACCCCGTCGCGCTGGCCGCGGCCGTCGAGCGGTACGACGTGCGGCACCCGGTGCTCGACGACCCGGACCTGGTGACCTGGTCGGCGTACACCGCGCGGGCCTGGCCGACCCTCGTCGTGATCGACCCCGAGGGGTACGTCGTCGCGCAGATGGCCGGCGAGGGGCATCGCAACAACGTCGAGATCCTCGTGCGCGACCTGATCGCCGAGCACGACGCCAAGGGCACGCTGCACCGGGGCTCCGGGCCGTACGTCGCTCCCGAGCCGAGCGCCGGCACGCTGCGGTTCCCCGCCAAGGCGATCGCCCTGCCGAACGGCAACCTGCTGGTCGCGGACGCCGGCCACCACAGCCTGGCCGAGCTCGCGCCCGACGCCGAGACCCTGGTGCGGCGCATCGGCAGCGGCGAGCGCGGGCTGGTCGACGGTGGTCCCGACGATGCTCGTTTCAACGAGCCGAACGGCCTGTGCCTCGTGCCCGACGAGCTGCGACCGTGGCTCGAGTACGACGTGCTGGTCGCCGACACCGTGAACCACGCGCTGCGCGGGGTGCGGCTGTCCGACGGAGCAGTCACCACGGTGGCCG
>JBCECL010000049.1:0-20392 GCA_039207135.1 Brevundimonas sp.
ACTGAGAACGAACGACGGGGGCGGGGTCCAGACCAACGGACCCCGCCCCCGACGCATGCCACGGCACGAGCCGTGCGCCGGCCGCGGCGCCCGAACACGACCCGCATGATCACGGGCCACCGTCCGTCCGGTTTTGACGATTTGTCCTTCATCTGGAAGATTGCCTATGACAACGCTGTCATGGCGCGAGCGCCGACGCTCGCCAGATCCGGAGGACATAGATGTCAGCCCATCGCACAGCCCCACCGACATGCAGGACGGGCGGTCGCGGCGTCGCCGCGACCGTCGCGCTGACGATGCTGCTCGGCGGCACAGCCGTCGTCGCGGGAGGTAGCCCCGCCACAGCAGCCACACCGACCGGCGGCGACTTCCGATCGTCGTTCGAGTCCAAGGAGCCACAGCCCGCGTGGACCAGCACGCCCGAGAGCTCGGCGGCCGGCCCGCGCGTGCAGGGCGTGATCGGCACGTCCGTGCTCGAGCGCACCCCGGCCACCGTGACGGGCGACGACCTGCTCGGGGCGGCGACGGACGCGCTCGCGTGGGAGGGGCCGTTCCAGAACGGCGTCGGCTCCGTCCCCGGGACGCTCGAGGACACGACCACCGCGGCCGGCGACCCCGCCGAGCACTGGGCGATGCAGGCCAAGGGCGAGACCTGGGTGCAGGTCCCGATGTCCGCGATCGCACGCGGCGTCTCGCTGCGCGCGCAGGTCACGCTCACCGGCAAGGGCAAGGTCTTCCTCAACGTCTACAGCGGCTCGTCCGACGTGGGCGGCACGGTGGTCACGCTCACCGACGAGCCGCAGACGGTCACCGTCGACTTCTCGCGCCCCGCGAGCGGCGGCGGAACCCCGCAGCTGCAGATCCGCACGCACGACGCCGCGGCGATCGACGCGGTCATCTCCGGCACGTCCGTGCGGCGTCTCGTGCCCGGCACGGTCGACCTGCCGGGCGACATCACCGGGCACGTCACCAAGGCGACGGCGAGCAAGGAGAACGCGCCCAACGAGGTCGCTGCCAAGCTCGCGGACGGCGACGCGAACACGAAGTGGCTCGCGGGCGCTCGCACGGCGCAGATCACCTACGAGCTCGATGCCGCGACGTCGGTGAAGGCCTACGCGCTGACCTCCGCGAACGACTCGCCGGACCGCGACCCGCGCAGCTGGAAGCTCGAGGGTTCGACGGACGGCAAGAGCTGGACCGCGCTCGACAGCCGTGAGAACCAGACCTTCTCGGCTCGGCTCCAGACCCGCGCCTACACCGTGGCGACGCCCGGGTCGTACCGCTTCTACCGCCTCGACATCACGTCGAACAGCGGCAGCGACGGCACCCAGCTCGCCGAGCTGCAGCTGGCGACCGAGCCGATCGCACCCACCAACATGACCGCGGAGGTCGGCTCGGGCCCGAGCTCGGCGTACGACGCGAAGCCGAACGTCGGCTGGACGGGTGTCTCGGCGCTGCACTACGCGGGCAGCCAGACCGCGGACGGTCGCGGCTTCGCGTACGACAAGGTGTTCGACGTCGACGTCCCCGTCGGCAAGAGCACCGAGCTGTCGTACAAGATCTTCCCCGAGGCGTCCGAGAACGACCTCGGCTACGCGAGCACGTTCGCCTCGATCGACCTCGCGTTCACGGACGGCACGTACCTGAGCGACCTGGGCGCGGTCGACGAGCACGGCGCCGTCCTGAGCCCGCGCGGCCAGGGCGCGGCCAAGACGCTGTACACCAACCAGTGGAACTCGGTTCTGGCCAAGATCGGCGACGTCGCCGCCGGCAAGACGATCGACCGCATCCTCGTCGGCTACGACAACCCGGACGGCCCCGGCGACTTCAGCGGCTGGGTCGACGACGTCGACGTGACGGCCAACCCGGTCGTGCCCGTCGCGACGCACCCGTCGGACTACGTGGTCACCACGCGCGGCACCAACGCGAGCGGCGACTTCTCGCGCGGGAACACGATCCCCGCGACCGCCGTGCCGCACGGGTTCAACTTCTGGACCCCCGTGACCAACGCCGGGACCAACCGCTGGCTCTACGAGTACCAGCGGGGCAACGACGCGCAGAACCGCCCGAGCCTGCAGGCGTTCTCGCTCAGCCACGAGCCGAGCCCCTGGATGGGCGACCGCCAGACGTTCCAGGTCATGCCGTCGCCGGCGACGGGCGTCCCGGACGCCGACCGCTCGGCCCGGGCGCTCACGTTCAGCCACGACAACGAGGTCGCGCGGGCGCACTACTACGGCGTCACGTTCGACAACGGCATGAAGACCGAGATCGCCCCGACGGACCACGCGGCCATGTTCCGCTTCACGTTCACCGGCGACGAGTCCAACCTCGTCTTCGACAACATCAACGACGACGGCGGCCTGACCCTCGACCCCGCCACGGGCGTCGTGTCCGGCTACACGGACGTCAGCACGCAGGGCAGCTCCGCTGGCATGACCCGGATGTTCGTCTACGGGACCGTGGACCGGCCCGCGACGGGCGGCGGCAAGCTGTCGGGCGGGGGAGGCGGTGACGTCACCGGCTACCTCAAGTTCGACACGTCGAAGAACAAGGTCGTCACGCTGCGCCTGGCCACGTCGCTCATCGGCGTCGAGCAGGCCAAGCGCAACCTTGCGCTCGAGATCGCGCCCAGCGACACGTTCGCAGCCGTCGAGAAGCGGGCGCAGGGCCTGTGGGACGACGCGCTCGGCGTGATCGACGTGCAGGGCGCGAGCCGCGACACCCTCACGTCGCTGTACTCGAACCTCTACCGGCTCAACCTCTACCCGAACTCGGGATACGAGAACACGGGCACGGCGAAGAAGCCGGTGTACGACCACGTGGTGCAGTCGTCCGCGTCGTCCGACCCCGCGCCCACCGGGACCACCCCGACGGCGACGGGCGCGAAGATCGCAAGCGGCAAGGTGTTCGTGAACAACGGCTTCTGGGACACCTACCGCACGGCGTGGCCGGCCTACTCGCTGCTCTACCCGACCCAGGCGGGCGAGATGGTCAACGGCTTCGTCCAGCAGTACACCGACGGCGGCTGGGTCTCTCGCTGGTCGTCCCCGGGCTACGCGGACAGCATGACGGGCACGAGCTCGGACGTCGCGTTCGCTGACGCCTACCTCAAGGGCGTCCCCGGCATCGACGTGCAGGCGATGTACGACGCGGCGCTCAAGAACGCGTCCGCCGCGCCGCCGAACGCCAACGTGGGCCGCAAGGGCCAGGAGACGGCGACGTTCCTCGGCTACACGCCGACCTCCACGCACGAGAGCGCGTCGTGGTCGCTCGAGGACTACGTGAACGACTACGGCATCGCGATGATGTCGAAGAAGCTCCTCGACACCACCACCAAGCGCGACCCCCGGCACCAGGAGTACGCGGACAACTACGCGTACTACCTGAGCCGTGCGCAGAACTACGCGACGCTGTACGACCCGACCACGGGCTTCCTGCGTGGCCGCGACGCGAGCGGCGACTGGGCCCAGTCGGCGGCGGACTTCGACCCGGAGGAGTGGGGCAACGAGTTCACCGAGACCGACGGGTGGAACTTCGCGTTCCACGCGGTGCAGGACGGTCAGGGCCTGGCCAACCTCTACGGCGGCAAGGACGCGCTGGGCGCCAAGCTCGACGAGTTCTTCGCCACGCCGGAGACGGCGGGCAAGCCCGGCTCGTACGGGGGCCCGATCCACGAGATGCGCGAGGCGAAGGCCGTGCGCCAGGGGCAGTGGGGCCTGAGCAACCAGGTCTCGCACCACATCCCGTACATGTACGACTTCGCCGGTGAGCCGTCCAAGACGGCGGAGGCGGTGCGCACGGCGATGGCGCGGTCCTTCACGGGCAACGACATCGGCCAGGGGTACCCCGGTGACGAGGACAACGGCGAGATGTCGGCGTGGTGGCTGTTCAGCTCGCTCGGGTTCTACCCGCTGCAGGTCGGCAGCCCGACGTACGCGATCGGCTCGCCGCTGTTCACGCACGCGACGATCCACCTGGGCAGCGGCAAGAACCTGGTGATCGACGCGCCGAAGAACAGCGCGAAGAACATCTACGTCCGAGGCGTCAAGGTGAACGGCGTCAAGCAGTCGAAGACGTACCTCACCCAGGACCAGCTGGCCCAGGGCGGCACGATCACGTTCGACATGGGCCCGACGCCGTCCGACTGGGGCACCGGTGCCAAGGACGCGCCCCCGTCGATCACGCAGGGTGACGCGCTGCCCGACCCGCTGGCCGACACGACGGCGGGCGACAATGTGAGCACGGACGAGCAGGGCACTGAGGCCGATGCACTGACCGACGACACGTCGGCCACGGAGGTCGCCTTCGGCTCCGCAACGCCGACCGTGACGCTCTCGAGCAGCGGCACCACCGCGCGTGCGGAGATGTACACGCTCAGCTCGGGCGCGAAGAAGGGTGCCGACCCGACGGCGTGGACGCTCGAGGGATCGAACGACGGCAAGACGTGGGTGCGGCTCGACAAGCGCTCGGGCGAGGTGTTCGCGTCGCGTCAGCAGACGCGGGCGTTCTCGATCGACGCACCGGCCGTGTTCCGCGACTACCGGCTGCGCGTCACGGCGTCGACCGGCAGCACGACGACGATCTCGGAGGTCGAGCTGCTCGCCCGCACACCCCAGGTGAGCGAGCTCAAGGCCGCGATCGATGCGGCGCGCGCGTCGCACCGGATCCCGGCATCCACGGCCAAGCGCCTCGGCGCGATCGTCGCGGACGCGCAGCGGGCGCAGGACGACCGTGACACGGCCGGTGTGCTCGTGCAGCTTCGCCTGCTGCGGGCGCAGCTCGACACGTTGGTCGCCTCGAAGCTCGACGACCAGACGCGGGCCGAGCTCTCGCTGCTCGTCTCGCAGTGGCTCCCGCCGGGCACCGGTCTCGACGAGATCCGGTCCTCGATCGGGGCGCTGCAGCGCAGCGGCGACATCAAGGCCGCCACGGCCAAGGTGCTCGAAGGTCTCGTCGACACGGCGCAGAAGCAGGTCGAGGGTGCGCACGCCGCGCAGGTGGCGAGCACGCTCGCGCAGCTGCGCAGTGCCATCGCCGACGCGTCCACCAAGAAGGTGAGCGCCGACGCGAAGGAAGCGCTGCTTCCGCTGGTCGACGCGCTGATCGCCGACCCGCCCGCGGTGCAGCGCTCGGCGAGCGCCGCCCGCACGCTCATGAGCGACTACGACCCCAAGAAGGCGTGGTGGCCGTCGAGCTGGTGGAACTCGGCCGTCGCGACCAACACGGTGATCGACTACATGTCGCGCACCGGTGATCGCAGCTACCTCGAGCAGGTCGACAACACCTTCGAGAAGGACAAGGGGAAGTTCCCCGCAGGCGAGCTTTCGGGCGACGAGCTGCTCGGCAACTTCACCAGCCGGGCGATCGACGACTCCGAGTGGTGGGGCCTGACCTGGATCGCGGCGTACGACCTGACGCACGACCGCAAGTACCTGGACATGGCGGTCACGATCGCCGACTACGTGCAGGGCTACTGGGACGACAGCACCTGCGGCGGCGGTGTCTGGTGGGACGCGGAGCGGACCTACAAGAACGCCGTCACCAACGGGCTGTACGTCCGCCTCACCGCCGAGCTGCACAACCGGCTCGACGGCGACACGACGTGGCTCCAGCGGTCGCAGACGGGGTGGGACTGGCTCACCGCGAGCGGCCTGATCAACGCCGACGGCCTGGTCAACGACGGCCTGACCGCCGACTGCAAGAACAACGGCGGCACGGTCTGGAGCTACAACCAGGGTCTGGCGATCGGTGCCGGCCTGGAGCTCCACCGCGCCACGGGTGAGGCCGAGCCGCTGCGCACGGCCAAGCTCCTCGCGAACAGCGCGCTCGCGTCGACGAAGCTCGTGAAGGGCGGCGTGCTCACCGAGAGCTGCGACGCGCTCGACGCGACCTGCGACGACAACGGCAAGCAGTTCAAGGGAGTGTTCATGCGGTACTTCGGCGACCTCGCCGACGAGACCGGCGCCCAGCGCTACGCGACGTTCGTCGACAAGCAGGCGGCGACGATCTGGAACCAGGACCGCGCAGCGGGCGACCGGCTCGGCGTCCGCTGGGCCGGCGGCACGTCGAAGGCGCACCCCAACGTGTTCGACTGGCGCACCCAGGCGAGCGCGCTGAGCGCACTGCTCGCGGCGACCCCGCAGGCGTAGTCCAAGGCGGAGCGCACCCCCGGACCCCGGGGGTGCGCTCCGCCTGTGTCTGTACCTCGTTATCCGATGGCAGCGCGTCCGGCATCGAGCCGTGACCCGAGCCCGCCACACTCGTCGCATGACGATGCCGATGGCGCCACCAGTCGTCGCACCGCCGATGCCGTCCTGGTGGGAACGCGCGCTGCGGCCGGCCGGCATCGCCCTCGTCATCGTCGGTGGCGTCGTGCTCGGTCTCATGGCCCTCCTCACGATGGTCACGCTCATGTCGGACCCGGAGACGCCGTGGGTGGGATTCGTGCCGGGGTCGGATGGCACGCCCACCGTCGTCGTCGGGCCGGCCGGCGCGGCCGGAGTCACGAGTGTCTTGGTCGAGGCACCGGACGACGAGTACACCGTGGTGTGGGCCATCGACCGGGTGCCGGGTTCGCCGTGGGACGGATCGGTCGCGCTCGGGAGCGTCCCCCAGGGCTTCGAGCCGGCCACCGAGCTGCGCGGTGCGACGATCCCGCGCGGCTCGACCCTCGTCGTGACCAACGGCTGCTACGCCTCGTACGTCTCGGTCCCGGACGGCCCGCTGAAGCCGGGCGTCGTGACGACCGAGGACCAGCAGGTGACCCCCGAGGAGTTCGCGGCCGACGAGGTCGGGTTCACCCCGTGCGGGCCGACCGAGTTCAAGACCCCGCTCAGGATCGCCGGAGGAGGGTTGGCGATGCTCGTCGCCGGCTCGGTGGCGCTCGTCGCGGGAGCCGTCCGCCGCACCGGGAAGGTCCGCCTCGGCTGAGCAGCCGACGTCGTCCTGCGGGTGATACCGCAATGCGAGGCGCCTTCGCCCTCGACCTTCGCGGCGACCTATGTCATCGTTGTCATATGGACAGCGATGCGCGCGACGACGAGTGCAGATGGGCTGAGATGGCTGCCACGGCGCAGGAGGTTCTCGCGGCACGAGGTGTGCCACAGGCGCTCCTGGACGACCTGCTGGCTGGGCAGGGCACGGCGGCCGGCGTCATTCCTCGGCAGCGCGAGTCCAGGTAGGCCGAGTCAGCTGCTAGCCCGGAAGATCTCCTCCTGGTAGGGCGCCACGACGGTGGGGGAGACCCGCAGGTCCAGGACGAGGAACGGACGCTCTGAAGCAGGGCGGGCCGTCCAGGCGCGGAGCTCCTCGAGGTCGTCGAGCGAGCGGACGACGACCCCGTGCGCGCCGACCGCGGCGCTCAGGCCGGCGAAGTCGACGTCGGGGATGAGCATCGGCTCGCGCGCGAGGCCCCTGCGCCCGTACACGTGGATCTCGGCGCCGTAGGCGGCGTCGTTCCAGACGACGGCGAGCCCGCGGCCGCGAGCGACACGCACCGCGGACTCGAGGTCGGCCAGGGCCATGAGCGTTCCGCCGTCGCCCGTCGTGAGCACCACGGTCGAGCTGGGCTGCGCGAGCGCCGCGCCCAGGACGCTGGGGAGCCCGAGCCCGATCGACTGGAACGCCGTGCCGACCATGATCATGCGGTCGGGTGAGGCGACGGGCCAGTACATGTTCGCCCACGCGATGAAGTGCCCGCCGTCCGACACGACGAAACGGTCGGAGGGGAGGAGCTCGGCGATGCGTGCGGCCGCTGATCTGGGGTCGAGCCGCCCGTCGGGGGCCGTCCCCGTGCCCTCCTCGTAGCGGCGCGCCGAGGCGACGTCGACCGACTCGCGCCAGCCGCTGGGCGTCGGCCTGTCGAGCTCGGAGAGGACGGACGAGACGACGATCGCTGCGTCGCCCTGCACGTACCCGCCGACGTGGGGGTGGGTCGCCGCGGGCCCGACGTCGACCTGGAAGACCCGGGCCTCGGGTGCGAACAGCTCGCCGAACCGCATCGTGAACTGGTTGAGCGAGGCTCCGACGACGACGGCGACGTCCGCCTCGCGCACGAGTGCCATCGCGTCCGCGGCGCCGAAGCCGCCGGCCACGCCCAGGTCGAACTCGGGTCGGGGGAAGACCCCGCGCCCGAGCGCCGTGGTCGCGGTCAGCGCTCCCGTGGCGTCGGCGAGCGCGCCGAGCGCATCGCCTGCACGCGCGAGCCACGCGCCCCGGCCCGCGAGCAGGAGCGGTCGGTGCGCCGAGGCGAGGGCGGCCGCGATGTCCCGCACGCGCGCCGTCGCGAACGGTCCGCGCGGCGACAGCGGCTCGGGAAGGCGCGGCGCGGGGACGGCGGGCACGGGACCGGCGTCGAGCGTGGCGATGTCGTACGGGATCGCCAGGACGGTCGGCACCCGGTAGGTCAGGGCGTGCTCGACCGCGATGAGCGTCGTCGCGGCGGCGTCCGTGCGCCCGACGGTGTACGTGCGCGCGCCGACGGCCGACGCCATCGCGATCTGGTCGACGTCCCACGGGCGGGGGCCGGACGTCGGCTCGTCGCCGACCACGACCACCAGGGGGACGTGCGCCTGGACGGCCTCCGCGAGCGCGGTCATGGTGTTGGTGAATCCGGCGCCGTACGTCGCCGTCGCCGCGGCGAGCCGGCCGGACGCGCGGTAGAAGGCGTCGGCGGCGACGACCCCACCGCCCTCGTGCCGTACGGCGGTGAACGTCGCGGGGGTCTGCTGCGTCAGGGCGTCGAGAAAGTACGCGTTCCCGTTGCCCATGACGCCGAAGACGTGGTCGACGTGGGCGGCGAGGGTGATGGCGGCGTGCGCGGAGACCGATGGCATCCTCGTCGGAGCCCTAGGCCGTGTGGTGCGCGAGTCGGGCCGCCGTGTCGTCGTCGAACTCGGCGAAGAACCCGGCCACCCGGTCGGTGAGCTCGCTCATGCCGTCGCAGGCGAACAGGATCGGCTGGTAGTGGCTGATGTCGTACGCGAGCGTGGCCATCTGGTCGAAGTCCACGGGACGGATGTCGGCCCCGCGGAACTCCTCGATCTCGCCGTACGAGGAGAGCAGGCCGGCACCGTAGGCGCGCAGCTCGCCGTCCTCGTACATGACGCCGAACTCGATGGTGAACCAGAAGACGTCGGCGACGTACTGCAGGCCCTCGGGGGTCTCGCAACGCCGCGCGGCCTCGCCCGCGCGGCGCTTGACCTCCGCGATGGCCGGGTTCGCGAGCAGATTGCAGTGGCCCACGACCTCGTGGAGGATGTCCGGCTCCGGCGTGTACAGGGGCTGCGACGGGTGGCGCAGGTACTGGGTGGAGTGGAACACCCCGTCCGCCAGCGACCCGTAGAACACGTCGAGCGGCACGAGCCCGGCGGCCGGGTGGAGCCGGAAGCCGCTGAGCGGATCGAGGCCCGCGCTCACCTCGTCGAGCTGTGGCACGTGGTCGCTCGGAAGCGCGAGAGCCTCCTTGCCCTCGAGGTACCCGCGGATCGCGAGCCGCTCGTGCTTCGGCGCCAGCTCGCGGCACACCGTCCGCCAGATCGCGTTCTCCGAATCCGTGTACTCCACGCGGGGCACGGGGTCTCCCGGCTGCCACGCGAGTGCCGGTGCCGCGATCTCGCTCCTGCGGCGGCGGTACTCCTGGTCGTTCGCACCGGGGTGGTCGTCCGCGAGGTGGACCGTGACCTTGCCGTCCTCGTCAGCGGTGACGGGGGCGTACAGCTGTCCTTCGTCGAACATGTCAATCCGTTCTACGCCGCGAGCGTGAGCCACGCACCCGGCGGTTTTGCTCAGGGTTGGATGTAGCGGGCTGCGAGCGCCTCGGAGCCGCGCGCGAGCAGGGTGACGTCGGCTCCGACGATGACGAACGTGGCGCCGGCCGAGAGGTAGGCGCCGGCGACGTCCGGGTCGAACGCGTTGACGCCGACGGGGACGTCGGCGTGCCTCGCCGCCTCGAAGACCCGCATGACGGCGGCGACGACGTCGGGATGCGTCTGCTGCCCGAGCAGACCCATCGACGCCGCGAGGTCGGACGGTCCGACGAGGACGCCGTCCACGCCGTCCACGGCAGCGATCTCCGCGGCCGCGTCGACCCCCGCAACCGTCTCGACCTGGACGAAGAGGGCGACGTGCGCGTCGGCCTCGAGGAGGTAGCGGTCCACCCGGTTCCAGCGGGCCGAGCGCGCGAGCGCGGACCCGACTCCGCGGCGGCCGTGCGGGGGATAGCGCACCGCCCTGACCGCGGCTCGCGCCTCCTCGGCCGACGAGATCATCGGGACCAGCAGGTTCTGGGCCCCGAGGTCCAGCACCTGCGAGATCGTCACGGGGTCGTTGGTGGGCACGCGGACCACGGGCGTGATCGGGTAGGCCGCCACGGCCTGGAGCTGCGCGAGCACCGACTCGAGCCCGTTGGGGCCGTGCTCCATGTCGATGAGGAGCCAGTCCAGGCCGCTGCCCGCGCAGATCTCGGCAACCAGCGCGCTGCCGGTGCTCACCCACATCCCCGCCGCTGGCCGGCTGGAGCCGGCGAGGACGTCACGGAAGGTCGGGCTCAGATGAATCGGCACGAGATCGTCCCCATCGGTCCGTAGTCGCACAGGATGCTGTCGCCGCGCGAGATCCACACCGGGCGCGTGAACGAACCCGCCAGGATCGTCTCCCCGGCGTCGAGAGACGCCCCGTGCTGGTGGAGCTTGTTGGCCAACCAGGCGACGCCGGTCCCGGGGTGGCCGAGGACGCCGGCCGCGACCCCGGTCTCCTCGATCGTCTCGTTCCGGTAGAGCAGCGCCGACACCCAGCGCAGGTCGATCGCGTCGGGTTTCACGGGGCGACCGCCCAGCACGAGACCGCCGTAGGCGGCGTTGTCGGCGATCGTGTCGACGATCGTGCGGCCCTCGAGCTCGATGTGCGAGTTCAGGATCTCGAGCGCGGGGGTGACGTACTCCGTCGCTCGCATGACGTCGAAGAGCGAGCAGTGCGGACCTTCCAGCGGCGTCGCCAGGACGAAGGCCAGCTCGACCTCGACCCGGACGTTCGAGAAGTCGTCGAACGGGATGCTCGAGCCGCTCTGCCACACGGTGTCGTCGAAGATGACCCCGTAGTCAGGCTCGTCGATCCCGGTGGCGGCCTGCATGGCGCGCGAGGTCAGGCCGATCTTGCGCCCGACGAGCCGGGCACCCGACGCCAGGCGCTGGTCGCGCCAGACGCCCTGGATCGCGTACGAGTCCTCGACCGTCAGGCCCTCGTAGCGCGCGGTGATCCGCGGGATCGTGGCACGGTCGCGCGCGGCACCTGCCAGCTCCGCGGCGATCGCGGCGATCGTCTCAGCCGTCAGCACGGTGCCTCCTCTCGTAGGTGGTCGTCACACCTGGTGGCCGAGCTTGTACTCACCGAGCTTCCAGTCCGGCAGGCCCTGGCCGTCGTCGCCACGGGTGTACGAGAAGCCGTCGGCGCCGATCGTCACCGCCATCTCGCTGGCCTCGGTCCGGGCGACCACAGGCTGGGGGTTGCCGTCGAGGTCGAGCACGAGGGAGGCGTCCGTGTACCAGCTCGGCACCACGGGGTTGCCCCACCAGTCGCGGCGCTGGTTGTCGTGCACGTCCCAGGTGACGACGGGGTTGTCGGGGTCGCCCGTGTAGTAGTCCTGCGTGTAGATCTCGACCCGGTGCCCGTCGGGGTCGCGCAGGTACAGGTAGAACGCGTTGGAGACGCCGTGGCGTCCCGGCCCGCGCTCGATGCAGTCGGAGCGGCGCAGCGCACCGAGCTTGTCGCAGATGGCGATGATGTTGTGCTTCTCGTGGGTGGCGAACGCGAGGTGGTGCATGCGCGGCCCTGCGCCCCCGGTCATCGCCGTGTCGTGGACCGTCGGCTTGCGACGCATCCAGGCCGCGTACACGGTGCCCTCGTCGTCCTGGATGTCCTCGGTCACCCGGAACCCGAGATCCTGCATGTAGGCCACCGCGCGGGGCACGTCCGGAGTCACCTGGTTGAAGTGGTCCAGCCGCACGAGCGCGCCCGGGGTGAACAGCTCGTACCGCCACGCCAGGCGCTCGACGTGCTCGACGTCGTGGAAGAACTCGTAGGGGAAGCCGAGCGGGTCCTCGACCCGGACCGTGTCGCCGACTCCTCGAGCCCAGCCCTGCGCCCGACGTTCCGTGCGGCAGCCCAGCTCCCGGTAGAACGCCTCGGCCTTGTCGAGGTCCTCGGGCGTGCGGACGCGGTAGGAGAACGCGGCGGCCGCCGCGACGGGTCCCTTCCGCAGGACCAGGTTGTGGTGGATGAACTCCTCGAAGGTGCGCAGGTAGACCGTCTCGTCGTCCTCCTCGGTGACGACCAGCCCGAGGACGTCCGCGTAGAACTCGCGCGACCGTCGCAGGTCGGTCACGACCAGCTCCATGGACGCGCAGCGCAGCACGTCCGGGGGCGGCGCCGACGGCGTCGGGATCGCGCCCGAGGTGGCGGCCGGCCCAGGCGTCGGTGGTGGGGTCATCTCAGCGTCCTAGCTTCGAGTCCGGTGGTTCGTCAGCGCGCGGGGGCCGCGCCGAAGGTGGGGTTCGGCAGCGGTCCGAGCGTGATGTGCACGGCCTGCTGGTGCGTGTAGAAGTCGATCGAGCGGTACCCGCCCTCGTGCCCGAGGCCCGAGGCCTTGACGCCTCCGAACGGCGTGCGCAGGTCACGGACGTTGTTGGAGTTGAGCCAGACCATCCCTGCCTCGATCCCGTCCGCGAACGTGTGGGCGCGCGCGAGGTCGTTGGTCCAGACGTAGGCGGCGAGCCCGTACTGGACCGCGTTCGCGAGCTCGAGGGCGTCCGCGTCCGTGTCGAACGGCGTGATGGCGACGACGGGTCCGAAGATCTCCTCCTGGAAGATCCGCGCCGTCCGCGGGACGTCCGCGAACACGGTCGGCGCGACGAAGTTGCCGACCGGGAATCCCGGGGGGCGGTCGCCGCCCGCGACCAGGCGGGCCTCGGAGCGACCGATCTCGACGTACGACATGACCTTCGCGAAGTGCTCGGGGTGCACGAGCGCACCCACCTCGGTGGCAGGGTCGTGCGGCAGGCCGACGACGACCCGGGAGGCCTGGGCCGCGAACCGCTCGACGAACTCGTCGTACACGGAGCGCTCGACGAGGATGCGGGATCCCGCCGTGCACCGCTCGCCGTTGAGCGAGAAGACCCCGAAGATCGTGGCGTCGATGGCTGCGTCGAGGTCGGCGTCGGCGAACACGACCGCCGGGCTCTTGCCTCCGAGCTCCATGGACAGGCCCTTGAGGTGCGGCGCCGCGTTGGCGAAGATCAGCTGCCCGGTGCGGCTCTCGCCGGTGAACGAGATGAGCGGCACGTCCGGGTGCTTCACGAGCGCGTCTCCGGCGGTCTCGCCCAGCCCGTGCACGAGGTTGAAGACGCCGTCGGGGACGCCGGCCTCCGCGAAGATCCCGGCCCACAGCGACGCCGACAGCGGCGTGAACTCCGCCGGCTTCAGCACGACCGTGTTACCCGTGGCCAACGCGGGCGCGAGCTTCCAGGACTCGAGCATGAACGGCGTGTTCCACGGGGTGATGAGCCCCGCGACGCCGATCGGCTTGCGGTTGACGTAGTTGAGCTGGCGGCCCGGCACCTTGTAGGCGTCGTCGGCCTGCGCGACGACGAGGTCGGCGAAGAACCGGAAGTTCTCGGCCGCCCGACGGGCCTGGCCCAGTGCCTGCGTGATGGGCAGCCCGGAGTCGAACGACTCGAGCTCGGCCAGGCGCGCGTCGCGGGACTCGACGATGTCGGCGACGCGGTGCAGGACGCGGGAACGCTCGCGGGGGAGCATCCGCGGCCACGGACCCTCGACGAAGGCGAGCCGGGCCGCCGCGACCGCGGCGTCGACATCGGCCGCCCCTCCCGCCGCAGCCCGCAGGTACACCTCGTTGGACACGGGGTCGAGCACGTCGAACGTGCCGCCGTCGACGGAGTCGACATCCCGGCCGCCGATGTGGTGGCGGATGTGGTCCGGGAGGTCGCGGGGGAGGTGGCTCACCTGCTCAGCGGTGCGGGTGTCCGTCATGGCTCCTCCTCGTCCGTGCGGGTCGTCGGCCCGGGGCTTCGTCGGCCCGGTGTCGTCAGAAGTTCGGCAGACCGAGCGTCTCGTCGGGGTGCTCGTGCACCAGGAACGCGCGCAGGGTGCCGGTCCGGTGGCGCCGCACGGCCCGCTCGATCTCGTCCAGCGGCGCGCCGCGCTCGATGAGCACGACCAGGTCCTCGTGCTCCTGCACGGACTCGGCGGCGCGGCCGGGGACGAAGGCGAAGGTCGAGTCGCGCATCTGGCCGAGCCGCGCCCACTCCGCGTCGACCATCTCGGCGAGCCGCGGGTTGGCGCACCGTGAGTAGAGGATCCGGTGGAACTGCTGGTTGAGGGCGGTGAACGCCCGAGGCTCGAAGTGGGTGAGCGAACCCACCATCGCCTCGTTGACCGCCCGGGCCCGGCGCAGGTCGCTCTCCGTGAGCGCGCGGGCGGCGAGGGCCGTGGCGGCAGCCTCCACGATGCTGATCGCCTGCATCGCGTGCCGGTACTGGGTGTCGTCGACCATCGACACGCGGGCGCCGACGTTGCGCTCGAACGTGACCAGGCCTTCCGCCTCGAGCTGTCGCACGGCCTCGCGCACGGGCACCACGCTCATGCCGAGCTCGTTGGCGATCGTGCCGAGCACCAGCCGGTACCCGGGCGTGAAGTCGTGGCTGGCGATGCGCCCCTTGATCCACCGGTAGGCGTGCTGGGACTTGCTCATCGCCGGCGTCGTCAGCTGCTGCTCGAGCGCCATGCCTCGTACCTCGATCTCCACTCGGCGTCCATCGGGAACAGCCCGCGCACGGGGTGGCCTGCGGCGACCTGCTGCGCCACCCAGGCGTCCTCGTCCTCCTGCGCCAGTGCGGCGTCCACGACCTCGGCGACGAGCCCCGGCGGGATCACGACCACCCCGTCGGCGTCGCCGACGACGAGGTCACCCGGTTCGACCGTCGTCCCCCCGCACGCGACCGCGACATCCGTCTCCCAGGGCACGTGCCGGCGTCCCAGCACGGCCGGGTGCGCGCCCGCCGCGTAGACGGGCAGGCCCACGTCCGTGACGGCGTCGACGTCGCGGACCCCGCCGTCGGTGACGATCCCGGCCGCACCGCGGGCCTTCGCCCGCAGCGCGAGGATGTCGCCCAAGGTCCCGGAGGTCGCGTCGCCACGCGCCTCGACGACGAGCACCTCACCCTCACCGAGGTCGTCGAACGCGCGCTTCTGCGCGTTGTACCCGCCGCCGTGGGAGGCGAAGAGGTCTTCGCGTCCCGGCACGAGGCGCAGCGTGCGCGCGACGCCCACCATCTTCGTCTCGGGGTGGAGCGGGCGGACCCCGTCGATGGTCGACAGGTTCAGCCCGCGCCTGCGCAGCTGTGCGGACAACGCCGCGACCGGTGCGCGCCTCAGCTTGTCGAGCAGGTCGGGTGCGAGTCCGTGCGGCGGCAGCGGCGGCTGCGGCGCCAGGCCCGCGGCCTCGCGCGAGCCCCACGCGTCCGCACGCTGGGCGTCGTCGGCGGCGGGCAGGGAGCCGAGCTCCGGGTCGAACGGCACCTCGCCCTCGATCGCGGTCGTCACGAGGCGACCGGTGCTGGCGGAGCCGGCGTTCACCTCGATCTCGACGACGTCGCCGGGGACCAGCACGCTGGCGCCCGCCGGTGTCCCGGTGAGGATGACGTCGCCCGGCTCGAGCGTGAGGTGCTGGGACAGGTCCGCGACGAGCTGCGCCAGCGGGAACAGCAGGTCGGCGGTCGTCCCGTCCTGCGCGAGGCGGCCGTTGACCCACGCGCGCACCCGGATCGCGTCGGGGTCGACCGCCCGGGCGTCGAGGAGGGTGGGGCCGATGGGGCAGTAGCCGTCCCGCCCCTTGGATCGGACGTTGGAGCCGCGATCGTTGGCACGCAGGTCGTACACGCCGAGGTCGTTCGCGGCGGTGACCCAGCCCACGCGGTCCCACGCCTGGTCGACGGGGACTGATCGGGCGGTCGAACCCATGACCAGCGCGATCTCGGCCTCGAAGGCGAGCAGCTCGGTGCCCGCGGGCCGTTCGACGACGCCTCCGGACGCCGCGACCGAGCTCGAGGGCTTGAGGAAGTAGGACGGGGACGAGGGCCGCCGCCCGCGTTCGTCCGCCCGTGAGGTGTAGCTGAGGTGGACCGCGACGACCTTGCCGGGCCGGCCCGGCAAGGCCGCGAATCGCTCGTCGCCCGAGGCGTCGAGGGGGGTGGCGGGAGGCTCCGTCGTCGGCTCCGTCTTCGTCGCCATTGACCCTCCCCACTCTTGTCGGGTGTTTGAAACCATATACAATGACGGGGTCTCCGGCAAGGAAATCGGACACCGTGCGCCTCGCCGGGATGCTCTTTCGACGACGACGTCTGGGAGTTCCGATGCAGTTCCACCATCACGGCTACGTCTCGGGCGACCCGCGCGTCCTACCCGCGGCGGGCACGGGACTCGACCGGCCCACGGAGCTCCCCGACGAGGTCGACGTGCTCGTCGTCGGCAGCGGCCCGGCGGGCATGGTCCTGGCGGCGCAGCTCTCGCACTACCCGGGGGTCGTCACCCGCGTCGTCGAGCGGCGCGGGGGCCGGCTGACGATCGGGCAGGCCGACGGCATCCAGGCGCGCAGCGTCGAGACCTTCCAGGCGTTCGGGTTCGCGGGGCGCATCGTCGAGGAGGCCTTCCACCTCACCGCGATGAACTTCTGGGCCCCCGACCCGGCCGATCCCGAACGGGTCGTGCGCACCCGCCGAACCGTCGACGACCCGCACGGCGTCAGCGAGTTTCCCCATCTGCTGGTGAACCAGGCGCGGGTCCTCGACTACTTCGCCGAGTACGCGGCCAACGGTCCGGCCCGGATCACGCCCGACTACGGCTGGGAGGTCGTCGGCCTGCGGCTCACGGACGCGGGGGACAGGCCGGTCGTCGTGTCGTTGCGGTGCACGGCCGAGGACGGCGGGGTGACCGAGCGGGAGGTCCGCGCCGCCTACGTCGTCGGCTGCGACGGCGCACGCTCGGTCATCCGCGAAGCGATCGGGCGCCACCTCGTCGGCGACCAAGCGATGCACGCGTGGGCCGTGATGGACGTCCTGGCCGTCACCGACTTCCCCGACATCCGGACCAAGTGCGCGATCCAGTCCGAGCACGGGAGCATCCTGCTCATCCCGCGGGAGGGCGGCTTCCTCTTCCGGCTCTACGTCGACCTCGGCGACGTCTCGGCCGACGACGCTGGGGCGATCAGGAGCACGACCTTGCAGAGCGCGGTCGAGCACGCCAACCGGATCTTGCACCCCTACAGCCTCGATGTCCGCGACGTCGCGTGGTACAGCGTCTACGAGGTGGGGCACCGGCTCACCGACCGGTTCGACGACGTGCCTGCGGAGCTCGTCGGGCAGCGCGCGCCGCGGGTGTTCATCGCGGGGGACGCGTGCCACACCCACAGCGCCAAGGCCGGCCAGGGGATGAACGTCTCCATCCAGGACGGGTTCAACCTGGCGTGGAAGCTCGGCCAGGTGCTCGAGGGGCGCAGTCCGGCATCGCTCCTCGACACCTACTCGGCCGAGCGGCACGAGGTCGCCGAAGACCTCATCGCGTTCGACAAGGAGTGGTCGACGATGATGGCGGGTCGGCCCGAGGACCTGGGCACCGCTGCGCTGGGCGACTTCTACCTGCGCACCTTCGAGTTCCCCGCCGGCTTCATGACGCGGTACGGCCCGTCGGCCATCATCGGCGACGGCGCCCACCAGCCGCTGGCGACGGGGTTTCCCATCGGCAAGAGGTTCGCCTCTGCGCCCGTGGTCCGGGTCGCGGACGCCAACCCGGTCCACCTCGGGCACCATCACCGCGCCGACGGGCGGTGGCGTGTGTACGCCTTCGCGGACGCCGGTCGCGAGGGCGTGGCGCAGTGGGCGCACTGGATGGCCGCCGCGGACGACTCGCCGGTCCGTCGGTTCACGCCCGAGGGGGCAGACCTCGACGCGGTGCTTGACCTGAAAGTGGTCTTCCAGCAGACGCACGACGAGATCGACCTCGGCGCCGTGCCGCCCCTGTTCCTGCCCCGCGTCGGTCCGTTCCAGCTGATCGACTACGAGAAGGTCTACGGCGTCGATCCCGCCCGCGACATCTTCGACCTGCGCGGGATCGACAGGAGCACGGGGGCGGTCGTCGTCGTGCGCCCCGACCAGTACGTCGCCCACGTGCTGCCGTTGTCCGCGACGGCGGAGCTCACCGAGTTCTTCGGCAGGTCGCTGCACGCCCTGGCCGACGTGCCCGGCCGTCGCACCTAGACGCGTTCCTGGACCATCTCGACGTCGACTCGGGGGCTGGCGGTGCTGGCGGTGCCGTCGACCGGGGACCTCGTGGGAAGCGCGGACGCGAGGAGCGTTCCGACGACGCACAGAGCCCCGGGCAGGATCAGCGCACGGGTCACGGAGCTCAGCTCCGCGAGCCATCCGATGACCGCAGGACCGGCCAGGAAACCGAGGTAGCCGACGCTCACCACGCGCGCCACGTTGGTGCCCTGCTTGCCGCTGGTGATCGCGCCGGCGGCCGTGAAGACCTGAGGGACGCATCCTGAGAGCCCGATGCCGAGCAGCGCCCAGCCGGAGAACGTGAGCCAGAGCTGCCCGGACGAGACGATGATCAGCAGACCGAGCGCGGCGAGGAGCGTGCCGTACCGCACGAGCGTGCGAGGGCCGATCGCGACGGTGACGCGGTCTGCGCAGAACCGGCCGACCGTCATCGCCACCGCGAAGAACGTGTAGCCGAGCGCGCCGGTGCCGTCGGAGACGGCGAGGTGCTCGGTGATCTGCAGGGTGCTCCAGTTCGCAGCGGTGCCTTCGACGAGCATGAGGACGAACGCCAGGGCCCCGAGGACGAGGATCGGGCGGACGGCGGAACGGCGTTCCCCGCGAACGGGTGCCGACGCTTCGGCGGGTTCGACGGGCGCCCTCTCGCTGAGATCGCGTGGGAGCAGGCCGAAGACGGCGAACACGGTGAGCGCGATGCCGATGATGCCCGCGACATAGAGGTTGTTCAGGCCGAGCCCGGCCGCGAGGAGAGCGCCGCCCAGTGCGGCGCCGACGGCACCGCCGATCGAGAACCATGCGTGGAACGTCGACATGATCGGCCGCCGGTAGAGCCGCTCGACCGCGATCGCCTGCGTGTTCTGCGAGACGTCGATCACGCCCTCGGCGAAGCCGAGAAGGAAGAGCGCTACCCCCAGCGTCGTCCCGTTCGTCGCGAAGACGGGGAGCAGGATCGCGGCGCTGAGCAGGATGCCACCGGCGATGGTGGTCGCCCGGCTTCCCAGCCGGTTGATGACGGGTCCGGTCGCCTGCATGCCGATGAAGGCGCCGAGGCCCGTCAGGAGCAGCAGGCTCCCCAGGACGCCGTGGTCGATCCCCGTCCGGTGCTGCGCGGTGGGGATGCTGACCGCCCACATCGCGACAAGGATCCCGTTCAGCGTGAACGCGGAGACGACGGCTGCCCGCGCGAGCCGCAACCGGCTCGGCTCCAGGGTCTGGGACTGCTGACTCATACCGTGATGACGTCCACTTCTAGGTCGGCGGCGATGCGTGCTTCGTCGGCCGTGAGCTGATGGTCGGTGATGATGGTGGTGAAGGCCTTGGTCGCGGCGGCGCGGACGAAGGTGAGCTCGCCCCACTTCGCCTCGTCGCACAGCAAGATCGCGCGAGACGAGCTGCGGATCGCCGCGCCCTTCACGGCCGCGTCGTCCACGTCGTAGGCGGTGAGGCCGTCGCTGAGCGAGAAGCCGCAGCCGGAGATGATCGCCGTGTCGAAGCGAAAACGCTCGATCGTCTCGATGGCGAGCGGGCCCACGACGGAGAGCTCGTTCGGTCGCACGGACCCGGCGCAGAGCGAGAGCGTGACCTGAGGGAAGCCGGAGAGCGCCGCGAGCGACGGCAGAGACAGCGGCATGACGGTGGAAGCCTTCTCCGAGAGTCGCTTCGCGACCTCGAGGCAGGTCGTGCCGCTGTCGAGCACGATCGACTCGTTCTCCGCGAGCAGGTCGATCGCAGCGGCCGCGATCCGCGCCTTTACTCCAGGCGCTGACACCGCGCGGGCGGAGAAGGGTGGTTCGACTCCTCGGAGCGTCAGCCTGCGTGCGCCGCCGTGCGTGCGCCGCAGCGCTCCCTTGTCGTCCAGTCCTACGAGGTCCCGTCGGATGGTGGCCTCGGAGACACCGAGCTCTGCCGTCAGGGCAGTGACGCTCATGGTGCCGTTCTGGTCGACCAGCTCGATGATGCGGGCGTGCCGCTCGAAGGTCTCCACGCGGACACTGTGACTGATCGTGCGCGATCGCGCAAATCGGCTGACTGTTCGAGCATCGAGC
>JBCECL010000049.1:20492-27398 GCA_039207135.1 Brevundimonas sp.
ACTGTGACTGATCGTGCGCGATCGCGCAAATCGGCTGACTGTTCGAGCATCGAGCGCGGAGTGCGATGCGACGCCCGGGCGCGCTCTACGTGAAGCGTTCGTCCCCGGTCGGCTCGTAGTGCGGCACCGAGTTCATCCGGTGCCGCAGCTGCGAGAGCTCGGAGTACATCCGCTTCCTCGCCCGGCTCTGGTTCCCCAGCGGTCGGTGCTCGGCGATCGTGTGCCACGGGTTGAACGAGAGCTGCTTCGCGAACTCCAGCTGCGCGGGGGAGTCGAAGGTCTGCCTCGGCAGGCGGAGCGTGGCGACCGGCATGCGCGGCGAGAGCTTCTCGGGCCACAGCACGCCGGCGTTCTCGATCGGCATGAGGTGGGGATCGGTCTGCAGCTGCACGCGCACCTCGAGCTCGACGTCGGACTCCGACAGCGCGGCGACCATCGCGTCGCGCAGGTAGTCGTCGGGTGGGCGCAGGGGCAGGCGGGGGATGCGGGTCCTGCTGCTCGTCGTCGGCCAGACGGAGTACACCATCGCCTGGCCCTCGCCCATCAGGTAGGGCACGCAGCTGAAGTACGGCGCCTCGAACGGGCTGGACTGGGTCTTGGTGTAGAGCGACTGCATGATCAGGTCGGCCATGTGCGGGGCGTGCAGGTTCAGGAAGTAGAAGATCTGCGCGTTCTTCACGCTCCAGCGCTGGAGCGCGGCGTTGGCCTTCACGTCAGGCGTGACGAACGTGGGTGTCGACACGGCGAACATGTCGAGCGTGTGCAGCTCGTCGTCGAGCAGCTTGGGCCCCTCGACGCCCATGAGCTTGATGCTGATGCTCATGAAGCCCACGTCGTCGATGTCGGGCGTGATGTACGGGCCGGGACCCGAGAAGCGCACCCACGCCTTGAAGGTCCGCGGCTTGGCGTAGATGCCGCGACGCAGGTGCTCGGGCAGGTCGTCGTGCACGACGAACTCCGCCCGGCAGATGCCTTGCGTCTTGGTGTTGCCACCGCGCTCGAAGCCGCCGGGCTTCCACAGCCCGGTCATCTGCTCGGTGAAGCTCTCCACGATGGAGTCCGTGAAGCTCTCCTCGTCGGCGAGCAGTCGCTCTTCGGCGATCGCCAGGTGCTCGTCGGTGCGCTTGGCGTTGATGAGCGCGGTGGTGAGCCGCTCGAGCGGCTTCTTGAGCACCGCGTCGAAGGCCGGGCGCACGAACGGGTCGAAGCGGCGCTCCAGCCGCAGCAACGCCATGGTCGTGTCGGCGACGACGTCGCGCCAGGCCGCGCCCGTCGAGGCGCGCGGTTGCGGGTGGCTCGCGTTCGAGCTCACGGTCAGTCGCGGGCGGCGAGGATCGCGAGGGTCGTGTTCCCCGACGAGATGAGGGCCGTCGTGATCGCGGCCCGTTTGGGGAGGTCGCCGCGGATGCCCGAGACGACGGCGGACACCGTGTCCGACGCGTGGATGAGGACGGCCAGCCGGGTCACCTTGCGGCGCGAGGCGTCGTCCACGGCGAGGAGCTCGATGCCGAGCAGGATCGTCCGGATGCCGAACATGCGGAACGGATACATGCCCGCCCGGGCTGCCTGCTCGTCCGTGGTGAGCCGCCGCAGGAGCACCTGAGGAGCGAGGAGGCCGAGCGTGCCGTTGACGAGGCGCACGACAGCCAGGATCTGACCCGAGCGTCGGGCCGTGGTCGATGTCGCCATGCCGCCCCCTCCGAGCGCCTCCGAGACACGTTGGCACCGGCGCCCAGCGCTGTCAACGGCTGCGCCCCGCCGCCCGATATCTACCGCTTCGCACCTTTACAAGTCCAGACGACGAGTGCAGGCTGGACAACGATCAGGCCGAGCGTGATCCGACGACCTGCGGGCTGGGGGGAGGCCGACATGTCGGTCCTGAGCAAGATCCGAAAGCCGACGCGCACCCCGCCGCGCACGGAGGCGACCCTGATGCGCCTGGGCAACCAGCTCCTCGACGAGGTGTTCCGTTCCAGCCCGGCAGGCCCGATCCCCAAGGGCAAGCTGCGTGGAACCGTCCTCGCCTTCCCGGGAACCCGGGCGGTGAAGCCCATCTCCGTGCTCGCTCGAGCGCTGATGTGGCAGGGGAAGGTCGTCGACGCCGAACAGGCGAGCCTGAAGAACCTCGTGAGCCCGTTGCGGCTGCAGACGATCAAGGCGGCCCTGTCCACGGCCGAGAGCTGGGTCGACGACGAGCCCATCGTCCTCATCGACTACTCGCGCACCTCACGGGTCGCCCACATGGTCCGCGACGAGATCCGTCTGGTCGGACCGGGTCTCTACCTCGGCGTCGTCTGGCTGTGGCACTGGCGCGTCGGCTGGTTCACGCTCCGGCAGCGAGGCTCGAAGTAGCACTCCCGGCGGGCGTGACAGGCGGAGCAGATGGTTCTCAGGGTGGTGGCATGCGCGCGCAGGTAGCGGTGTGCGTCCAGGCGGAGCTCGTCCCCGACCGCGAGCGGGCCGCGCGCGACCTCCTCGAGCAGGTCAGGGTCGACGACTTCGGTGCGACCGGCGCCGTGCACTTCGCCCGCGCCTTCGTGCTGGACGAGGTGATCGACAACGACGGACAGCCGATCCCCGCGTCGGTCGTCTACATGGCCGACGTCGACGGGTCCGCCGACGACCACCTCCGGGCGCTGCCTCCCGACATCGACACGCTGTTCGAGCAGTGCGTGGGCTACCCGAGCGCACCGGGCGCACCGGGCGCTTCGAGCGCGCAGGCGCGGCTCGCGTGGTTGCACGAGCACTCCCTGCGGCCGGCCGCCTACTACCGGCACACCGTGGGCCGGACCGTGGAGCAGGTCAGGCGCGAGGCGTACCTGCGGGAACAGGTCGAGGAGGTGCTGGACGGCGTCGAGCGAACCGCCGCCGACGAGATCGCGCGCACGGTGTACCGGGCGATCAAAGGTCGGCCCGACCTGTCGTGGGCCATCCAGCGGCCGTGGACCCCGGGATGGACGTACGTGGTGCCCCGGATCGCGGCGCTCGTCGCGATCGCGTTCGCGGTGCTGCTCGCGCTCCCGTTCGTCGTAGCCTTCCTGATCGCCTGGCTCCTCGTCGTGCGGGTCCTGGAGCTGCGCGACACGCAGGAGAGCGGACCGGTCGACGTCGCGCACATCGACGCGGTCCGGCGCCACGAGGACCGTGGCGTCCAGAACCCGTTCACGGGCGTGGGGTTCGTCAAGCCCGGCATCGTGCGACGCCTCACGATGCGGGGCGCGCTGCTGGGGCTCGACCTCGGGTTCCGGCTGGTCATGTACCGCGACAACCTGACCGGGGTGCGGACCATCCACTTCGCCCGGTGGCAACCGGTCGACGGCGGCCGTCGGTTCATCTTCGCGAGCGCCTACGACGGCAACCTCGAGAGCTACATGGACGACTTCATCTCGCGGCTGGCGTGGGGCATCAACCTGGTCTTCAGCAACGGCGTCGGCTTCCCGCGGGCCCGCTGGCTGATCTTCGGCGGCGCCAAGGACGAGATCGCGTACAAGCACTACCTGCGTCGGCACCTGGTACCGACCTCGGTGTTCTACTCGGCCTACCCGGCGCTCGCCGCGATCCACATCGACCGCAACGCCGAGGTCCGCCGGGCTCTTCGTGCCCAGGACCCGCGATGGCTCGAGGCGATGTGAGCGCCGCGACGAGCGAGCGGCTCGACCTCTCGGACATCCAGGGGCTGGTGCTGCGCGGCTACGGCAAGCTCCCGCACGCAGCGTACGTCCTGCTGCACTCGCCGACTCCCGAGGGCCTTCGTCGGCTGGCTCGGTGGGCTGCGCCCCGCGTCACCCCCGGCGCCGAGAGTCCGACGGACCGCGCGATGAACCTCGCGCTGACGCACGACGGCGTCCGCAGGCTGACCGAGTGGGACGACCTTCCCGACGGGTTCTCCGAGCCGTTCCGCACCGGCATGGACACCGAGTACCGCAACCGGATCCTCGGCGACACGGGGACGAACGATCCCAGCGGATGGGTGTGGGGCCGTGCCGGCGCGGAGCCCATCGACCTCCTGCTGCTCCTGTACGCGCACGACGAGCCGACCCTCGCCGCGCTCGTCGCCGAGGTGCGCGGCCAGGCCGACCTGGACGGAGTCCACGTGCAGCACGTCCTGGGTGCGGACGCCCTGAGCGACCGGGAGCCGTTCGGCTTCCGGGACGGGATCTCGCAGCCCACGATCGCCTCGGTGACCGACGGGCACAACCCGCCGGAGGCGCTCGGGCCCGGTGAGTTCGTGCTCGGCTACCGCAACGAGTACGGGCAGCTGTCCGAACGGCCGCTTCTGACGTCGTCCGCCGACCCCGAGCGGTTGCTGCCTCGTGACCGCTCCGGCGCGCCGGACCTGGGACGCAACGGCACGTACCTCGTGTTCCGCCAGCTCCGGCAGGACGTCGAGGGCTTCTGGAACTACGTGAACGCCACGGCCGACGCCGGCCGGGCCGAGCACCTCGCGGCGCAGATCGTCGGCAGGTGGCCGAGCGGGGCGCCGCTCACCTTGGCGCCCGGGGCCGACGACCCCGCGCTCGCGGACGCCAACGACTTCGGCTACCACCACGGCGACGCCGAGGGTCTGCGCTGCCCGGTGGGTGCGCACGTCCGGCGCGCCAACCCGCGCGACTCCCTGCCGCCGAGGCCCGGGACCGATGCCTCGCTGCGCGGTGTGCGGACGCACCGGCTCGTCCGGCGAGGTCGGACCTACTCCGCCCCGGACGAGCGCGGTCTGTACTTCGTGTGCCTCAACGCCAACCTGGCGCGCCAGTTCGAGTTCGTGCAGCACGGCTGGCTGAACGGCAACGCGTTCGTGGCGCTCGACGACGTCGACGACCCGCTGGTCGGCTCCCGCACGGGCGGGCCGTCGTCGTTCACGGTCCCCGAGCGGCCGGTCAGGCGCCGGTACCGGGACCTGCCGCAGTTCGTCCAGGTGCGCGGCGGCGCGTACTTCTTCCTGCCCGGACTCAAGGCGCTCCACTTTCTCGCAGCTCGCTCGCGCAGCGGGCCGGCTGCGTAGCAGGTACGTCATCGGCATGCAGTAGTCAGCACGGACTCGGGGGAACGATGAGGAATCAGTCAACGTTCGGCAAGGTCGTCGAGTGGCTCGACAAGCGCTACAAGTGGCACCGGTTCCCGACCCTGCTGGGCGTGCTCGCGCTCATCGGAATCCGCGGCACCCTTCGAGCCCGCAACCTGTTCAGCACGGACAAGGGGGCGGGCGCCACCGCGCCTGTCCCCGCACCACCGCGTCACCTGGTCGCACGGACGACGGACGGGTCCTACAACGACCTCGCGCACCCGACGATGGGCATGGCGAAGACGCGGTTCGGCAGGAACGTCCCCCTGGAGGTGGCATTCCCCGAAGTGCCGCCGCGGTTGCTCACGCCCAACCCGCGCACCATCAGCACCGAGCTGCTCGTGCGCCACGAGTTCAAGCCGGCGACGACGCTGAACGTCCTCGCGGCCGCCTGGCTCCAGTTCGAGACGCGCGACTGGTTCAGCCACGGCACCGACATGGAGCACCCCATCCGCGTGCCACGTCCGTCGGGCGACGACTGGCCGGACGACCCGATCGAGTGGCCGAGCACGCCCAAGGACCCCACCAACGACGCGACCGACGGATCGGCGACGTTCATCAACACCGAGACGCACTGGTGGGACGCGTCCCAGATGTACGGCAGCACGGCCGCGTTCGAGCAGGCGATCCGCACGCACACGGGCGGACGGGTACGGATCGGCGACGACGGCCTGATCGACGTGGATCCCGCACTCCTCGGCACCTCGGGCGGCCAGGACGGCTGGTGGGTGGGCCTCGAGCTCATGCACACGCTGTTCATGCGCGAGCACAACGCGATCTGCGACCGGCTCGTCGCGTCGTACCCGTCGTGGAACGACGACCAGATCTTCGACAAGGCGCGACTGATCAACGCGGCCCTGATCGCCAAGATCCACACCGTCGAGTGGACGCCCGCGATCCTGGGCCATCCCGTGCTGCAGATCGCCATGCGCGCCAACTGGTGGGGCCTGGCCGAGGAGCGCGTGCACAACCTGATCGGCCGGCTCAGCTCGAGCGACCTGATCAGCGGCATCCCGGGCTCGCCGACGGACCACCACGGCGTGCCGTACGCCATGACCGAGGAGTTCGTCGCCGTCTACCGCATGCACCCGCTGATCCCCGACGACTACGAGGTCCGCGACGCGACGACCGGCGACGTCATCGAGAACCTCGAGTTCATGGACCTGCACGGCCTGAGCTCGAGGACGGCGCTGCAGCGGGACTCCGCTCCGAACCTGTTCTACTCCCTGGGCGTCGCGAACCCAGGGGCGCTGCGGCTGCACAACCACCCCCGCTTCATGCACCGGATCGCCCGGTCCGACGGCAAGCTCATCGACGTTGCCGCGATCGACGTGCTCCGCTCGAGGGAGCGCGGCGTGCCTCGGTACAACGAGTTCCGACGCCTGATGCACATGGAACCGGTGCGCAGCTTCGAGGAGCTCGGCGACGACCCCGAGACGGTCGAGCAGCTGCGGAGGATCTACGACGACAAGCTCGAGGACGTCGACCTCGCGGTCGGGATGCTCGGCGAGCAGCTGCCGCGCGGGTTCGGGTTCAGCGACACCGCGTTCCGCATCTTCGTCCTCATGGCCTCCCGGCGGCTCAAGAGCGACCGGTTCTTCGGCGTCGACTTCAACTCGAAGATCTACACGCCGGAGGGCATGGCCTGGATCGACGGCAACGACATGTCGTCGGTCATCGTCCGGCACTACCCGGAGCTCGAGTCGGCCGTGCGGGGGGTGCGCAACGCGTTCGCGCCCTGGCCGCTGCCGACGACCTAGGCATCAGAGCCGCCGCGTCCTAGCCTGGGCGTGAGGTGATGAGCCGTGCACGCACAGGTCGGGGACAAGGTGGTCGTCCACGGG
>JBCECL010000050.1:0-11683 GCA_039207135.1 Brevundimonas sp.
CGGCCACCGTCGAGCTGCACCATCGGGCGCAGGTCCGGCGGGATGACCGGGACGGCGTCGAGCACCATGCCGGTGGGCGAGTTGCTCGTCGTGAGGAACGCGTTGACGACCTTCAGACGCTTGAGGGCACGCGTCTTGCGCTGGCCCTTGCCCGTCTTGATGATCTCGCGCAGGTTGTCCGACTCGGCCTCTAGGTCGAAGGCCTCGAGGCGCTTCTGGATCGCCGCGGCGCCCATCGAGCCCTCGAAGTAGTTGCCGTAACGGTCCTGCAGCGCGCGGTAGAGCAGCTCGTCGCCCTCGAGGTCGGCGACCTTGAGGTTCTTGAAGCGGTCCCACACGTTGTCGAGGCGGTCGATCTCGAGGTCCGCACGCTTGCGGATCTGCGCCATCTCGCGCTCGGCCGAGTCGCGGACCTTGCGGCGCGCGTCGGCCTTGGCACCCTCGGCCTCGAGCTCGGCCAGGTCGGCCTCGAGCTTGGTGGCGCGGGTGTTCACGTCGTTGTCGCGGCGGTCGGAGATCTCCTTGCGCTCCAGGTCGATCTCGTTCTGGAGGTTCGGGAGGTCTTCCTGACGGCCGTCGACGTCGACCCAGGTGATCATGTACGCCGCGAAGTAGATGACCTTCTCGAGGTCCTTCGGGGCGAGGTCCAGCAGGTAGCCCAGTCGCGAGGGCACACCCTTGAAGAACCAGATGTGCGTGACGGGCGCGGCGAGCTCGATGTGGCCCATGCGCTCACGACGGACCTTCGAGCGGGTCACCTCGACGCCGCAGCGCTCACAGATGATGCCCTTGAAGCGCACGCGCTTGTACTTGCCGCAGTTGCACTCCCAGTCCCGGGTGGGACCGAAGATCTTCTCGCAGAACAGGCCATCCTTCTCCGGCTTCAGGGTCCGGTAGTTGATGGTCTCGGGCTTCTTCACCTCACCGTGCGACCAGGCACGGATGTCGTCGGCAGAGGCCAGGCCGATACGCAGCTCGTCGAAGACGTTGACGTCGAGCAAGGGGGGTCCTACTTCCTTCGCTTGCCGGCTCGTGCCGGCGGACGGAAATGGTGCAAGGGGTGCGGGCCCCCGCCGCCCACCCGTGAGGAAGGGCGGCGGGGCTCGGCGTCAGATCTCTTCGACGCTGCTGGCGTTGGGCCGGCGCGACAGGTCGATGCCGAGCTCTTCCGCTGCGCGGTAGACCTCGTCGTCGTTGTCCTTCATGTCGATGGAGACGCCGTCCGAGGACAGCACCTCGACGTTCAGGCACAGGGACTGCATCTCCTTGAGGAGGACCTTGAAGGACTCGGGGATGCCCGAGTCGGGGATGTTCTCCCCCTTCACGATCGCCTCGTACACCTTGACGCGGCCGGGCACGTCGTCGGACTTGATGGTGAGGAGCTCCTGGAGGGTGTAGGCAGCGCCGTACGCCTCGAGGGCCCAGACCTCCATCTCGCCGAACCGCTGACCACCGAACTGCGCCTTACCACCCAGCGGCTGCTGCGTGATCATCGAGTACGGACCGGTCGAACGGGCGTGGATCTTGTCGTCGACCAGGTGGTGCAGCTTGAGGATGTACATGTAGCCGACGGAGACGGCCTCCGGGAACGGCTCGCCGGAGCGGCCGTCGAACAGGAGCGCCTTGCCGTCGCCACCGACGGTGCGGACACCGTCACGGTTGGGCAGCGTGCTGGAGAGCAGACCCGACAGGGCGTTCTCCTGCAGGCCGTCGAACACCGGCGTCGCCACCGGGTTGCGCGGCTCGCTGCTCGCGGCGATGGCCGGGACGTTGTCCTTCCAGGACAGGTCGCCCTCGGTGGCCAGGGAGATGTCCCAGCCCTGTGCGGCGATCCACCCGAGGTGGACCTCCAGCACCTGACCGACGTTCATGCGCCCAGGGACACCCATCGGGTTGAGGATGATGTCGACCGGCGTGCCGTCCGCGAGGAACGGCATGTCCTCCTCGGGAAGGATCGTCGAGATGACGCCCTTGTTCCCGTGGCGGCCGGCCAGCTTGTCGCCCGCGGTGATCTTGCGGCGCTGGGCGATGTAGACGCGGACCAGCTCGTTGACACCGGCGGGCAGCTCGTCGCCGTCGTCGCGGCTGAACGTGCGGACCTCGATGACCGTGCCGGACTCGCCGTGGGGCACCTTGAGCGACGTGTCGCGGACCTCGCGGGCCTTCTCGCCGAAGATGGCGCGCAGGAGGCGCTCCTCCGGGGTCAGCTCGGTCTCGCCCTTGGGCGTGACCTTCCCGACGAGGATGTCGCCGGCTGCGACCTCGGCGCCGATGCGGATGATGCCGCGCTCGTCCAGGTCCGCGAGGACCTCCTCGGAGACGTTCGGGATGTCCCGGGTGATCTCCTCGGGGCCGAGCTTGGTGTCGCGCGCGTCGACCTCGTGCTCCTCGATGTGGATCGAGGACAGCACGTCGTCCTGCACGAGGCGCTGCGACAGGATGATCGCGTCCTCGTAGTTGTGACCCTCCCAGGACATGAACGCGACGAGCAGGTTGCGGCCGAGCGCGAGCTCGCCCTCGTCCGTCGCCGGGCCGTCGGCCAGAACCGAGCCGACCTCGACACGGGCGCCCGCGTCGACCAGCACGCGCTGGTTGTAGCTCGTGCCCTGGTTGGAGCGGCGGAACTTGGCGACGCGGTGCGTCGTCGTCGTGCCGTCGTCGTTCGCGATGGTGATGAGCTCGGCCGACACCTCGGTGACGACACCGGGCTTGCCCGCGACGATGACGTCACCGGCGTCGACGGCCGCACGACGCTCCATGCCGGTGCCGACGAACGGCGCCTCGGAACGGACCAGCGGCACGGCCTGGCGCTGCATGTTCGCGCCCATGAGGGCACGGTTGGCGTCGTCGTGCTCGAGGAACGGGATCAGGGCCGTGGCCACCGACACCATCTGGCGCGGGGAGACGTCCATGTAGTCGACGTTCTCACCGGCGACGTACTCGATCTCGCCGCCCTTGACGCGGACCAGGACGCGGTCCTCCTCGAACTGGCCGTTGGCCTTGAGGGGCGCGTTGGCCTGCGCGATGACGAAGCGGTCCTCGTCGTCGGCCGTCAGGTAGTGGACCTCGTCGGAGACCTTGCCCTTGATGACCTTGCGGTAGGGGGTCTCGACGAAGCCGAACGGGTTGATGCGCCCGTAGGTGGCCAGCGAGCCGATCAGACCGATGTTCGGGCCTTCAGGGGTCTCGATGGGGCACATGCGGCCGTAGTGCGACGGGTGGACGTCACGGACCTCCATGCCGGCGCGGTCGCGGGACAGACCACCCGGGCCCAGCGCGGACAGACGACGCTTGTGCGTCAGGCCCGCGAGCGGGTTGTTCTGGTCCATGAACTGCGACAGCTGCGACGTGCCGAAGAACTCCTTGATCGACGCCACCACGGGGCGGATGTTGATCAGGGTCTGCGGCGTGATCGCCTCGACGTCCTGCGTCGTCATGCGCTCGCGCACGACGCGCTCCATCCGCGACAGGCCCGTGCGGACCTGGTTCTGGATGAGCTCGCCGACCGCGCGGATGCGACGGTTGCCGAAGTGGTCGATGTCGTCGGGCTCGACGCGCACCTCGACGGCCTCGCCGGCACGCGTGCCGGGCAGGGTGCCGACCTCGGCGTGCAGCGCGGCGAGGTACTTGATCGTCGCGACGACGTCCGCGAGCGAGAGCACCGAGTCGGCCAGGGGCACGTCGATGCCGAGCTTCTTGTTCAGCTTGTAGCGGCCGACCTTCGCGAGGTCGTAGCGCTTCGGGTTGAAGTAGAAGTTCTCGAGCAGCGCGCGACCGGCCTCGACCGTCGGCGGCTCGCCCGGGCGGATCTTGCGGTAGAGGTCGAGCAGCGACTCGTCCTGCGTCTGGACGTGGTCCTTCTCGAGCGTGTCGATGACCGCCGGGAACTGCGCGAACTCCTCGCGGATCTCGCCCTCGGTCATGCCGAGCGCCTTGAGGAGCACGGTCGCGTTCTGCTTGCGCTTGCGGTCGACGCGGACGCCGACGTTGTCGCGCTTGTCGATCTCGAACTCGAGCCAGGCACCACGGCTCGGGATGACCTTGGCCGTGAGGATGTCCTTGTCGGACGTCTTGTCCGCGGTGCGCTCGAAGTAGACGCCCGGCGAGCGGACGAGCTGCGAGACGACGACGCGCTCGGTGCCGTTGATGATGAACGTGCCGCGCTCGCTCATGAGCGGGAAGTCGCCCATGAAGACCGTCTGGCTCTTGATCTCACCGGTGGTGTAGTTCACGAACTCCGCGGTGACGAACAGCGGCGCAGCGAACGTGAAGTCCTTCTCCTTGCACTCCTCGGCCGTGTACTTCGGCGGCTCGAAGCGGTGCTCGCGGAACGACAGCGACATGGTGCCGCCGAAGTCCTCGATCGGGGAGATCTCCTCGAAGATCTCCTCGAGGCCGGCCGTCTCGGGGACGTCCTGGCGACCGGACTCGAGAGCGGCGGCCACCCGGGCCTGCCAGCGCTCGTTGCCCAGCAGCCAGTCGAAGCTCTCGGTCTGCAGACCGAGAAGGTCAGGGACCTCGAGCGGCTCGTGGATCTTGGCGAAGGAGATGCGACGTGATGCGGTGCGGTTCGCAACGGCGTCGGCGGACGGAGCAGAAGGGGTGCGCGAGGCAGCCAAGAGGGGTCCTTCCCTGCAGTTCGTTTGCACGCTACGCATGGGTCCCGGCGGATCACGACCCCCCGGCCTCGCAGCACTCCACGTCGCGCACGTACGACGTGTGAGGGCTCGGGTTATACGGGATCGCGGGCACAGGCCAGCGCAAAGCGCTAGCATACTCAGCCGCAGGGCGAAAGTCCACCCAGCACGACAAGGGCTAGCGGTACGGGCAACGCCGCCCGCGGACGACGCCTTCGTCGTCGAGCGCCATGGTGACACACCACACCCCCCGCGCGAAATCCCCGCCCTCCCCGGGCGCGCCTTCACGCTCCCTCTCGCCCCGTCGCGAGCGAGGGCGAGCGGCGCGTCCGGGGTGACATGCGGAAGGCCCGCACCCCGATGGGGTGCGGGCCTTCCTGGCTCCGGTGCCCGTGGGCTCCGGAGCTCAGATCACTTGAGGGTGACCGTGGCGCCGGCGGCCTCGAGCTGGGCCTTGGCCTTCTCGGCGGTCTCCTTGTTCGCGCCCTCGATGACGGCCTTGGGGGCCTCGTCCACGAGGTCCTTGGCCTCCTTGAGGCCGAGCGACGTGAGCGCGCGCACCTCCTTGATGACCTGGATCTTCTTGTCACCAGCGGCCTCGAGAACGACGTCGAACGAGTCCTTCTCCTCCTCGGCCGGGGCGTCGGCGGCGCCGCCACCAGCGGCGGGGGCGGCAACGGCGACCGGAGCGGCCGCGGTGACCTCGAAGACGTCCTCGAACGCCTTCACGAACTCGGAGAGCTCGATGAGGGTGAGGCCCTTGAACTGCTCGATGAGCTCGTCGGTGCTGAGCTTCGCCATGAGAGGCGTTCCTTTCTTCGGTGCCAGGCGGCGGTGTTGTTCGCCAGCCTCAGCAGGGTGTTGGTTGTGCGCGGTGCGCGATCGCGGCAGGAGCCGGGATCAGGCAGCTGCGGCTTCCGATTCCTGCTTCTGGCGCAGGGCATCGATGACACGGGCGGCCTGGGCGGTGTTCGCGGTGAAGACGTAGGCAGCCTGGTAGAGCTTGGCCTTCATCGCGCCGGCCGCCTTGGCCAGCAGCACCTCGCGGGACTCGAGGTCCGCGAGCTTGGAGACCTCGGCAGCGGTCAGGGCGCGTCCGTCGAGGACACCGCCCTTGATGACCAGTGCCGGGTTCGCCTTGGCGAAGTCACGCAGACCCTTGGCGGCCTCGACCGGGTCGCCGGTGACGAAGGCGATCGCCGACGGGCCCGCAAGCGCGTCGTCGAGGCCGGTCAGACCAGCTTCCTTGGCCGCGATCGCGGTCAGCGTGTTCTTCACCACGGCGTAGGTTGCGTTGCCGCTGAGCGCGACGCGGAGCTTCTTGAGCTGCGCGACGGTGAGCCCGCGGTACTCGGTCAGCACGGCCGCGTTCGACTCGCGGAACTTGTCCGTGAGCTCTGCGACTGCGGCTGCCTTGTCCGGCCTCGCCATGGCAATCCTTCCAGTGGTGGTGCCACCGGTTCCTGGTCCCGACAAACGAAAGAGCCCCGCGCAGGCGCGGGGCTCGACATCCGGACACGTCCGGAGAACGGAACTCTCACCTGCGCAGGCCTCCGCGTGATGCGGGACTTCGGGCGGTCCGACGAATCGGGCCGACGACCGGCGGTCTTTGGGCAGCGTCAACAGTACGCGACTCGCACGACCTGACCAAATCCGGATCGACCGGCCTCGGCCACGTCATCGCTCAGATGGAGGCGCCGAAGCAGACGAGCGGGACGAGTGCCCCGGTCAGCGCGAGATCCTCCTCGGTGGCGACCGCCACGGCGCGGGCGATCGGCACGTCGTCGCGCAGGAGCGCGTGCGTCCGCGTCATGACCCGCAGCGCCGTCTCGTCGGGCAGCGGGGCGAGCGCGGCGACGACGCAGCCGACGCCCGAGCGCAGGAGCACGCTCGCGAGCCCGAGCGCCTCGCCTCCCGCCCGGATGCTCGCGCGGCCGACCTCGCACGACGAGAGCAGGACGAGGTCGGGGACGGTCCCGCCCGTGTCCAGCTCGTGGGCGAAGAGCGGGCCGTCGGCCAGCCGCACCGACGAGAACAGCGGGTTGTCCGGCTCGTGCCGTCCGTGCGCAGCAAGGTGGACGATCCCCGGCGAGGCGAGCAGCTCGGTCATCCGCGCGACCGTGGCGTCCTCCCCCACGACGACCTCGCCGTTCGGCCAGAGCCGGCCGATCTCCTCCACCTCGGCCTCGGCGTGGCGCAGCCCGGGGCCCGCAGCTGCGCTGACCCGCACGGGCTGCCGCGCGGCGGTCCCGGAGTAGCGCATCCAGTGGTGCACCGACGGCGCGACGACCGTCGGGCGCCCCGTGCGGCTCGGCAGGAGCGACCACGGCAGGACCCCGAGCCAGCCGCCGGCGACCACGACGAGCTCGCCGTCGGCGTGCAGGGCGGGAGCCAGGCGCGACTCGATGCGGCGCAGGCTCGTGTCGAGGCTCCGCTGCGCCACGGCACGCAGGTCCACCGGCACGAGCGGGTTCGAGAGCACCTCGAGGTCGGCGTGCACGCGGCGCACCTGCTCCGCGATCGTGGCGGCGTCGCCGACCCGGTGGAGCCGGGCGCCGTCGGCGTCCACCCGCACGGCGAGCAGCTCGCCGCGGTGCTCGAGGACGTCGAGCACCACGCTGTCGGGGCGCGTCTGCAGCACGCGGCGGACGTCCGCGGAGCGCGCCGCCCGCTCGTCGCCAGCGCTGCCGCGCTCGTGCCACGAGCGCGCGAGGATCTCGTGCTTGAGTCGCTGCTCCTCGCGCATGTGCTTGATCCGCGCCGGGTCGGACGCCGGCAGGTTCGGCGTGACGCGTCCGGCGTCGATCAGCTGGCGCAGGTCCCACAGCAGCCCGGCCGTCTCGGGGTCGCTGGGCGGCGTGACCCGCGGCGAGCCGCCGATGACCGAGCGCACGCGTTCCGCTGCCTCGAAGACCGCCGACGCCCGCTCGGTCGACATCGCCAGCTCCATGTCGAGCTCCGCGAGCGCCGTGCCGTGCACCGCACCCGCGGTGCGCAGGTCCAGCGAGCCGAACCGCGCGCGGTGCCCCTCGAGGTCCCGCTGGCCGGAGCGCACGTACCGCCGCGCGCGGCCCGGCTCGCCGGCGGCGATGGCGAGCATCGCACGGATCCGCCGACCGTGCAGACGGACGGCGAGCGGGTCGTCCGCGCGGACTGGTCCGAGCGAGTCGAGCAGGACGGCGGGTTCGGCGACCGCGCCCCGGGCAAGGTCCGCCTCGATCCGGACGTAGGCGGCGGCGTCCTGCCACGTCTGGCGACCCGTCGCGGCGCACAGCTCCTCGAGGACCGCGGCACGACGGGCGAGCCCCGTCCACGAAGCGCGCGTCCTGCTCCCGCTCGGCGACGACGCGAACGCCGCCGCGTCGGCCTGCAGGGACAGCAGCGTCGCGCGCACCGCCCATGCCTGGTCGCCGCGACGCCGGAACCGGCGCCGCGCGGAGTCGGCGAACGCGCGAGCGCTCTCGAGGTCTCCGCGCAGCAGCGCGCACTCGGCACGCCCCAGCTCGCACTCGGCCACGTCGCGGGTCAGGCGTCGTGCCGCGAACATCGTGGCCGCCTCGGCCAGCGTGGTGTCCGCCACGCCCACGAGCCCAGCCTCGAGAAGCACGTCGCTGCGGTCGCGCAGCGCGGTCGGGCGCGGTGGCCCGGGCAGAGAGCGCGCCGCCGCCTCCATCTGCGCGAGCGCCTCGGGGAGGTGCCCCGCGTAGAACAGCACGTAGCCGAGGTTGTGCTCGGCCTTGAACAGGAGCCGGTCGAACCCGTTCTGCCGCGACCGCCGCGCGCAGTCGATGAGATCCGCGCGCGCGGGTGCGAGCTCGCGCCGCTCGATGTGCAGCACGCCGCGGTTGAGCAACGCGCGACAACCGTCCACCGGGTCGGCCACGTCGATCGCGTCGATCGCCGACGTGAGCAGCCGCAGCGCCTCGTCGTGCCGACCTGCTCGCAGCGCCGCGAGCCCGCGCGTGCCGTCGACCGCCGGCTGCAGGCCGGGCCACACGCTCCCCACGCCGGCCGCGATCATCTCGTCGAGCCGCTCGATGCCGGTGCGCGCACGCGAGCCCGTCTCGGCCTCGCTCTTGGCGAGCTCGGTCAGGGCGCGTGCGCGCAGGCGGACGACACCTGCGTCCTCGTTGGTCGGGTCGATGGCGTCGAGCGACGCCAACGCGGCGAGCAGCCGCCCGCGGGCACGGCCCGGGCGGCCCTCACCGTTGTCGGTCTCGGCACGACGAACCGCCCGCACGACGGCGTCGAGCGGTGCCGGACCGGCCGCTGCCGGGCCGTGCAGTTCTGTCATCGGGTCCTAGAGCTCGATCTGGGGGGTGACCACCGGGACGGTGGGATCTGACGGCCTGCGCAGGACGAGACGAGCCGGACCGCGCTCGAGCTCGACGAACGAGAACCTACCGTCCGAGTCGGACGTCGTCACAGTGACGTCGCCACCCTGGTGCAGCTCGACCTCGATCTCCTCCGCAGGAGCGGCCCAGCCGTCGACCCGTACCCGGCCGGCCTCGGCGTGCACGGAGATCATGACGGTCAGGACGTCCGTCGTGAAGGTGATCGTGCCGGCCTCGATGCTGGTCTCGTCCGCCCGGACGGCGAGCGCCGGTTCGCCGACGAGCCGCAGCTCCGCGACCTCGGCGTGCAGCGCCTCGATCGTGAGCGCCATGCCGATCCGCTCGACCAGCCCCGCCGGGGTCGGGTCGGCCGTCTCGACCATGCGGGCGAGGCTCTCGAAGATGATGCGGTCGTCGTCGTCGAGCACGCCGTCGGCGAAGAAGGCGAGCGTTGCGTCGTCGGTGTTCATGACAGGCTCCAGGTGGGATCGGCGGCGAGCGCAACGCGAAGCTTGGCGAGGCAGCGCCCCCGCGTCGGTCCGATGCTGCCGACGGGCATGCCGAGCGCGGCCGAGACGACGGCGTAGTCCGGGCGCTCGACCATCGCTACCAGGCCGAGCAGCTTGCGGCACCGGTCAGGCAGTGCGCGGACGTGCTCCCACAGCGCCTCGTCGCGTTCCGAACGGACGGCGACGCTCTCCGGCATCTCGTCGACGGGCGTCGTGAGCCAGTCGGTCGCGTGCTCGTCGTTCGACTGCCGCACCTGCTCGTCGCGGGAACGGCGGACGGACCGCCAGGCCGCACGCTTCGCGGTGACCAGCATCCACTGCAACGTGGCGCGTGGGTCGCGGATCTGGTCGATGTCGCGCACGAGCGTGAGCCAGACGTTCTGCACGATGTCCTGCGACTGCTCGGCATCGGCGCCCTGCGCCCTGACGGTGTGCCAGAGCAGCGGCGTCATCACCTGCACCAGTGCGGCGAGCGGCTCGCGCTCGCCGGAACGATAGGCGAGCACTGCACGGGCTGCCTGGTCGGCAAGCCCCTCCCCCTGGTTGCGGAGCGCGGTGTCAACCGGCTCCACCAGGTCGTCACTCATCATGGACCCCTCACAGCAGGCTCGTCGGGCGGCCGCCCTGGCCAGATTAGGGCGACCCTCGTGAAGCGGACAAGGAGTCTCGACGGTCGGCACGCTCGTGCCGCCGCCGGTCCGGTCCGAGACGCTCAGAAGGAGCACGCCGCGCGGCGGCCAGATACACACCCGGACCACTTCACCCGTTCGTGTGTATCTGGCTCTGCGAGCCGCGCTCTTGACGACTGCCGCACCGGGTCGAGGACCAGGTCGGCGGCCAGAGTTTGCCCGTTCGAGCCCGATCCCCTGGAGAAGCCCGAGATGAGTGAGCAGGAGAGCGCGCAGTTCACGCGCGACCAGATCCGACCGACGAAGCGCGTGCACGAGGACTCGCTTCTTGCCCGTCCCGGGGTGGTGGGCGTCGACATCGGAGAGAAGTGGTCGGCGGGGGCGCCGACGGGACGGCAGGCGATCGTCGTGCACGTCGCGGTCAAGCGCGGTGCCGACGAGCTGGACGAGGCCCAGCGCATCCCTGCCGAGATCGACGGCATCCCGACGGACGTCGTCGAGCACCGGGTGTCCGCCCTGTCCGTGCAGGAGCACGCGACCGACGAGGCCGAGGCGGCGCCGCGCACCCGCCTGCGCACCAGGCCCCTCGCCGGCGGCCTCAGCTTCGGACCCGCCGACGCCGTGACCGTGGCCGTCGACGGCGTCGCGCAGCGGCTCACGGTCAACGGGACGCTGGGCGTCATGGTGGTCGAGCGGCACACCGGCGCCACGTTCGGCCTCACGAACTGGCACGTCGCCGCGGGCGACGGGCTCGAGGACCTCGGCAGCACGTGGATCCAGCCCGCGCTGGCGGACGGCGGCGACCCCCACCGCGACCGCATCGGCGCGCTCGTGCGCGGCACGTTGACCGACCGGATCGACGCCGCCGTGGTCGCGCTGGCCCCCGGCGCGCCGTGGCTCCCCTGGATCGTCGGGATCGGCCCCGTCACGGGATCAGGCCCCGCGAGCGAGGGTGCCGCCGTGCGCAAGTCGGGCCGCACGACCGGGCTGCGGTCCGGCACGGTCACCTCGACCGACTACACGACGTCCGTCGACTTCGGTCCCGGGATCGGTTGGCACACCCTGCGCGAGCAGGTGCGGATCGAGCCGACCGACGGCGAAGGACCGTTCTCCGCGAGCGGCGACTCCGGCTCGGCCGTCGTCGACGAGCACGGCCGGGTCGTCGCGCTCCTGTGGGCCGGTGAGGACGACGGGAGCTTTGCGGTCGCCAGCCCGATCGACGTGGTGCAGGACACGCTCGGTGTCGACGTGCTGACCGTCGCGCACGCACGGGCGCTCGCCTCCGCTCGGACCTACGCGTCCCAGCGTCGCGCCGTCACCGGGTGGAGCGCTCTGCTTCCCCCCATCTCGGCCGCGTACGGGCCGCGGCGGCGCCCTGCGCCGCGACAGGCCCCGGCGCGTCCGACGGCCGCGGGTCCGCGCACGGTCTCCCCCACTGCACGCCCGGGCGCTTCCGCGCCGGGTGCGCCGGGGGCGCGTTCGACGGGGCCGGCAGCCGTGCGGTCCGGCGGCGCGCACGCGGAGCCGTTCACCGAGCCGTTCACCGAGCCGTTCACGGAGCCCTTCACCGAGCC
>JBCECL010000050.1:11783-20294 GCA_039207135.1 Brevundimonas sp.
TTCACCGAGCCCTTCACCGAACCGTTCACGGAGCCCTTCACAGAGCCGTTCACGGAACCGTTCACCGAGGCCCTCGCGTCGGCGGCGACCCCGCAGGCCCGCGCACGTGTCGTCGCGGCACTGCGGATCCGGGAGGCGTTCTGGGCGGGATACATCGCCGCCGTGGCGCGCAGCCGCTGACGGAGCACGCACCAGCCAACCAGCGCCTCGGCGCACCGACCCGATGCCACATCCGCACATCACGAAGGAGGAGCCAGCCATGTCTTTGCCCGACGACCTGCACCACGTCGAACGACGACCGGCGCTCCACGCGGTGCCCGCGAACCCCGGACGCGCAGCCGCACCGGCGCGCGCACTCGTCCGTGAGCTCGAGGACGTCGTCGAGCGGATGCATGACCTCGGGCCGACGGCTCGGCTGCGTTCCGACCTCGTGGCGCTCGTCGGCGCGTGGGCGTCGGCGCTCGTCGACCTGCACCGTTCGCACGTCGCGGTCACCGCCGTCGAGGAACGCCCGTGGGCTCTCGACGACGGCCTGCCGGGGTGGCTCGACGAGCTGCCTGCGCAGGCCGGGCCGGCGTGGGCCGTGCGTGCCCACCCGGGGACGCAGTGGGCCCTGGAGTCCACGCGTGCCGCCTGGTCGGCGGTGCAGAACACGCACGGCGACCCCAACGGGGACGTCGTCACCATCGAGCGCGAGCACGGCACCGTGCGCGCGCTCCTCGCGAACGCCGACGGGTCGCCGTGCCGGGGGGTGCTCGGCGACCCGAGATGGGACGTGGCAACCGTGGCCGACTGGCTCTCGGTGGCGCTCGGCCCGGCGCTCGATCCTCGGTGGGGCATCGATCCGGCGGCGACGTTCGTCGGGCGGTACCGGGCGCACGGCGGCGACGCCCTGCCGTCCCGGGCGATGGCGGTGGTGAGGACACTCACGACCGCCGTCGAGTGGACCGCGCAGCTCGCCGTCCTGTCGGAGCCGGACGACGAGGCGCTCGCCTGGCTGTCCGGCCTGTGGAGTCGACCGCTGGCGCTTCTCGGCGCCGGCAGCAGCGATGCACCGGTCGAGTCCCGGACGGCCGCAGCCCGCCGACCGGCGCTCGTGGCAGTGCCGACGGCCTAGCCGGCGCGGCCCGGTCCGCTTCGCAGGGGGGAGCGGACCGGGTGCACCGGCCCGGGGAACGACGAAGGCCCGATCCGCAGGGGGGATCGGGCCTTCGTCGTACGTGCAGACGTCGTCAGGCGGCGTCGTCCTCGGAGGTGAGGTTGCGCGTCTTGGTCTGGTCCAGCGGGATGCCGGGGCCGTTCGTGGTCGAGACCGTCGCCTTGACGACGTAGCGACCCTTCGAGGCGGACGGCTTCAGACGCAGGATCTCGTCGAGCGCGGCGGCGTAGTTCTCCACCAGCGCGACGTCGGAGAACGACGTCTTGCCGATGATGAAGTGCAGGTTCGCGTGACGGTCCACGCGGAACTCGATCTTGCCGCCCTTGATGTCGGCGACAGCCTTGGCCACGTCCATCGTCACGGTGCCGGTCTTCGGGTTCGGCATGAGGCCGCGGGGGCCCAGGACCTTGCCCAGTCGACCGACCTTGCCCATGAGGTCGGGCGTCGCGACGGCGGAGTCGAAGTCCGTGTAGCCCTTGGCCACCTTGTCGATGAGCTCGTCGCCACCGACCTCGTCGGCGCCGGCCGCGCGGGCCTGCTCGGCACGCTCGCCCGTCGCGAAGACGATGACGCGGGCGGTCTTGCCGGTGCCGTGGGGCAGGTTGACCGTGCCACGGACCATCTGGTCCGCCTTGCGCGGGTCGACACCGAGGCGGAAGGCCACCTCGACGGTCGCGTCGTACTTGGTCGTCGACGTCGCCTGCGCCAGTCGGACGGCCTCGAGCGGGCTGTAGATGCGCTCGGGGTCGATCTTCTCGGCGGCGTTGCGGTACGCCTTGCTGTGCTTGGCCATCTGCTTGTTCTCCTTGTCAGCAGTCGTGGTCTTCGCGGGCCGCACTGGCCCTGCCACTCCTTCTCAACGAGCCGGGACCGGCTCGTTGTCATGCGTCGCGGGCGTCAGCCCTCGACCTTGATACCCATCGAGCGAGCCGTGCCGGCGATGATCTTCTCGGCAGCGTCCAGGTCGTTGGCGTTGAGGTCCTCGAGCTTGGTCGCGGCGATCTCGCGCACCTGGGCCGAGGTCAGCGTGGCGACCTTGACCGTGTGGGGCGTCGGCGAGCCCTTGGCCACACCGGCGGCCTTCTTGATGAGCTCAGCGGCCGGCGGCGTCTTCGTGATGAACGTGAACGAGCGGTCCTCGTAGACGGTGATCTCGACGGGGATGACGTTGCCGCGCTGGGCCTCGGTCGCCGCGTTGTAGGCCTTGCAGAACTCCATGATGTTGACGCCGTGCTGACCGAGCGCCGGACCGATCGGCGGCGCGGGGGTGGCGGCGCCGGCCTTGATCTGGAGCTTGATGAGGCCGGTGACCTTCTTCTTCGGGGGCATGATGCCTTCCGTTTCTTCTTCGTGGACCTACGCCGTGGGCGATGACCCGGTTGCAAGGACGCCCCGGGTGCGGGGCGCGCACAGTCAGATCTTGGCGACCTGGCTGAAGGCGAGCTCGACCGGGGTCTCCCGGCCGAAGATGGAGACGAGCACCTTGAGCTTCTGGTTCTCGGCGTTGATCTCGGAGATCGTCGCGGGAAGCGTGTCGAAGGGGCCGTCGGTGACGGTGACGGACTCGCCCACCGTGAAGTCGACCTGGATCTTCGGGGCGGCCTTGGCGCCACCGGACGAGGCGGCGGGCGCCTTGACCTCGAGCGTGGGGGCCAGCATCGAGAAGACCTCGTCGAGCGTGAGCGGGACGGGCTGGTGCGTGTGGCCGACGAAGCCGGTGACACCCGGCGTGTGGCGCACGGCGCCCCACGACTCGTCGGTCAGGTCCATGCGCACGAGGACGTAGCCGGGGATCCGGACGCGGCGCACGACCTTGCGCTGCGCGTTCTTGATCTCCACGACCTCCTCCATGGGGACCTCCACCTGGTAGATGAAGTCCTCCATGTTGAGGCTCTGCGTGCGGTTCTCGAGGTTCGCCTTCACGCGGTTCTCGTAGCCCGCGTACGAGTGGATGACGTACCAGTCGCCGAACTGGCTCTTGAGCTGAGCCTTGAACGCGGCGACGGGGTCCGCGTCGACGTCGGGCTCGTCGGCGGCCTCGTCCTCGGGCTGCTCGTCCTGCGGCTCGCCGGCGGGCGCGTCGACGTCACCCTCGGGCGCCTCGACGGCCTCGACCGACGCGATGGCGTCCTCGAGCTCGGCGGCGGCCGGCGTGGGCTCCTGCGACTCCTGCGACACGTGCGAACCTGCTTTCTACGAACTTGTGGTGCGGGCTGCCCCGCGGCGAACGACCGTCGGTCGGTCGGGTCAGCCGCCGAAGACCCAGAACGTCAGCTTGCCGATCGCGACGTCGATCACCGTGACGAAGGCCATGACGACGGCGACGAACACCAGCACGACAGACGTGTACGTGATGAGCTCGGACCGGGTGGGGCGCACGACCTTCTTGAGCTCGGCGACGACCTGGCGGACGAACAGCGCGATGCGCGCGAACACGCCCTTGCGGGCGTCCTTCGACGACTTCTTGGACGCCGGCTCAGGCGTGCGAGGCGCGTCGGCGCCCGGTGCAGCGGAGGCTGCTGTTTCGCTCACGTCTGGCCCCTACGTCTCGTCGTGGTCGGTCTTGAGGTCGGTGCCCGGGAGGGTGCCGACGCCGGCGACCGACGCGTCGCGCCGGACCGTCCGGCGGTCCTGCTCGCAGGCTCCCCCGGAGATCGAAACCCCCGACGGGACCGCGTGCGCAGGGCAGACAGGACTCGAACCTGCAACCTGCGGTTTTGGAGACCGCTGCGCTACCAATTGCGCCACTGCCCTACGACGGCTCCGCTCACCACGATGCCACCGACACCCTTCGCAGGGCGCGGACCATCATGGCGTTCGTCAACCGCCGACGGATCACTGTACGCGACGCGAGGCGGTGGGTCGAACCACGCTCAACTCTGGGCCCAAAAGCCTGTCCCCGACCGGCGTGACCTCTGCCACTATGGAGCCGTGAGCGAGTCGACCTCCCGTCCCCGTGTCTCCGCCCGTCTGGCAGCGATCGCCGAGTCCGCGACCCTGGCCGTCGACGCCAAGGCCAAGGCCCTCAAGGCGGCCGGCCGGCCCGTCATCGGCTTCGGCGCCGGCGAGCCCGACTTCCCGACGCCGGGCTACATCGTCGACGCCGCGATCGCCGCAGCCCTCGACCCTGCCAACCACCGGTACACGCCGGCAGCGGGGCTGCCCGCGCTGCGCGAGTCCATCGCCCGCAAGACGCTGCGCGACTCGGGCTACGAGATCTCCCCCGGCTCGGTGCTGGTGACCAACGGCGGCAAGCAGGCGGTCTTCCAGGCGTTCGCGTCCATCCTCGACCCGGGCGACGAGGTTCTGCTCCCCGCGCCGTACTGGACCACCTACCCGGAGGCGATCCGCCTGACCGGCGCCAACCCCGTCGAGGTGTTCGCCGGCGTCGACCAGGGCTACCTCGTCACCGTCGAGCAGCTCGAGGCCGCGCGCACACCCGCCACCAAGGCGCTGCTGTTCTGCTCGCCGTCCAACCCGACGGGCGCGGTGTACTCGCCCGAGCAGACCGCCGAGATCGGCCGCTGGGCGCTCGAGCACGGCATCTGGGTCATCACGGACGAGATCTACGAGCACCTCACGTACGACCACGCGGTGTTCACCCCGATCCTGCGCGTCGTGCCGGAGCTGGTCGACACCACCATCGTGCTCAACGGCGTGGCCAAGACCTACGCCATGACCGGCTGGCGCGTGGGCTGGATGAGCGGGCCCGCGGACGTCATCAAGGCCGCGACCAACCTGCAGAGCCACCTGACGTCCAACGTCGCGAACGTCTCGCAGCGCGCGGCGATCGCCGCCCTCGACGACGACCTCGCTGCGGTCGAGGAGATGCGGGTCGCGTTCGACCGCCGCCGCCGCACGATGGTCAAGATGCTCGACGAGATCGACGGCATCGTCATCCCCGCACCGCAGGGCGCGTTCTACGCGTACCCGTCGGTGGAAGGGCTGCTCGGCCGCACCATCCGCGGCGTCACGCCGACGACGTCGGCGGAGCTTGCCACGCTGATCCTCGACGAGGCCGAGGTCGCCGTGGTCCCCGGCGAGGCGTTCGGGCCCAGCGGGTTCCTGCGGCTGTCCTACGCGCTGTCCGACGACGACCTCGTCGAGGGCGTCACCCGGATCCAGGAGCTGCTCGGCGAGGCGCGGTAGCGATGACCGCAGGTGCTGTCGAGGTACGGGGGCTACGTCGACGGTACGGCGACAAGCAGGCGGTCGACGGGCTCGACCTGACCGTGTCGCCCGGCGAGGTCGTCGCCGTGCTCGGGCCCAACGGCGCCGGCAAGACGACCACGGTCGAGATCTGCACGGGGTTCCGCAAGCGGGACGACGGCGAGGTCAGCGTGCTCGGCGTCGACCCGGCGCACGGCGACCGGGCGTGGCGGTCGCGCATCGGCGTCGTCCTGCAGACCAACAACGACCTCGCCGAGGCCAGCGTCGGCGAGCTCGTCCGGCACTTCGCTCGCTTCTACCCGCACCCGCGCGACCCCGACGAGGTCATCGACGCCGTGGGGCTGCGCGAGAAGGTCAAGGTGCGCGCGCGCCAGCTCTCGGGCGGCCAGCGCCGCCGGCTCGACGTCGCGCTCGGCATCATCGGCTCCCCCGAGCTCATCTTCCTCGACGAGCCGACGACCGGCTTCGACCCCCAGGCCCGGCGCGCGTTCTGGGACCTGGTCAGCAGCCTCCGGGCGGACGGCACCACGGTGCTGCTCACCACGCACTACCTCGACGAGGCCGAGCACCTCGCCGACAGGGTGGTCGTCGTCGATCGCGGAAAGGTCGTCGCCGAGGGCGCTCCGGCCGACCTCGGCGGGCGGACCGCGCGCCGGGCCGTCGTGCGCTGGACGGAGGACGGCGCACCGGTCGAGGTGCGGACCGACACGCCCACCCAGCTCGTCGGCGAGCTCGCCGCGCGGCTCGGCGAGGTGCCGGGCCTGCAGGTGCTGCGCCCCACGCTCGAGGACGTGTACCTCTCGCTCCTCGCACCCGAGGACGAGACGGTGACCGCATGAGCGACGTCGCGAAGCTCGCCGCCGCGGCACCTGCGCTCCCCGGGCCCGTCCGGCTCGGCTGGGAACGGACCAAGCTCGAGCTGCGGCTCTACTTCCGCGAGCGCGACGCGGTCGTGTTCATCTTCGCCTACCCGATCATCATGCTCGGGATCTTCGCGACGGTCTTCGGCCAGAACGACTCCGACGTCCAGGCCGGATCGACGTCGATCCCGTTCGCGCAGTACTTCCTTCCCGGCATGGTGGCGACCGGTGTCATGCTCTCGAGCTTCCAGAACCTGGCGATCTCCATCGCGGTCGAGCGGGACGAGGGCGGCCTGAAGCGCCTGCGTGCCACGCCCATGCCCGCGACGTCGTACTTCCTCGGCAAGGTCGGCCAGGTGCTGCTGAGCGCGATCCTGCAGACCGCCGCGCTTCTCCTGGTCGCGACGCTCGCGTTCGACGTGCCGTTGCCGACGGACGTGAGCGACTGGGTGACGTTCGCGTGGGTGTTCGTGCTGGGCACCGCGACGGGGTCGGTGCTCGGCGTCGCGTTCTCGAGCGTGCCGCGCTCGGGCCGTGCCGCGAGCGCGGTCGTCACGCCGATCGTGCTGGTGCTGCAGTTCATCTCCGGCGTGTTCTTCCAGTTCGACCAGCTGCCCACGTGGATGCAGCAGATCGCCTCGCTGTTCCCGCTCAAGTGGATGGCTCAGGGGATGCGGTCGGTGTTCCTGCCCGACGCCGCCGAGGCGATCGAGGTGTCGGGCTCGTGGCAGCACCTGGCGACAGCGGTGGTGCTGCTCGTGTGGCTCGTCGTCGGTCTCGTCGTCGGCGTGCGGACGTTCCGCTGGCGGCGACGCGACGACGGCTGACGCCGCCTGAGCGTCAGTCGCCCTCCCCGGCGCGCGTGGACTGACCCGCGACGTCGTCGTCGCCGGGCAGGACCAGCTCACCCCCGGGCGGGATCTCCATGCCCGGGTCGATCGCAAAGCCCGTCTGGCCGTCGAGGTCGACGACGTTGCCGTTCTCGTCGACGAGGTTGCCGTCCTCGTCGTAGGTGTAGCCGGCGATGTCAGGCGTGGACGGCGCCGACAGGTCGAGGTCCCCGGTGCCCGCGAGCCCGCTGCTCAGCATCCACAGACCGCCCAGCAGCGAGTTCTCGTCGAACGTGCCCGCGTCCTTGGCGGACCGGATGTGGTCGGCGACGATGCGGCTGGCGTCGCCGAGCGTCGCGAGCACGGACACGTGCCAGCCGCCGTCGTTCTTGACCGCCACGAGGCCGACCTGGTCCAGGCCCAGCTGCTTGGCCGTCGGGTTGTCGGCGAGGCACGTCTTGATGCCGGACTCGTCCGTCGCGCAGGTCCCCTCGATCGTCAGCGGGTCGCTGCCGCCGAACTCGAGCTTGGTCGCGGCGAGGCGGGCGAGGTCGCCGCCGATCGGCTTCGAGGAGAACGTGGCCTCCTCGACCGTCGGGACGTCCTCGAACGAGTCGTCGCTCGCGTCGTCGAGCCACGCCTGTCCGTACACCGCGGCGAACCGGGCCTCGGCGCGGGGCAGGACGTCGGCGAGCGGCCCGGCGTCGCCGGTGAACAGATCCGCGAGCGCCTCGGCGAACGCGGTGCCGGCCTCCTCGGGCGACGCTGCGCCCTTGCTGTCCGTGCTCGGCATCGCACCACGGGTGAGGTCCGACCCCGACACGAAGATGTACTCGCCGACCGACATCAGCGGGCTGACGTACCAGGAGCCGCCCTCCTTGACCGAGACGAGGAACGGGTGGTTGATGCCCGCGTCGGTGGTCCACGTGAGGTCGGCGGCGTCGACCGACCACGGCAGGTTCTTGTCGAGCTCGGCCGCGGCCTCGTCCCACATCGCGGAGGTCTCGTCGTCGGACATGCCCGACGTTCCCAGCGCCGGCCCGTAGACCTTCGCCATCTTGGCGACGATCTCCTTCGAGTCGCCGTCGACGGTGAGCTTTCCGCCCGTGACCGACACCTTGGCGAGCCCGTCGCCGATGGTCTCGCTCGAGGTGCTCAGACCGGTGAGGTCGATGTCCAGCGCGCCCAGCAGGTCGAGCAGCTGGTCGGGGTCCGTGCCGCCGTCCGTCGCGGCGGAGACGGGCGAGACCAGGTCGCCGAAGGAGGACACCTCCGAGGGCGCGAGCACGCCGTACATCGCGATGCCGTCCTTGTGCACCGCTCCCTCGATGAGCTGCGTGACGGCGGCCTCGGGGCTCGCCGCGCCACCGAGCTTGCTGAACACCATGAGGTACGCCGCGGCCGCACCGGCGCCGATGAGCACGACGGCCGTGACCGCGAGTCCGATCCACAGCTTCTTGCGCGACGAGCGCGGTTCGACGTCGTACGGCTG
>JBCECL010000050.1:20394-26975 GCA_039207135.1 Brevundimonas sp.
CGAGTCCGATCCACAGCTTCTTGCGCGACGAGCGCGGTTCGACGTCGTACGGCTGGAGGGGGACGTCCAGGATCCCGGTCGTGGTCCCGGCGGCCGCGAAGGACGGCTGCTGGCCCCAGTCGGGCGCGGCGGCGGACGGCTGCTGGCCCCAGCCGGGCGCGGCAGCGGACGGCTGCGGCGCGGCCTGGCTCGGGGCACCCTGCGGCGCCCAGCCCTGCCCGGTGGACATCGCCTGCGGCGCCCAGCTCGTGGCCGGAGCAGCGGCCTGCGGCGCCGAGGCCTGCGGGAGCGGCGCGGGCTGGCTCGACGGCGTGCGCCGGGCCGCGAGTGCGGCGTTGACCGCCGGGTCCTGCAGCGAGGCGAGCCACTCGAGCAGCGCGGGCTGAGCGGCCGGGTTCCCGGCGACGATCGCGCGAAGGTCTGGCCGCTGGTTCACGATCCGCGCCAGCTCTGCGGCCGGTGCCTGCGGATGTGCCGCCATCGCGGCGTCGTCGTAGCTCACGTCGTCCTCCTGGTGCCCCCTACCGGCGCGATCGCGGCGCGGCGCAGCCAGGCTATGGCGGTGCTCCGTCCCACCGTGTCAGCCGACCGGGTGATCTCAGGCCCGAAACTGGCACACTGACAGCGTGCGCGACCTGGCGAAACTCCCTAAAGCGCACCTTCACCTTCATTTCACCGGGTCGATGCGGGTCGCGACGCTCGCCGACCTCGCGACCCGGCACCGGGTGCGCCTGCCGTCCCAGCTGCTCGACGCCGACCCGCTGCACGTCCCCGCCGACGAACGCGGCTGGTTCCGCTTCCAGCGCCTGTACGACGCCGCGCGCGCCTGCGTGCGCGGCGAGGACGACATGCGCCGGATCGTGGCCGAGGCGGCGCTCGACGACGCGGCGGAGGGCTCGGGGCGGCTCGAGCTCCAGGTGGACCCGACGTCGTACGCGCCGTTCGTCGGCGGGATCACGCCCGCCCTCGAGATCGTCCTCGACGCCGCCCGGCAGGCGGGCGAGGACGCCGGGATCGAGGTCGGGGTGATCGTCGCGGCATCGCGCATGCGGCACCCGCTCGAGGCGCGCACGCTCGCGCGCCTCGCGGCCCGGCATGCGGGTGACGGGCCGGGCCAGGTCGTCGGCTTCGGCCTGTCGAACGACGAGAGGCGCGGCGAGACCGCGGACTTCGCGCCCGCGTTCGCGATCGCGCGACGCGCGGGGCTCGCCTCGGTCCCGCACGGCGGCGAGCTGCTGGGACCCGCGCACGTCGAGGCCGTCGTCGAGAACCTGTCCCCGGACCGGCTGGGCCACGGCGTGCGGTCGGCCGAGGACCCGCGCGTGCTCGAGCGGGTCGCCTCGAACGGCATCGCGCTCGAGGTGTGCCCGGCGTCCAACGTCTCGCTCGGGGTCTACGAGTCGGCGGGCGAGGTGCCGCTGCGCGCGCTCGTCGACGCGGGAGCGATCGTCGCGCTCGGCGCCGACGACCCGCTGCTGTTCCGGTCCCGGCTGGTCGCGCAGTACGAGACGGCGCGCGACGTCCTGGGGTTCGGTGACGGCGAGCTCGCCGACCTGGCGCGCGCGTCGATCAGGGCCAGCCGCGCGTCCGACTCCTCGAAGGCCCGGCTGCTGAGCGGCGTCGACGACTGGCTGGCCGCTCCGGGCTAGAGCCCGGTCACGTCGACGTCAGATCGTCAGGCCCACCAGCACGGGCTCGGCCTCGAGCGTCACGCCGAACGCCGCGCGCACCCCGTCCCGCACCTCGCGGGCGAGCGCGACGAGGTCGGCCGCCGACGCACCGCCGCGGTTCGTCAGCGCGAGCGTGTGCTTCGTGGAGAGCGTCGCGGGGCCGGAGCCGTACCCGCGCGCGAAGCCCGCGTGCTCGATCAACCAGCCGGCGCTGGTCTTGATCGCACCGTCGGCGGCCGGGAAGCGCGGGGCGTCCGCCGGCAGGAGGGCGGCCTCGTCGGCGGTCAGGATCGGGTTGGTGAAGAACGAGCCGGCGCTCGTGGTGTCCGGGTCGGTCGGGTCGAGCACCATGCCCTTGCCCGCACGCAGCGCGAGCACGGCGGCGCGGACCTCGAGCAGCGGAGCCCGCTCACCGACCTCGACGCCGAGCGTGCGCGCCAGCTCGGCGTAGGCGATGGGCGCCGACAGCGTGCCCTGCCGCAGCTGGAAGGTCACGTCGAGCACCACGTACCGCGGCGTCGGGTGCCAGGGGCTGCGCTCGTCGTCGGCCGACGAACGCATCGACCGCTTCAGCAGCGAGGTGCGGTAGCCGAACTGCAGGTCGACGTACGGCAGCGTCCGCACGCGCGAGCGACCGCGGTCCCACACGCGCACGGTCGCGATCGTCTGGGCGACCTCCTGGCCGTACGCGCCGACGTTCTGCACGGGCGTCGCTCCCGTCGACCCCGGGATGCCGGACAGCGCCTCGATGCCGTACAGGCGGTGGCTCGTCGCCTCCTCCACCACCTCGTCCCACGGGGTACCCGCGGGCACCTGGTACGTCACACCTGCGCACGCCGAGTGGTCCGGCACGTCGATGCCGCCGCGCAGGTCGCGCACGACGACCCCGTCGAACCCCTCGTCGGCGACGAGCAGGTTCGAACCGCCGCCGACGACGAGCAGCGGCCGGCCCTCCTCGTCCGCGGTGCGCACCGCGTCGATCAGGTCGGCCTCGGTGCTCGTCGTGACGTACTGCGCCGCGGGCCCACCCACCCGAAGGGTCGTGAGGTCGGACAGGGCGGGGGCGGTGCTCACGTCGGTCACGCGACCAGGCTAGTCCGCGCTCGTGGACGTCTTGCGAAGAGGAGCGGCGGCGCCGGTGACGAGAAGGCCGAGCACCGTGGGGATCGCGACGGCGAGCAACGCGTGCCGGTAGCCGATGTGATGGGCCAGCAGGCCGAGCAGCGGCGGCCCCGCGAGGAACGCGCTGTAGCCGATGGTGGAGACCACGCTGAGCCGGGCGGCGGCCCGCACCGGGTCGTCGGACGCCGCGCTCATCCCGACCGGGAAGCCGAGCGACGCGCCCGCGCCCCACAGCACGATGCCGATCATCGCGAGCCACAGCGGACCCACGAGCGCAAAGATCCCGAGGCCCGCGAGCGCGAGGACGCTGCAGGTCCGCAGCACGGCGACGCGGCCGTACCGGTCGAGCACCCAGGTGCCGAACCAGCGCGCGGTGGTCATCGTGCCGACGAACACGGCGAACGCGACGGCCGCGAGCGCGTCGGGCGCGTCCCAGCCGTCGACGACCGCCAGGCCCACCCAGTCGTTCGCCGAACCCTCGGTGAGCGCTGCCGCCAGGACGACGAGGCCGATGAGCAGGGTGCGGGGCTCGATCCACGCCGCGAGCGCGCCCCTGGCACCACGGGGTGCGGTGGCGGCCGGCTCGGTGCCCGGGGACGGCGCGACGACGTGCTCGTCGGTCGACGGCAGGAACGAGCGGATCGCGACGAGCACGCACACCGACGTCACGACGACGGCGACCGGCAGGTGGATCCACACCGGCACGCCGAAGCCCGCGACGACGGCCGCGATGCCCGCAGCCGCGAACGTGCCGAACGAGAAGCTCGCGTGGTAGCGCGGCATCACGGTGTACCCGAGCTTCTGCTCGACGGCAGCACCCTCGAGGTTCATCGCCGCGTCCCACACCCCCGTGCCGACGCCGAACACCACGAGGCCGACGATCGTGACCGGCACGGTGTCGAGGCCGACGCCCGTCGACGCGAGGATCAGGCCGAGCGCGTTGAGCAGCGCGAACGCGCCCACCGTGCGACGCGCACCGAGCCGCTCGACGACCATGCCGGCAAGCGGCAGCGCGACCAGCGAGCCGACCGCGATGACGAGCAGCAGCAGGCCCATCTGCGCCTGGGAGAACTCGAGCCCGTCGCGGACGGCGGGCAGGCGCGAGGCCCACGTCGCGAAGTTGAACCCGTTGAGGAAGAAGACGGCGAACACCGCGAAGGACGCGGCTTGGACGGTGCGCTGCTTGGTCACGGGTGCTCCGGTGTCGGTCGTCATCGATCGTCCTCGGTTCTCAGGCGGCGTGCACGGTCAGCGGCTCGGGCCTGGTCGTCGGCACGGCCGCGGGCTCTGCGGTCGGTGCCGCTGGCTCCGTGGTCGGTGCCGCCGCTTCGGCGGGCACGGCCGTCGCCGCGCGGCGCGGCGCGACCTGCCGCGAGAGCAGGACCGACGCGGTCATCGCGACGGCGATGAGCGTGAGCGCGTGCCGCGCACCCATCGACTCCGCCGCGAGGCCGAGCAGCGGCGGCGCGGCGATCGACGCGACCGAGGCGAACGAGGAGACGACCGCGACCCGCCCGGCCGACCGCAGCGGGTCGTCGGACGCCGCGGCGATGCCCACGGGAACCGCGAGCGCCGCCCCGAAGCCCCACAGCACCACGCCGACTCCGGCCGTCTGCAGGCTGGGTGCGAAGCCGAACAGCAGGAGCCCGCCGATCGAGACCATCCCGGACGTGCGCAGCACCAGGACGCGCCCGTACCGGTCGATGAGCCGCGTGCCGAGCAGCCGGACCACGGTCATCGACGCGACGAAGATGCCGAGCACGATGCCGCCGATCGCCTCGGTGCGGTCGAAGCCGTCGACGACGGCGATGGAGAGCCAGTCGTTCGCCGAACCCTCGGACAGCGCCGCGGCCATCACGACGACGCCGATCAGGAGCGTGCGCGGCTCGCGCCACGAGTCGAGCGCCGAGGTGATCCGGCGCGCACCGGTCGTGGCCACCTTGGGGGCCCTGCGCGGCGTCTCTTCGGGCTCGTACGGAAGGACGACTCCCGCCCGCAGAGACGCGAGGCGCCACACGACGGCCGCGCCGGCGACGACGGGGAACTGCACGATGAGCGGCACGTCGAAATGGGAGGCGGCGGCACCGAGAGCGGTTCCCGTGACCGCGCCGATCGAGAACGCCGCGTGGAACTGCGGGATGACGGTCCGGCCCATCGCGCGCTCGATGCGGCCGGACTCCACGTTGATCGGCACGTTGCCGAGCGCGACGGCGACGCCGTTGAGGAAGATGCCGATGGCGAGCACGGCGACCGAGCCGGTCGTCGGGCCGACGCCCATCAGGACGTACCCGACCGCGAGGACGGCCGTCGAGGCCAGGATCGCGCGCCGGCTGCCGAACCGCTGCACGACGATGCCCGATGCCGTGACCGTCAGCAGCGCTCCGACGGAGCCGATCAGCAGGATGCCGCCGAGCCGGGCCGTCGAGAGGTCGAGCGAGTCACGGACGGTGGGCAGGCGGGCGAGCCAGCTCGAGAACGTGATCCCCGTGAGCATGAACAGCCCCATGAGGAGCCAGCGCGCGCGGGCCAGCTCGGGGCGAGCGGGGTGGTTCAACGGGGCTCCGTGCTTCTCGATTCGGGGTCGAATCGATTCGATCTACATCCGTACGGACGAATCGAATCGATTTGAGGGGTGAGAACAGTGTGCGGGTACGCTGACCGCTGCGTCAAACAATCTGGCGCCACGTCCCCCGTCCGACATCGCAGTCCCGCACCCGGAGGTGACCGGTGTCCGCCAACCGCCCGACTCTCGCGGACGTCGCCGCAGCGGCGAGCGTCTCGGTGTCGACCGCGTCGCTCGCCTTCTCCGGCGCGGGGCCCATCGCCGCGGCCACGCGCCAGCGCGTGCACGAGGCGGCGGCGGAGCTCGGCTACGCCGGTCCGAACCCGCTCGGCCGCCAACTGCGCAGCGGCCGGTCAGGCATCGTCGGCGTCGTCATCGGGGACGCCCTGCGCCGCGCCTTCCGCGACCCCGTCTCGACGCAGGTGCTCGACGGTCTCGTCAGCACGCTCGGCCCGCTCGACCTCGGGGTGCTGCTCATCCCGAGCCTGGACGACCCGGCCTCCCCCGGCGTCGACCCGCTGCTCGAGTCGGCGGCCATGGACGTGGCCGTCGTCATGTGGGGCGGCGGCGAGGACGAACCGCTGCTGGCCACGCTGCGTCGTCGCGGGATCCCGACCGTGCTGGTCGAGGGCAAGGTGCTGCCGGACGTCAGCGCCGTCGGCATCGACGACCGCGGCGGGATCGCTCAGGCGACGCGGCACCTGCTCGACCTCGGGCACACCCGCATCGCGTGCGTGACGCTGCCCATGGACCGCGACCGCGGCGAGGGGCTCGTGTCGCCCGAGACGCTGGCCGGCCACATGTGGGAGATCACGCGCCGACGCCTCGAGGGCGTGACCGACGCGGGCGTCGTCCCCGTCGCGGTCTGGCAGACGCCCGCCTCGCTCGTCGAGCACGGCGCGACCGCGGGTCACGCGCTGCTGTCCGCACCCGACCGCCCGACCGCGGTGGTCTGCCAGTCCGACCTGCTCGCCTCGGGCGTCGTGCTCGCGGCACGGGAGCTCGGCCTGCGCGTCCCCCAGGACGTCTCGGTCGCGGGCTTCGACGGCATCGAGCTGCCGTGGCTCGGCGCCGACGTGCTGACCACCGTGGTGCAGCCGCTCACCGAGAAGGGCGTCGCGGTGGGGCACCTCGTCGAGGACATCCTGGCCGGCGAGGGGCCCGTGCACCGCGAGCTTCCCGTCAGCCTGCGCATCGGGACGACGACCGGCCCGGCGCCGGCCTGA
>JBCECL010000051.1:0-19556 GCA_039207135.1 Brevundimonas sp.
AGCGGGCGATGATCGACAGCACGTTGCCCGCCGGGTCCGTGAACCACGCGATCTCCGGGCCACCGCCACGGAACACGTAGTCCTCGTCGGTCTCCACCTCGGTGCCCTCGTAGCGCTCGAACGGCACGCCGCGAGCACGCAGCTCGGCCACGGTCGCGGCCACGTCGTCGACCGGGAAGTTCAGCACGGTGAACGTCGCCGGCACGTGCGCGTCGCCCTTGGGGTAGACGAGCACCCGATGGCCGTCGGTGAAGCTGAGCGTCACCATGCCGTTCTCGGTCCGCGCGTCGATGCCGAGCGTCTCGCCGTAGAACACCGCCGCGGCGTCGACGTCGTTCGTCGAGTAGCCGCTGAAGGACTCGGTCAGGTTCGCCATGATGGCTCCTCTCGTCGTCGTCCCAGCCTGACCCCGCGGCGAAGGACGCGCGAATCCAGTTGTCGCGGCCCGGGGCACGCTGCTCGACTGGCCGGATGACGCGCATGCACGCCGACGAGCTCGACCTGCCCGTCGACCTGGTCCGTGCCCTGCTCGCCGAGCAGGCGCCGCAGTGGGCCGACCTGCCGGTGCGCAGGCTCGAGTCGAGCGGGACCGACAACGCGATGTTCCGGCTCGGCGACGACAAGGTGGTCCGGCTGCCGCGCATCGGCTGGGCGAGCGGGGGCGTGGACCACGAGGCCGTGTGGCTGCCGCGGGTCGCACTGCCGGTGACCATCCCGCGCCTCCTGCTCGTCGGCGAGCCGGGGCACGGCTACCCGTGGACGTGGTCGGTGCTGACGTGGGTGCCCGGCCGCAACCCCGTCCTCGACGAGCTCGACGAGCCCGAGCGGCTGGCCCGCGACCTCGCGGCGCTCGTGCGCGCGGTGCGCGGCATCGCCCTCGACGGCGGCGTCGAGAAGGCCGGTCCGCTGGCGGATCGCGACGAGCAGGTGCGCCGGGACATCGCGGCGCTCGTCGACGACATCGACGCGCCGCGCGTCACCGCGATCTGGGAGCACGCCCTCGCGACGTCCGAGTGGGACGGCCGACGCACCTGGGTGCACGGCGACCTGGCGCCGGGCAACCTGCTGCTCGTCGGGAACCGGCTGTCCGGGCTCATCGACTTCGCGGGCATCGGCGTCGGCGACCCGACGCTGGACCTGGGCGTCGCGTGGAACCTGCTGCCGCCGCGAGCGCGCCAGGTCTTCCGCGACGAGCTCGACGTGGATCACAGGACGTGGACGCGCGCCCGGGCCCGAGCCCTCGCGCAGGCACTCGTGCAGCTGCCCTACTACCGCGACACGAACCCGACGCTCGCCGCGAACGCACGCCACGTGATCGCCGAGGTGGTCGCCGAGACAGCGCGCGAGCAGGGCTGAGGCGTTTTCGGGTTGGGGTGACGACCGCGCGGAGCGCATCATGGCGCGGTGCTCCCCCTCACCGAGAAGCTGATCCGCGCGTCCTTCGTCAACTGCTCGCGCCGCGAGGCCGCCGACGTGACGCTGCCCGACCTCGACGTGCGCTGGGACCGGCTCGACTACCTCGGGTGGATCGACCGCAAGGCCCCGCTGCGCGCCTACGTCGTGCTCGAGGTCGACGACGAGCTCGTCGGGATCGCGCTGCGCTCGCCCGAGGTCGCCACCAAGCGCAAGCGGGCCGTGTGCGCGTGGTGCGAGGACGTGATCAACACCGAGGACGTCTCGATGTACGTCGCCCGCCGGGCCGGCGCCGCAGGCCGCAGGGGCGACACGATCGGCACGCTGATCTGCACGCACTTCACGTGCTCGGCGAACGTGCGGCGCAAGCCGACGATCATCGAGGCGGGGCAGGACCCGGCGGGCGTGATCGCGCGTCGGACGGAGGGACTGCGGGAGCGGTCGCTGAAGTTCGCGCGCGAGGTGCTGCGCGAGGTGTGAGCCTCAGCGCCAGTTGCTGACGCGGAGCTCGTGCGGGTCGGGTGCGCCCGTGCCGGTCTCGACGTACTGCTTGAGGCTCACGAGGTACGTCGCCCACTTGGTGCTGCAGTGGTACATGAACTCGACGGGCTCGGCCCAGCCCTCGTGCGCGAACAGCACGATGGTGAAGCCCTCGCTCTGCGTCAGGTCGAAGCGCACGGTCGTGCCGATCCACTCGGCAGGCCCGTCGACCACCTCCCAGAGCACGCGCTTGCCCGGCACGGCCTCGAGCACCTTCATGTCGAAGCCGCCCTCCCCGAACCGGAACTGCAGGATCCCGTCGACGTCCCTCGTGTCGCCGGTCCACCACGCCGCGAGGCCCTCGACCGTCGTCAGCGCCTCGTACACCTCCTCGGGCGTCCGACCTTCCATACCCACCCTGTGCAGGATGTCCACCATGGTCCTGGCTCCTCTCACTTCTCGGATCGTGCGATCGCCTCGGCGATCGCCTTGATGCGGCGCAGGCGCGCGTCCCAGGTGGCGCCGACGTCGTTGAGCTGCGCGACCGCGCGGGCCAGCTGGGCCTCGTCGACCTCGTAGCGACGCTCGCGCCCGGCGGGCGTGGGGTGCACGAGCCCGACGCGGTCGAGGACCGCGAGGTGCTTGGCGACGGCCTGCCGCGTGACCGGCAGGTGGTCGCTGAGGGTGGTCGCCGTGCCCGGGCCGCCGGCGAGGAGCAGGTCGAGCATGCGCCGACGAGTCGGGTCGCCGACGGCGGACCAGAGGTCGTCGTCGACGATCATCGGGCCGCGACCAGCCGGTCCACGTAGGCGCCCAGCGCGGGCACGAACCTGTCCCAGCCCTGCACGTGGTCCGCGTAGGCCTCCTCGAGCACCGCGGCCTCCCAGCCCTTCTCGCGGAAGCCCGTCTCGGTCATCCGCACGTGCGTCCCGGCGCCCGACGCGGTCAGCTCGAACGTCACCAGCAGCGAGGTCTCCCCCTCCTCGAACACCCACCGGAACGAGAAGAGCCGGGGCGGGTCGGCGTCGACCACGAGCAGTCGCTCGACGTGCTCGTCGGCGGTCCCTCGGGCCCAGCCGATGCTGCCCGCGGCGCCGGGGGTCGCGGAGATGTCCGCCTCGGCACCGCCCCACCACTCGCGGATGTGCTCGGGGCGGCTGACCACCTCGAAGACGATCTCGGGGTCGGCGTCGACGTGGATCTCGCGCTCGATGCTTCCGAACTCCATGGGTCTCCCTCTCTCGCAACGTTTGGTTGCATATGACGCTAGACCCGTCTCTCCCGAAACGCAACCATCAGTTGCAGATCGAGGTCCTGTGTCACGCTCCACGCAGCACGGGCATAGGAGGGGTGTGAACATCGACGACCTGCCCGACGACGAGCTGCTCCGGCGACTGCCGTTGCACCCGGACGCCATGGGCCCGCTGTTCGAGCGGCACGCGCGCTCGGTCCACCGGTTCCTGGGCCGGCGCGTAGGGCCGCACGAAGCGGAGGACCTCCTCTCGGAGGTCTTCGCGGCGGCGGTCTCGGCGCGCGCTCGCGTGACGCCGCACGAGTCCGGGTCGGCGCTGCCGTGGCTCTACGGCATCGCGCGCAACGTGGTGCGGACCCATCTGCGCCGGCGGCCCGGGGTGGTGCCCGCGGCGGCCGACGACGAGATGGACTGGTCGGCCGTCGACGCCCGGATCGATGCCGAGGGCCGACGCGCCGAGCTGCGCGCCGTGCTCGGCTCGCTCTCGCCCGACGAACGAGCGGTCCTGCTCCTCGTCGCGTGGGACGGCCTGACCCCGAGCGAGTCGGCCACCGCGCTCGGCATCACGCCAGAGGCGGCCCGCACGCGGCTCTCACGCGCCCGCCGACGAGCGCAGACCGTGCTCGACACCCTTCCCGTGACCGTGGACTGAGGAGACGACGATGAACCTGGACACCCTGCTCGACCAGACCGGATCCTCGGTCGCCCCACTGTCGGACACCGGCCTCGCCAAGGCCCGCAACCGGCTCGACGCCGAGACCCGAGCGGCCGAGGCGCGGCTCGGAGCGTCGCTGCGCACCCGGCGCCGGCGGCGCGTGGTGATCTCCCTGACCGCGGTCGCGGCCGCCGCCGCACTGGTCGTCGCGCCCACGTTGAACCTCGGCGGGCACCACGCGACGGCCTCCGCGAGCGCCGCGGAGGTGCTGAGCACGGCGAGCAGGGCGGCCGCGACCCAGCCGGTCGTGGAGTCGGGCGCCTACTGGCACGTCGTCTCCGAGCAGCAGGACGGCGACGGACCGGCCTACCACCGCGAGATCTGGCTCGGCCGCGACGCCACGGGCGTCCTGCAGGACGCACGGGCGGCAGCCGACCAGGGCGATGCGGACCTGGGTCCGGACGGCGTGCGCACCGAGGAGCTCGGGGAGAGCTACTTCGGGTTCGGCGTCACGTGGGCCGAGCTCGACGCGCTGCCCACCGACCCCGCCGAGCTCGAGACGCTGATCCGCACCCGGACGCAGGGTCAGGGGCCCGACCCCGACAGCGAGCTGTGGGACGCGGTCGGCACCCTGCTGCGCGAGACGCCCGCCCGGCCCGCGCTGCGCGCGGCGCTGTGGCAGGTGGCCGCGCGCGTCCCGGGCGTGGTCAACGTCGGCGCGGTCACGGACGCCGAGGGCCGGCACGGCACGGCCGTCGCGCTCGACATCCCCGGCGGCCGGCAGCAGTACGTCGTCGACACGACGACCGGGCGGCTGCTCGAGGACACCTACAGATCGACCAACGACCACTCGTACCGGATCACGTTCCTGTCCCAGGGGCCGGCCGACACCGCCCCCACGGTGGACGTGCCGATCTGTGGCCCGGGCGCGAAGAAGTCCTGTTGACGGCCCGGCTGCTCGGTACTCAGCTCGGGCCGGCCGGAAGGCCGGTCGGCAGTACCAGCAACCCGAACTCGGACTCGGCACCACGGACGAGCTCGTCCGGGATCGGCTGCTCCTTAACCACCGTGAGCGCGTCGGCGGCGCCCGAGAAGACGGCGACCGAGTGCAGCCGCAACGCCGGGTCGTGCCGTGCGGCGTACCGGACCGCGTCGAAGCCTGCGTCGACGAGTGCAGTCGCCAGCCCTTGGCTGTCGACGTAGTCGCGTCCGACCGAGACCTCGGGGATCGCGCCGACGTCCCCGAGCAGCCGCCGGTCGGTCAGGTCCGCCACTCGCAGGGGCCGGCTCAGGCCCACCTGGGTGATGACGCGTTCGTTGACCAGGTGCAGTGGGACCGGGTTCGTCCGCCCGAACACCTCGAGGAACGCGCCGAGCTCGGTCACTGCGAGGTAGCAGGTGCCGAACTCGGCGCCCGAGCCGGGCGCTGGGTCGAAGCGGCCCAACCCGCTCGCAGAGAAGAACAGAGCGTCACGCTCGTGGCGGTGGATCCGCCAGAGCTCGACAGCGGGGTCCAAGAGCGACGGGCGGATCGAGGCAGCCATGTCCTCCCAGTGGCCGCTCACTGCGCCAACCTGGCGGCCGCGATCCGTGCGACCCAGGCCAGCAGGCCGGCGTCGACGTCGCCCTTGTCCAGGTAGTCCATCGGCGTCGCGTCGTGGAGCTCGGTCTGTGGGGTCCCGGCCCAGGCGATGAACGCGTACGGATCGAGACTTCCCAGCTCTTCGCGCCAAGCAGCCAGGGCTCCCGCGACTGCCGGGTGCACGCGCATCGGGCCGGGAGCTTCCTCGAACTGCCAGTACGGGAACAGCGTGGTCCCTCTGCCCGGGACACCGAGCAGTGTGCCCGCCGCGACCCGCTTGGCGATCGCCTGCCTGCTGATGCCCAAGCCGCGCGCCAACGACGCCGTGCTCACCGCGAAGTCGACTGCGTCGTCCCACGCGGACGGCGCCAGCACCATCGAAGCGGCCCGCTCTCCCACTTCGAGCACACGGGACGGATCCGAGAACAGAAAGCCGCCCAAACGCTCGTCGGGCACACGCGCCAACCGCTGGGCGAACCCAGCGACCAAAGCCTCGCGGATCTGTGCCGCTGTCTCGACCATGTCCGACGTCGTCATCGCCACAGCATCTGTCAATGTGTCAACTTCGTCAACCTTGTCAACTCGTCCAGATGTCGACCAACGCTCCGCGCAGCGATCGCCGGGACTCGCGAAGGTCGGACTCTGAGCCGACCTCCCTACGATCGGCGCATGGATCGAAGCGGCCTCGTCGAGTACATCCGCGCACAGGGCGACGGCGTGCTGAGCACGCTCGGCCCCGACGGCTCCCCGCAGGCCGCCTACCTGGCGATCACCGCGACGGACCAGGCCGAGCTCGTGCTCGACGCGCGCGCGGTCTCCCGCAAGGTCGCCAACCTCCGGGCCGACCCGCGGGTGGCCGTCGTCGTCGGCGGCAGGGACGGCACCACGCTGCAGTGCGAGGGCGTCGCCGACATCCCGTCGGGAACGGACCGCGAGCGCTGCGCAGCCGCCTACGCGCGAGCCTTCCCGCAGTTCGCGGCGTCGCTCGCCGACGAGGCGATCGTCGTCGTGCGCGTGCGTCTGACGTGGGCGCGCTTCGGCGACTACCGCTCGACGAACGCCGAGGTCAGCGAGGTCACGCTCCCCGGCGAATGAGGTCCGCCGCGCTATCGTGCGACGACGTCCTGGATTCGACGAAGGCGCCCCATGACCTCCTCACTGCCGGCCCCCACCCGCACGCTCCTGTTCCTCAGCGCGGCGGTCGTCGCGCTCGCGGGGATGCACGCGGCGCGCAGCGTGCTCGCTCCGCTGGTCCTGGCGGCGGTGCTCGTCATCATCGTGCACCCCGTGCGGCACCCGCTCGAGCGCCGCGGCTGGCCGCGCGCGGCTGCGACCGCCGTGGTGATCACGCTCGTCTACCTGATCCTTCTGGTGCTCGTCGCGATGCTGGTCTTCGCGGGCGTCCGGTTCGGCTCGCTCGTGGCCGACTACCTGCCCGAGCTTCGCGCGCAGGTGGCCGACGCGAGCAGCTGGCTCGTCTCCATCGGCCTGGACGCCGACTCGGTCGCCGACGCCACCGGCGCGCTCGACCCCGCACAGCTCGTCGGCCTGGTCGGGACCGTGAGCGGGGCCGTCGCCGGGATCCTCGGCGCGCTGTTCGTCGTCGTGACGTACGTGATCTTCATGGCCGTCGACGCCGGGCGGTACGACGGGGCGCGCGCGCTGTTCGGGGCCGAGCGGGACGACGTCCTGGCGCGCGTGACCGTGTTCGACGTCGGCGTGCGCCGCTACTTCGTCGTGAGCGCGTCCTTCGGGGCGGTCGTCGCGATCATCGACGGGTTCGCCCTGTGGGCGCTCGGCATCCCCGCGCCCGCCGTGTGGGCGATCCTCGCGTTCGTGACCAACTTCATCCCGAACATCGGGTTCGTCATCGGGCTGGTCCCGCCCGCGGTGCTCGCGCTCGTCGTCGGCGGCTGGCCGCTCGCGCTGGGCGTCATCGCGATCTACTGCGCGGTCAACGTGGTGCTGCAGGTGCTGATCCAGCCGAAGTTCGTCGCGGACGCCGTCGACATCACGCTCACGCTGAGCTTCGCGTCGGTGATCTTCTGGACGATGGTCATCGGCCCGCTCGGTGCGATCCTCGCGGTGCCGCTCACCCTGCTCGCGCGGGCCGTGCTGATCCCGCGCGGCCCCGACCGCGCGTGGTGGGCCTGGCTCTCGGGCGAGAACGTCGCGCCGGCTCCCGCAGCCGCCGACTAGCTACCGCACGCGGCCGAGCGCGAGCGCCGCGTGCATGAGCGCCGCCACCGACTCGCCGTCCGTGATCGTCCCGTCCCGGACCAGGTCGAGGACGTCGGCCCACGGGACGCTGCGCACGGCCACGATCCCCTCCTCGGCCTGGTCGGCCAGGTGCGGGTCGGCCGCGTGCAGACCCCGGGCGAGGTACACGTGCTCGGGCGCCTCGCAGATGCCGTTGAGCGCGAACATCTTGCCGATCGGCTCCCACGTGTCGGCGATCAGCCCGGTCTCCTCGCGCAGCTCACGCTGTGCGGCGGCGAGCGGGTCCTGCCCGTCGGAACCGCCCGCGGGCACCTCGAGCGACCGGCCCGTGGTGTAGCGGTCGACCTCGACCAGCACCACCTCGTCGTCGTCGGTCAGCGCCACGATGAAGACCGCGGCGTTGCGCAACGTCACGACGCCGTAGATGCCGGGCTCCCCGTCGGGACGCTCGACCGCGTCCTCGCGGACCTGGATCCACGGGTTCTCGTAGACGGTCGTGGACGAGCGGGTCTGCCAGGGCGCCATGCCCCCACCCTCACACAGCAGCTGTGGCCCCGGTTGTTCGGAGGTCGCCTGCGGCGCACAGTGGCAGGCATGGACCACGCCCTGCACGAGGCCTTGCACCGCAGCCAGGTGATCGACCTGACGACCACCGGTCGGCGCACGGGCGAGCCGCGACGCATCGAGATCTACCTGCACGACCTCGACGGCCGCCTGTTCATCTCGGGACGCCCGCGGCCGAGCACGCGGGCGTGGATCCACAACGTCGCGGCTGACCCGCACGTCACGGTCCACCTCAAGTCCGGGCTGCGCGCCGACGTCCCCGCGGTCGCCCGTGTGGTCGAGGACCCCGACGAACGCCGACCGCTCATCGAGGCCGCGGCGCGCGCCTGGGGACGCACGGACGTCGAGACGATGATGGCGCAGAGCCCGTTGATCGAGATCACGACGCTGGACGGGCCGGACTGAGTCGCGTCGGCGCGCGATACTGGCCGCCGGCGACCCAGAGGAGCGGTAGGTGATCGAGAACATCACGTCGTGGCTGGAGACCGTTCCGGCCGCGCTCGTGTACGCGGTGATCTTCCTGCTCGTCTTCGCCGAGGACGCGCTGTTCTTCGGGTTCGTGCTGCCCGGCGAGACCGTCGTCATCGTCGGCGGCGTGCTGGCGAGCCAGGGTCGCCTCGAGCTCGCGGTCCTCATCCCGCTCGTCGTGATCGCGGCGATCGCCGGCGACAGCGTCGGGTACGAGGTCGGCAAGTGGGTGGGCCCGAAGTTCGTCGAGTCGCGCTTCCTGCGCACCCGGCAGGGCGGCATCCACAAGGCGCAGGACCTGCTCGCCCGGCGGGGCCAGTCGGCCGTCTTCCTCGGCCGATTCACCGCGTTCTTCCGCGCGATGATGCCCGCGCTGGCCGGCGCTTCGCACATGCCCTACCGCCGCTTCCTGCCGGCGAACGCGGCCGGCGGGATCGTGTGGGGCGTCGGGACCGTGCTGCTCGGTTACTTCGTCGGGACGGCGTACGAGCGGATCGCGGCGCGGATCGGTCAGGGCCTCGCTGTCGCGGCTGCGATCGCCGCCATCGCCGCGTTCGTCGTGTGGCGCGTCCGGCGTCGGCGCGAGGAGCTCGCCGAGGAGGAGCAGGCGCTCGACTGAGCGCTGTCACATCTGCGCCTCGGCCGGTGTCTTCATGACGACACCATCACGAGGAGGACGTCATGACCAGCACGACCCGCATTCCCGCCGCCGAGATCACCGGCCTGTACGGCGCCGTCGTCAAGCGGTTCAGCACCAAGATGCTCGGCCAGGTCCCCGAGGCGCTCGGGGTGCTGTGGCACAACAAGCGCGTGCTGAAGTTCCAGCTGGCCCTCGGCCAGAAGTCGGCCAAGTGGGACGCGTGCGACGAGAACCTCAAGTCCTTCGCGCACATGGCGGTCGCGTCGCTGATCGGCTGCACGTGGTGCCTCGACTTCGGGTACTTCAGCGCGCACAACGCCGGGCTCGACGAGACCAAGGCGCGCGAGGTGCCGCGCTGGCGCGAGTCGGACGTGTTCACGCCGCTCGAGCGCGACGTCATGGAGTACGCCGAGGCGATGTCGCAGACCCCGCCCACCGTCACGGACGCCCTGTCCGCGCGGCTCCGCGACCAGCTCGGGGACGAGGCGCTCGTCGAGCTCACCGCGTTCGTCGCGCTGGCCAACCTCTACGCCCGCAACAACGTCGCGCTCGGGATCGAGTCGCAGGGATTCGCCGCATCGTGCGACCTGGCCCCCCTCGCCCCACGGCCCGAGGTAGCGTCCCGAGCATGACGAACGACCCCTTCGTCGCCCACCGCAGCCTGCTGTTCACGGTCGCCTACGAGATCCTCGGCTCGGCCGCCGACGCCGAGGACGTGGTGCAGGAGACCTGGCTGCGGTGGTCCGAGGTCGAGCACGCCGAGGTCCGTGACGCGCGCGCCTACCTCGTCAGGATCGTGACCAGGCAGGCGCTGAACCGGCTGCGCTCGCTGTCCCGCCGGCGTGAGGACTACGTCGGCGAGTGGCTCCCGGAGCCGCTGCTGACCAGCCCGGACGTGGCCGAGGACGCCGAGCTCGCCGACAGCGTCTCGTTCGCGATGCTGACCGTGCTCGAGACGCTCGGCCCGACCGAACGGGCCGTCTTCGTGCTCCGCGAGGTGTTCGACACCCCGTACGACGAGATCGCCGAGGCGGTCGGCAAGTCGTCGGCCGCCGTGCGTCAGATCGCGCACCGCTCGCGCGAGCACGTGGCCGCGCGGCGGCCCCTGCGGCAGGTCGGTCGGGCCGAGCAGGCCGCGGTGGTCGAGCGGTTCCTGGCCGCGGTCCGCCTCGGCGACCTGCAGGGGCTGCTCGACGTGCTCGCGCCGGACGTGGTCGTCGTGGCCGACGGAGGTGGCGTCGTGGCCGCCGCTCCGCGCCCGGTCGTGGGCGCGGAGCGGGTGGCGTCCTTCCTGAGCGGCCTGGCGAAGCTGACCGGCGAGTTCGAGTCCGCCATCACCTGGCTGAACGGCGGTGTCGCGGCCCGGCTGTCGCTGGACGGCGAGCTCAACACCGTGATGAGCATGGCCATCGAGGACGGCCGGATCAGCCGGATCTACGCCGTCCGCAACCCCGCCAAGCTCGGCCGGGTCGACGAGGAGACGATGCTGAGCCGGTGACTCAGGCGGCCTCCCACGCGAAGCCGTCGGGGTCGACGAACGACCCCGCGTCGCTCGTGACCGCGATGCGGTGCGAACCGTCGCCCTCGGCCGGCACGCCGGCGTCCTTGGCGAGCGACTTGCGGCCGTACAGCCCGAACGCGACCGGGCTCGACGGCGTCGAGAACTCGACGTACTTGCGCCCGAAGCTCTTCGACACCTCGAGCCCCTGGCCGACGTAGAACGCCTTCGTCGCGGCCACGTCCGTGGCGCCGACGAGCAGCACGACCTTGTCGATCCGCAGGTCCGAGGGGTCGGAGTCCTTCTTGTTGGTCGTCGCGACCTTCCAGATCGCCCCGTCGGGCGCCTGCACCACACCGCCGAAGCCCCAGAACGACTTGCTCGCGGGCTTGATCACGGTGGCGCCCGCCGCGACCGCCGCGTCGAGCAGGGCGCGGACGGCGGACGGCTGATGAACGGTCACCGACAGCGTGTAGCCGCGGAACCCGTTGGTGGGTGACTGGCCCGCGCGCACCCGGACGCGGTCGGCGAGGCCGAACGCCGTGTAGAACTGCTCCGCGGCGGCGGGGTCCGCGACCTCGAGGGTCACGTGCTCGATCGTGGTCATGTCATGCCCCCTGCGTCTGGTTGATGCGGACGGTGTTGCCGGACGGGTCGCGGAACGCGCAGTCGCGCGGGCCCCACGCCTGGTCGATGGGCTCCTGGAGGACCTCGGCGCCCCACTCGCGCAGCGTCTCGAACGTCGCGTCCACGTCGTCGGACGCGAAGACGAGCAGCGGCAGCGAGCCCTTGACGAGCAGCTCCTGGAGCGCGTCGCCGTCCGCCTGCGAGCGCCCGGCGTGCGGCACGGACACCACGATGCCGAGGCCCGGCTGCGCGTCGCTGCCGAGCGTGACCCAGCGGTACTCGCCCGAGGCCACGTCGTTCTGGACCTTGAGCCCGAGGGCCCCGTAGAAGTCGATCGCCTCGTCGACGTCGTTCACGGTCACGTTGCAGTACTTCAGTGAAATGGTCATGACGGAGAGGCTAGGACGCGGGATTCGGCGCCGCTTCTTCGATCCTGCTCGCCTTCCGCGCCGGTCGCGTCCGGACCATCGCGACGCACGCCGGCATCGCCTTGACGGCGGCGTGCTCCCGAGCGGCGTAGGCCGACGGCGGCTCTCCGACGATCTCGGCGAACCGGGAGCTGAACGAGCCGAGCGACGTACACCCGACAGCCATGCAGGCGTCGGTCACGCTCATCCCGTCGCGCAGCAGCGCCATCGCGCGCTCGATCCGGCGGGTCATCAGGTAGTTGTACGGGGTCTCGCCGTACGCCGCGCGGAACTGCCGCGAGAAGTGCGCGGGCGACATCAGTGCCCGCGCCGCCATCGTCGGCACGTCCAGGGGGCGCGCGTACTCGCGGTCGATCAGGTCCTTGGCGCGACGCAGCCACGCGAGCGTCTCGAGCTCCGCGGGGGTCATCTCGGCGACGCTAGCACCGAGCGGATGACGTCATCACTGCGGGCCACCACCTGCGACCACACGACGAGATCGCTCACGCGCGGCCGTCGGCGGCGAGGATCTGCTCACGGAGGATGTCGGCGTGGCCGGCGTGCTGGGCCAGCTCGCGGAGCATGTGCAGGTAGACCCAGCGCAGTGGCAGCGGGCCGCGGCGGTTTCCGGTCAGCAGGTCGTCCAGACCGAGGTCGGCGGCTGCTGCTCGCGAGGCCGCGCACGCCGTCCGGTAGGCCGCGCGGATGCTCCCGATCGTGTCGTCGTCGGACAGCAGGAACGAGTCCGCTGCGTCCTCTGGCAGACCCATCTCCGTCCGCGACCGGCCCGTGACCGCCTCCTCGAACCACACGCGCTCGACGAAGGTCACGTGCTTGACCAGGCCGAGCAGCGTGGTGCGGGACGGCACGAGCGAACGCCTCGCCTGCTCCTCGGTCAGCCCGTCGAGCGAGGCGTCGAGGTCCGCGCGGTGCTCGTCGAGGAATGCGTCGAGCTGCTCGCGCAGCGGGGCGTGGAACACGTCCATCGAGGTGACAGCCATGGCGCACATCGTGGCACGCACTCTCGCAGCCGCGGTGCGCATTCCGTCCGGCGCACGTCGGTGGGCAGGTGAGTGTGCGACGCGCCGCGTCCCGCGCGGCGTGTCGCACACCCAGCGGCACACCGACCGGTTCGCGGCTGCGGGCAGGAGGCGGGCAGCGTGCGCCGACCGGGCCCGGCGCCGTGCGGTGCGTGTCAGAGGGGCGTGCGACGGTGAGGCGCATGGAGATCACACACCTGCAACCCGCGGGGCTCGTCGTGAGCCCAGCCTTCAGTCACGTCGCCGTCGTGCCCCCGGGCGCGACGACCATCTACGTCGGCGGCCAGAACGGCGTCGACGACACCGGCGCGGTCGTCTCTGCCGACGCCGCCGAGCAGGCCGTGCGCGCGGTGGACAACGTCGCGGTCGCGCTCGGGGCGGTGGGAGCCACGCTCGCCGACGTCGTGCAGTGGACCGTGCTCATCGCGGCGGACGCGGACCTCGGCGCGGCGTACGGCGCCGTCGCACCGCGCCTCGCCCGGCCGGGTGCGCCGCCGCTCGTGACGGCCGCGCTCGTGTCCGGGTTCGGGGTGCCGGGCGCGCTGATCGAGGTCAGCGTGATCGCCGCCGTCGTCCGGGACTGAGCTCAGCTCGTCAGGACGACGAGCCGCTGCGTCGCCCGGGTCATCGCGACGTAGCGGTCGACCGCGCCCTCGATGCCCGTGCCGAACGCATCCGGGTTCACCAGCACGACCAGGTCGAACTCGAGCCCCTTCGCGAGCTCGGGCGTCAGCGACTGCACGCGCGGGGTCGCCTCGAACGAGGGGTCCCCGACGACGCACGCGACACCCGCGTTCGCCTCCAGCCAGCCCGTCAGGATCGAGTCGAGCTCGTGAGCACTCCCGTAGGTCACCGCGACGCCGCTGGTGCGCACCGAGGTGGGCACGTTCGCGTCGGGCAGCGCCGCGCGGATCACCGGCGCGGCCGCGTCCATGACCTCCGACGGGGTGCGGTAGTTGATGCTCAGCGACGCGACCGCCGTCTCGCCGAACCCGGCGCGCTCGAGCCGCTGCACCCACGACTCGGTGAAGCCGTGCCTCGCCTGGGCTCGGTCGCCGACGATCGTGAAGCTCCGCGACGGGCAGCGTGCGAGCAGAACCTGCCACTCGGCGTCGGTCAGCTCCTGCGCCTCGTCGACCACGACGTGCGCGAACGGGCCCGCGAGCGGGTCGCTGGCGGTGCTCGGCAGCGCGGACTCGTCGGCGAGGGCGTCTCGCAGGTCGGTGCCCTTGAGCATCTGCATCACGCCCAGCTCCGAGTCGTCGGTGGCGACGAGCGTGTCGACGACCGCGTCCATGTACTCGCGCTCCGCCGCGAGCGCGGCCTCGTTGCGCTGGCGCTGGCGACGCACGGCGGCAGGGTCCCCGAGCCGGCGGCGCGCGGCGTCCAGGAGCGGCAGGTCGGCGGTCGTCCACGCCTGTGCGTCCTCGCGCTGCAGCGCGCGCACCTCGTCGAGCGTCAGCCAGGGCGCGCACAGGCGCAGGTACGCGGGCACGGTCCAGAGGTCGCCGACGAGGTCGGGCACCTCGAGCATCGGCCATGCACGGTCCAGGGTCGCCCGCAGGTCGCGGTCGGCGGCCAGCGCGCGCCGGAACACGTCGGGCTCGACGTCGTCGTCCTCGTACTTGTCCGCGAGGATCGTCAGCAACGCGTCGCGGATCGCCTCGCGCGCCTCGTTGTGCGGAGTACCCGGATCCGGCGCGTCGTAGGCCTCGGCCCAGTCGTCCGCGCTGAGCCACACGTCCGCCCACGGGGTCTCGACGAGCATCCCCGTCGTCGGCGGCTTCTCGTAGAACCGCACGGCCGGCTCGATCGCGCCGACCATCGCGGCGGTCGCCTTCAGCCGAGCCACCTCGGGATCACGCTCGGGCACGGCCGTCCGGCCCTCGGTGACCAGGTCGCGCAGGGTGCACGTCTGCACGCCCTCCTCGCCCAGGCTGGGCAGCACGTCCGCGACGTAGGCCAGGTACGGGTCGTGCGGGCCCACGCACAGCACGCCGCTGCGGTGCTCGCGCACGCGCGCGTCGGAGTACAGCAGGTACGCGGCGCGGTGCAGCGCGACGACGGTCTTGCCCGTGCCCGGGCCGCCGTCCACGACCAGCGCGCCGCGCGACCCGGCGCGGATGATCGCGTCCTGGTCGGCCGCGATCGTGCCGAGCACGTCTCGCATGGCGCTCGTGCGGGTGCTGCCGAGGCTCGCGATGAAGGCGGACTCGTCGTCGAGCGCCGCGCTGCCGGCCGGCACGTCGTCGGTGAACGACTCGTCCCAGTAGTCGCTGACCAGCCCGGCCGTCCAGCGGTAGCGCCGACGGCTGACCAGGCCCATCGGGTTCGCTCGGGTCGCCGAGAAGTACGGCTCGGCGGCCGGCGAGCGCCAGTCGACCAGGAGCCGGCCACCGTCGGCGTCGGTCAGCCCGAGCCGCCCGATGTACACGGCCGCGCCGTCCTCGCCGACCATCCGGCCGAGGCACAGGTCCAGCCCGTAGCGCCGCAGGGTGCGCAGCCGGGAGCTGAGGCGGTGCACCTCCTGGTCGCGCTCGAGGGCTGCCGTGCCCCCGCGACCCGGCGCGCGCCGCTCGGCCTCGAGGCGGACGGACAGGTCCGCGATCCGCTCCTCGAGGCTGGTCGCGATGGCCGCGAAATGACGTTCGTCGCGCTCGACGAGGTCGGCGGCGGACTTGTAGGACAGGGCTGGCGGCAGGGCGAAAGCGGTAGGCACGCCGACGAGTTTCCGCCGCACCGGGGGCCTTGCCGCAAGCCCCCCGGTGCCGTATACGTTGATAAGGGAGAGGTGCGAAGCGATGCCCGAGCTCGAGACGTACGCCGTCCACAGCCCGTTCTCCGACCCAGGTCCGTATCGGTCACGGGTCGCGGCCGTCCCTCCCGATCCGAACGCGATCTCCACAGCTGCGGTCGCGGTGATCGCGCACTACCGGGGCGAGGCCGCGCAGCTCACCGACGAGCAGGTGGGAGACGTGAAGGCCCGGTGGCTGCCGGCGATCCTCGACCTCGCGGCCGACCGCGCGCCGCTCGACGACCTCGGCGAGCCGCGGCCCTACCCGCACAAGGCGGGCGGCTGCTGCCGCGACCACACGCTGTTCGGGGTCTCGGTGCTGCGCGAGCACGGGGTTCCCGCCCGCAGCCGCATCGGCTTCGAGAGCTACTTCGAGCCGGGCTGGCACCACGACCACGTCGTGGTCGAGTGGTGGGACGGCGCGCGCTGGACCCGGTTCGACCCGGAGGTGCACTGGGAGGTCGGGTTCGACCCGCGCGACATGCCGACCGGCAACGGATCTGCGTTCGAGACCGCGGCCGAGGTGTGGCTCGCCCACCGACGCGACGGCCGCGACCTGGCCACCTACGGCGTCGACCGTTCGCTCCCGCACCTGACCGGGCCCGGCTTCGCCGTCGGCCAGGTGTTCCTCGAGCTCGCGCACCGCGAGCGCGACGAGGTGCTGCTGTGGGACGTCTGGGGAGCGGGCGCATCGGGCCTGCCTGACCCGATGCGCCCGCCCGGCGCGCCGACGATGGCCCCCGACGAGGCCGAGGCGCTCGCCGACGAGATCGCCGCCCTCCTGGTGGCGGCAGACGACGACCCCGATGCCGACGCCGAGCTGGACCGCCGCTACGCGAGCGATCCGCGGCTGAACCTGAGCGCAGGCGTGGTGACACTGTCCCCCGACGGCAGCATCGGGGACGTCGACCTCACCTCGCGCGCGGTCGCCTGGCGGTAGCCGTCGTCAGTCGACGCGCACGACGACCTTGCCCCGCACGTGACCGCTCTCGCTCAGCCGGTGCGCGTCGGCCGCGTCGGCGAGCTCGAACACCGCAGCCACGTCGACCCGCACCGCGCCGGAGTCGATGAGCGCGGTGAGCGAGTCGAGGTCGGCCACCGAGGGGCGCACCCACACGTAGTGCCCGCCCAGCTCGTCGCGTGCGGCGGAGTCGACGATCGACGCGACCGTCCCGCCGCTCGCGAGCACGGCGCGGGTGGTCGGCACGAGGTCCGCGCTGCCGTAGTCGAGCACCACGTCCACGCCGTCGGGCGCGAGCGCGCGCACCCGGTCGGCGAGCCCCTCGCCGTAGGCGACGGGTTCGGCGCCGATCGACCGGAGGTGCTCGTGGTTCGCCTCGGAGGCCGTCCCGATCACGCGCGCGCCCCGGGCGACGGCGATCTGCACCGCGAACTGCCCGACGCCGCCGGCCGCGGCGTGCACGAGCACCGTCTGGCCCGCCTGCACCCCGGAGCGCTCGATCGTCTGGAACGCCGTGAGCCCGGCGAGCGGCACGGCCGCAGCCTCCTCGAACGACACCGAGGCGGGCTTGCGCGCGATCGTCCGCACGGGTGCCGCGACGTACTCGGCGAGGGTGCCGCCGTGGATCCAGTCCTTGCGCACGTACCCGTAGACCTCGTCGCCGACGGCGAGCTCGGGAGTGTCGAGCCCGACGCGCTCGACGACGCCCGCGACGTCCCAGCCCGGCACGGCCGGGAACTGGGCCTCCATCAGGCCGTCGAGGTAGCCGGCTCGGACCTTCCAGTCGACCGGGTTGACCGACGCCGCGCGCACGCGCACCAGCACGCTGTCGGGGCCGACCTTCGGGGCGGGCTGGTCGGTGAGCTCGAGGACGTCGGCGCCGCCGTAGCGGGAATAGGTGATTGCTCGCATATCGTCCACGCTAACCCGCTGCCGCAGCGCGGCGTGCTGGAACATGATGAACACATGGAATCGCTTCGCGGGCAGCTGCTGGTCGCCGTGAACCAGCTCCTCGACCCGCACTTTCGCCGCACGGTCGTCCTGCTGCTCGAGCACAACGACGAGGGCGCGTTCGGCGTGGTGCTCAACCGACCGCTCGACGTGCGGGTCGACGACGTGCTGCCGGGCTGGGGCTCGGTGGTCGACGAGCCGGCGGTGATGTTCGACGGCGGGCCGGTCGGGCTCGACGGCGCAGTCGGCGTCGCCGTCGGCGCGCCCGTGCTCGAGCTGATGGCCGCGCCGTTCGGGCTTATCGACCTCGACGCCGATCCGCAGTCGCTCGTCGGCGACCTCACGGGCCTGCGCATCTTCGCGGGGCACGCGGGCTGGGGCGGCGGGCAGCTCGACGACGAGATCGCCGAAGGCTCGTGGTACGTCCTGCCGGCGCACCCCACCGACCCGTTCACGGTCGAACCCGAGCAGCTCTGGCGCCGGGTCCTGCGTCGCCAGGGCGGCGACCTGGCGATCGTCGCGAACTTCCCGCTCGACGCCCGGCTCAACTGAGCCGGGACGACGAAGCGGCCCGGGTGCCGAAGCACCCGGGCCGCTTGGTCAGTCGTTTCCGACGATCACTTCACGCCGGCCTTGACCATCGCGTAGGACGTCCGGGCGATCGAGTGCGACGCGCCCTTCGAGTCGGTGTACGTGCGCGTCACGATGACCTTGACGGTGTGGCCCACCGCGCTCTGCGGGAGCTTGAAGGAGGCCGAGGTCGCCTTGCGGACGTTCTTTCCGGCGACAGCCCACTGGTACGTGTAGGTCACTCCGGCCGCCTTGGTCCCGCCGACGGTCAGGGTGCTGCCGGCCTTGGCCGTGCCGCTCACCGTGAACGGCGCGGCGGCGCGCAGCGCGAGGATCTGGTCCAGCTTCGCGTTGTACGTCGTGTCGGCGTGCGAGTGCGTGGCCTTGTACGCCTGGAGCGTGGCCTTGTCGGCGGTCAGCGACCGGACCTGGCCGGTCAGCGACGCGACCTGGCCGGTCAGCGACGCGACCTGGCCGGTCAGCGACGAGACCTCGCCCGTGAGCGACGAGACCTGCGCGTGCACGGGCGCGGTGGCGTCGTCGATGTCCGACTGGTCGAACGGCGTCGCGTCGGTCGTGCCGAGCGCGATCGAGTTGCCGTTGAAGGCGACCTTGGTGACGACGCTCGTGGCGTCGGTCGTCGAGCCCTGGTGGACGTCGACCGCGATGACGCTGACGTTGGTCCAACCCGTGCCCGTCGGGGACGAGAAGAACGCGAGGGGCTGGGGGTCAGCCTGCGAGCCCGGGCCGGACTGGATCTTGTTGGTCCACCACAGACCGTCCTGCAGGTTGGTGTACTCGCCCGAGTTCGGGTTCAGGTCCGCGCCCTGCATGTAGGGCTCCCACACGAGGCGGGCGTACGACTTCTGGTCGCTGTGCGTGATGAGCTGGAACGACGGCGCGTACGACGTGCCCGAGGCCACGGTGTAGTCGAGGTGCTGGACGCCCGAGATCGGCGTGTTCACGACCCACCCCAGGTCGGCGGCGCGGTAGAACACGAGGCCGTCGACCACGTTGTAGGGGTTGGGCGAGTCGCCCTCGTCGTAGACGACGAACGACGGAGCCGGGTCGGCGTGGGCTGCGGCCACACCCACGAAGGTGAGGCCAGCGAGGGCAGCGGCCGACGCGGCGGCGGTGAGCTTACGGTTCACGAGATACGTCCTTGCTCTGAGCGGGGTCGAGAGAGTGCCGACAACGTTGGCGGTCGGCGGCCATGCACTTCGTCGGAGCAATCAACTGCGGCCTTGACCCGGGTCTCGTGCTGTCACCCGTGCGGCCCTTGTGCACAGCGGGGCGAAGGCCCCCAATGCCCCGGAACGCAGGGCGCGGAACCACACGCGCACGTCGTACGTTGGGTGCGCTGGCAAGCCGAAACAGGACGACAGGTGGCGACGACGTGACACAGCCCGGGCAGCACCCCGACGCGGCTGACAC
>JBCECL010000051.1:19656-26737 GCA_039207135.1 Brevundimonas sp.
CGTCGGGTGGACGCGCTCCGGGACCGGCTCGACCGCGTCCCCGGCGGTCGCCTCGCGCTGCGGATCGTGGTCGGCGTCGTCGGTGCCGCCTTCGTGCTCGCGGGCATCGCGATGCTCGTGCTGCCCGGCCCTGGCTGGCTCGCGATCTTCCTGGGCCTGGCCATCCTCGGCACCGAGTTCGCCTTCGCGCAGCGCATCAACGACTGGCTGCGCGAACGCGTCCGCCGGATGTGGGCCTGGTGGAAGGCCCGCCGCTCCCGCTCGAAGTGAGGCCCCGCGCGCGCGAGTGCCAGCCAGTCCCGAGGCCCCGTCCGTCGTGAGCACGGAGGTTCGGCATCGGTGCGCCGGTCTGAACCAGCGTGCTGACGCCGAACCTCCTGCTTGACGACGGAGTCGGCGGGTCTGGGCGCCGGGCGGGCGAGCTAGTGCCAGGGGACGCCGGGAACCGGCGTGTACGCGACGCCGGCCGCGGCCCAGCGGTCGCCGAGCGCCGGCAGCCGGGTCACGAAGTCGTCGTACTGACGATCCGCCTGGGCGGTCCACGCGATCTCGGCGATCGCCGCGAGACGCGGGAACGCCATCGACTCGACGTCCTCGATCGTCCGCAGCGTCTCGGTCCAGATCGGCGCCTCGACGCCCAGGATGCCGTCGTCGTCGACCCCGTCGATGATCGCCGCGGGGTCCCAGCCGTAGGCCTCGGTCAGGTCGGTGTAGCCGCGAGCCCACAGCAGCCCGTGCGGCGAGGACTCGTCGTACTTCATGTCGAGGTACGCGACGTCGGCGGGCGACATGAGCAGGTGCCCGCCGCGCTCGACGTACGCGCGCATGCGCCCCGCGAGCGACGTGGTCTCGGGCCGCACGTAGTTCCAGTACTGCGCCACGGTGCCGGGCGGGAGCTCGCCGGCGTCGGTGATCTCGTGCCAGCCGATCACGGTCTTGCCCGTGTCCGCCGCGATCCCCGCGGCACGCTTCACGAACGTGGCGTAGTCCTCGTCCGACGTGGCGCGGGACTCGTCGCCGCCCATGTGCAGGTACGGGCCCGGCGTCATCGCGGCGACCTCGTCGAGCACGTCCTTGACGAACCGGTACGTCGTCTCGCTCGACGGGTCCAGCGTGCTGAACCCGACGTCGATCCCGCTGTACGCAGGCACGGCCTTGCCGCCCGGGTTCAGCTCCGCGTAGGAGGTCAGGGCGGCGTTGGTGTGCCCCGGCAGGTCGATCTCGGGGACGACGGTCACGCCGCGCGAAGCTGCGTACGCGACGATCGCGCGGTAGTCGTCCTGCGTGTAGAAGCCTCCCGGGTCGCCGTCGACGGCGTTGGCGGCGCCCACCTCCGTGAGCTTGGGCCACGACGTGACGGCGATGCGCCACCCCTGGTCGTCGCTGAGGTGCAGGTGCAGGTGGTTCACCTTGAGCGCCGAGATGTCGTCGACGTAGCGCTCGACGTCCTCGACGTCGAAGAAGTGGCGCGCGACGTCGAGCATCGCGCCGCGGTAGGCGAACCGCGCCGCGTCGACGACCCGCACAGGCGGCACCTGCCGCGTCGCGCCCGAGTCGCCGAGCGGCACGAGCTGGCGCAGCGTCTGCACGGCCGCGAACGCACCCGACGGCCCCGCGGCGGCGATCGTGATGCCGTCGTGCCCGACCTCGAGGCGGTAGCCGTCGATGCCCGTCACGTCCGGGTCTTTCACGATGCTGATGTCGCCGTCGGTCGCGGCCGTCTGCACGGCGATCCCCGTGTCGTCCTGCACGAGGTCCGCGAGCGCCTGGGCCGGTGCGGCCATGGCGGGATCGGCCGCCACGGTGACGCCGGCGCCCAGGGCGAAGGGGGCGCCGGACGCCGCCGTGAGGTCCGCGGGCAGAGGCACGACGCTCGGAGCTGCCGCCGCGGTCGGGGTCGGTGTGGGGTCGGGCGAGCCCGTGCATCCGGCGAGCACGAGAACCGTCGCGACCAGCCCGGCCGCTGCACGTCGACGCCTCATCGGGCGAGCGTAGTGGCTGCCCGATGAGGCGTCGTCGGAGGCTGCGCCGCAGCGGCGCGTCAGTGCGCGGCGACCAGCTCGTCGGGCTCGACGGCCGCGCTGACCTGCGCACCGGGGCGCTTGGCCTTCGGCACCAGCAGGACGACGACGGCTCCAGCGGCCGCGGCCGCGGCACCGATGACGAAGCACAGCCGGAACGCGCCCTCCGTCGGGATCACCACGTCGCCGAGCGACATCGTCTGGCTGGTCAGCACGACGGTCATCACGGCACCGGCGACGGTGGTGCCGATCGACCGCATGAGCGTGTTCACGCTGACGCTCGACGACGCCTCGTCGGCGGGCACGTTCGACAGGATCATCGTGGGCATCGCGGCGTAGCCGACGCCGACGCCCGCGAGCGAGATGCACGACGCGATCATGAGCTGCCACGGGGCGTTCATCAGGAACAGCGCGGCGACGTACCCGAGCGCGAGCACGCCCGCGCCGATGGCCAGCGTGATGCGAGCGCCGTACGACGTCAGCAGGCGCGCCGAGACGGGCGCGAACAGCAGCATCATGAGCCCGCCCGGCGCCATCCACAGGCCGGCGGCGAGGATGCTCTGCCCGAGCCCGTAGCCGGTGACCTCCGGCATCTGCAGCAGCTGCGGCACGACGATGGACTGCGCCATCATGCCGAAGCCGATGAACATGGCCGCGATGTTGGTCAGCAGGATCGGCCTCTTGGCCATGGTCCGCAGGTCGACGAGCGGGTCGCTGTGGCGAAGCTCGAACCGGCCCCACAGGAGCAGGACGACGAGGCCGCCGACGATCATGCCGATCGTGCTCGCCTCTCCCCAGCCCCAGTCGTTGCCCTTGGAGACGCCGACGAGGACGCCGACGAGACCGATGGCGAGGCCGACCGCGCCGAGGTAGTCGATCTTCGCGGGGTGCGCGTCGCGCACGTTCGGGAGGAACACGGCCGTCAGCGTGACCATCACGACCGCGAGGATCGTCGCGACCCAGAACAGGTCGTGCCAGTCGTGGCCCTGCGCGATCCACGCGGCGAGCGGCAGGCCGAGGGCTCCACCGACGCCGAGCGTCGCGCTGACCGCTGCCGTCGCGGAGTTGACCATGCGCGGCGGTGCGACCTCGCGCACCATCGAGATCGCGACGGGGATGTAGCCCATCGCCATGCCCTGCAGCACGCGGCCGACGAGGACGAGTCCGAGCACGTCGGACAGCGCGCACACGAGCGAGCCGACGACGAGCACGCAGGCCGACGCGACGAGCACGGGCTTCTTGCCGTACACGTCGGCGAGGCGACCGACCAAGGGCATCGTGACGCCGGCACCCAGCAGGGTCGCGGTCAGCACCCACGACGCGTTGCTCGCGCTGGTGTCGAGCAGCGTCGGCAGCTCGGACTGGATGGGGATGACGAGCGACTGCATGAGGGCAGAGGCGAGGCTGCCGAAGAGCAGCACGCCGATGACCCAGGCGGCCCGGCGCTCGTCCACGACCTTCGCCGGAGCGTCCGGCTGGAGCGAGTTCATGATTTTCCTTACGGCAAGGGGCTAGATATGTAACGTACACAAGGGCTCGTGTACTATACACATCGATCGTTCCGTTGGACATGGCCGTCTCGACGAAGGAGCAGTGCACGTGACCGACAGGCCGTCGTTGGTCCCCCGCGACACGCCCCGCCCTCGGCGTGCCGCGTGGCTCCTGACGATCTCGGCGCAGCAGCGCCGCGTCGTCGAGCAGCAGATCGCGCTGAACTCGGCGGACATGCGGCTGCTCTGGCTGCTCAACGACGGCAAGCCGCGGACGCTGCGTGAGATCTCCGAGCAGCTCGAGCTCGAGCAGTCCACGGTGAACCGCCAGGTCAACGCGGCGCGCACCGCGGGCCTGGTGCGGCGGTTCCGCGAGCCCGGGCACACCGCGCTGCTCGTCGGGCAGAGCGACGAGGGCCGCGCGCTGTTCGACCAGGAGCTCGCGCGCGGGCTCGGCCCCTACGCCGCGGCGCTGGACGCGCTCGGGGAGGATGCCGACCGCTTCCTCGACCTGCTCGACCGCTTCGTGGCGGCGCACGGCGAGGCCGTGCACGCCCTCCCGCCGCGCGAGGGCTGAGGCCCGTCAGGCCGGGCGCACCAGCCGAGCGCTGAGGTACCGGCGCTCGCCCGACGCGAAGCCGCGGGGGTTGCGGGTGCCGTCGAGCCCGGCGAAGGACCTCATCGGCGCCCGGAGCGGTCGCGGGATCCAGGCGCGCACGAGGCCGGCCTTGCGCTCGTCGTCGAGCCGCATCGCGTTCAGCACGTCGGCGGTGATGTCGTCCTCGCACTGGGGCACGAGACCGCTCGACGTGAGGTGCGCGCGCGTCGCCGCGACCGACTCGGCGTTGCGCAGGTCGGCCCACACGAACACGCCGCCCGGTCGCAGGACGCGGTGGACCTGCCCGACGAACGCCTCCATCGACTCGTAGCAGTGCGACGACTCGACGTTGACGACCACGTCGAACGACTCGTCCGCGAACGGCAGCGCCAGCGCGTCACCGTGCACGAACGTCAGGCCGGGTCCGCGCCGCTCGCGCGTGGACAGGGCGACGGCCGACGCCGCGAAGTCGACCCCGGTCGTCGAGCGCGGGCGCAGCGCGCGGCTCACCCAGGACGCGCCACCCCCGCGGCCCGAACCGACCTCGAGGAGGTCGGCGCCCTCGACATCGACGCCGTCGAGCACATGGGCGTAGAGCTGGATGCAGTAGCGGTCGGGCTCGTCGTCGGGGTCGAGCGCGAGCGGCTCGTCGTCCGGCTCGACCGGCGCGTAGCCGTAGTTCATGAACGCCCACTCGGGCTGCTTCACGCGGGCGCCCAGCAGCTCGTAGCTCGCGTGCCAGACGCGCTGTCGCAGACCCATCCCGGCAACGTAGCGGGTGCCGTCGCGCACGCGCGTCAGTACGCTCGCTGACCAAGCCCGACGGCTGGGGAGATGTCGAGATGAGCGTCGAGAAGTACCGCATCGAGCCGCTCGGACCGCCGACGTGGGACGCGTTCGCGGACCTGGCGGAGCGGCACAACGGCGTGTTCGGCGGGTGCTGGTGCACGTGGTTCCACCTGTACCCGGACCCGCCCGAGCGCCGCGAGATCGGGAACCGCGAGCTCAAGCGCCGGCTGGTCGAGCAGGGGCGGGCGCACGCGGCCCTCGTGTTCGACGGCGACGAGGCCGTGGCGTGGGCCGAGTACGGGCCCGTCGACGAGCTGCCGAACATCCACCACCGCAAGCAGTGGGAGGCGGAGACGGTGACGCCGCCCGACTTCCGGATCACGTGCCTGTTCGTGGATCGCCGGTACCGCCGGTCCGGGATGGCGGCGACCGCCGTGCGCGGGGCGTTGTCGCTGGTCGCGCAGGCAGGCGGCGGCCTCGTCGAGGCGTATCCGCACGACCTGCCGCCCGAGAAGAAGATCTCGTCGTCGTTCCTCTACAACGCGACGCGCACCATGTACGAGCGGCTCGGGTTCGAGTACGTCCGACCCAAGGGTCAGGGCAACTGCGTCATGAGCCTGCGGGTCCCGGCGGCGCCTGCTCCGCGGTGAGCGGGATGCGCCGCACGCTGCGGAACGTGCGGGCGGACCCGTCGACCGGGTCGGTGAACGCGACCTCGCCCGCGAGCAGCTGCAGCGGCTTGCTGAAGTCGTCGACCTCGACGTCCTGCACCACCGGGTACAGCGGGTCGTCGACGATCGGGACGCCGAGCCCGCACAGGTGCAGGCGCAGCTGGTGGGTGCGGCCCGTGCTGGGCGTGAGCCGGTAGACGCCGCGGCCGTCCACCTCGTCCGCGAGCTCGATCTTGGTGACGGCGTTCACGGGCGCGTCCGGCACGACGTGCGCCTGCCACGAGCCGCGCTCCTTGCGGATGTGGTTGGCGACCACGACCGGCAGCTCCAGGTCCGCGCGCAGCGGCGCGAGCGCCCAGTACGTCTTGGCGACCGCGCGGTGCTCGAAGAGCGTCTGGTACGGCCCGCGCCAGCGCTGCTCGGTCGCGAGCATGAGCAGGCCGGACGTCACGCGGTCCAGCCGGTGCAGGGGCGAGAGCTCCGGGAGGTCGAGCTCGGCGCGCAGGCGCACGACGACGCTCTGGAGCACGTGCCGTCCGCGCGGGATGGACGAGAGGAAGGCCGGCTTGTCGACGACGACCAGCCGCTCGTCGCGATGCACGACGTGCACGGGCGCCGTGACCTCCGGCTCGTCGCGCAGCTCGCGGTGGAACCACACGAACTCGTGCGGGGCGAACGGGTCGTCGTCGCGCACGACGCGACCGCCCTGGTCGACGAACGCGCCCCGGTCGAGCATCTCGGCCACGTCGACGAACTCGGGCAGCCGGTGGCGCAGCCACTCGCCCATCGTCGACCACTCGTCGGCCCGCGACCGGTCCCGGTCGGGCGTGCGCAACCAGGCGGCGCTCAGGCCGTGGCGGGCCGGCAGCGGCGACTTGGGGGGCACGCGCCGATGCTACGGCGGTCGCCGGTCGGGGGTTGACAACTTTTTCTGTCAAGGCCTAGCGTCGAGCACATGGACGATCTTCGGGTGCTCTCGGACGCGGCCGCCGTCGAGGTCGCGCTCGACCCGGTGCGGGCCTCGATCCTCGGTGCGCTCGCCGAACCCGGTTCGGCCGCGACGGTCGCGGCCGCGATCGGGTCGACCCGCCAGAAGGTGAACTACCACCTCAAGGCGCTCGAGGCCCAGGGCCTGGTCGAGCTCGTCGAGGAGCGGGCGTGGGGCGGCATCACCGAACGTCTCGTGCGCCGAGCTGCACGACGCCTCGTCGTCGCGCCCGACGTGCTGCACGAGGCCGCGATCGACCCGGACGAGGTCGCCGACCACCTCTCGGCCGCCTACCTGATCGCGGTCAACGCCCGGACGGTGTCCGAGGTCGCGGCGATCACCGCCGGCGCCGCGGCGGGAATCCGCGTGCCGACGCTCACGGTCGACGCCGTCGTCGGCTTCCGCTCGCCCGACGACCGTGCCGCGTTCGCCGCCGACCTGCAGTCGGCCGTCGCGACTCTCGTCGCCCGCTACCACCACGACGACGGCCGGCCGCACCGGCTGACCGTCTCGTCCTACCCCCG
>JBCECL010000052.1:0-3384 GCA_039207135.1 Brevundimonas sp.
ACAGGTGCACGATCGCCTGCTTGGCGCCCGCGATCGCCTCGTACGTGCGCTCGATCAGGTGCTCGCGCGCCTGGGTCAGCACCTGGATGACCACGTCGTCCGGGATGCGGTTCTCCTCGATGAGCATCCGCACGAAGTCGAAGTCGGTCTGGGACGCCGCCGGGAAACCGACCTCGATCTCCTTGAAGCCCATCTGCACCAGCAGCTCGAACATCTCGAGCTTGCGCGCGGGGTTCATCGGCTCGATCAGGGCCTGGTTGCCGTCGCGCAGGTCCACGGCGCACCAGCGCGGGGCCTTCTCGATGCGCGCGTCGGGCCAGCGGCGGTCCGGCAGGTCGACGCGGATCTGCTCGTGGAACGGCCGGTACTTGTGGATCGGCATCGGCGACGGCTGCTGGGGGCTCGTCTCGAGATAGCTCATGGGGTCAATCCTTCGCTGCGTGTCTGCGGGTGGCCAGCCGGCACACGGAACACCGCGGCGAGGATCCGGCCTAGAAGGCCTCGCCGCGGCAGCGAAGAAGGAGGGTGTACCCGAGCATGCGCGTCACACTACTCCCGCTCCCCGCGTGCAACGCAAACCTGCTCGCACGGCGAGACACCGACGCACCTGTGCAGCTCACCGCAGCGCGACCAGCCGATCGCCGGTCAGCACGTACAGCTGGGACCCGAGGCGGACGACCCGCCGCGTGTCTTCGGGGAGATCGACCTGCCACTGCGGCTCGCCGTCGTCGAGCCGGAACGCGGCCAGGCCCGACGGCGCCGTCGAGCTCGAGACGACGACCGCCAGGACCTTCCCGTCGCTGAAGCCGGTGCGCGAGACCGACGTGCGGGCCGCGGCCGGGGCCGGTCGCTGCCACTTCCGCTCGCCGCTGGACGCATCGAGCGCGACGAGCGAGTCACCGCGGCGCAGCACGATCCGCCCCGACACGTCGAGCACCGGGTGCCCGGCTCCGTCGTCCGTGGTCCACTGCGGCTCGCCTGCGTCTGTGTAGGAACGCATCGTCACCGTCGTTCCGGTGCCGTCGACCGTCAACGAGCGCGGCGAGGCCGGGTCGCGCACGCCGAGATCGACGGCATCGCCGAGCTCGGTCCGCAGCACGCGCCCCGACGCGTCGGAGAAGGTGGAGGTGGCGTGGACCACGCCGTCGTGGGCCGTGAAGTCGGTCCGGACGTAGACGCCGTCCTGGCGCAGCTGCACCACGTCGTCCGCGTCGCTCATCGGCAGCGCGGCGCCGTCCGAGGCGCGCAGCACCAGGGCGCTCGGGAAGGACGACGCCAGGATGACGCCACCGGCGGACGCGAGCGCCACGTTGCCGGTCTCGCGCGGGTGGGCACGCGCGGACGTCTGCGCGCGCCACCGCACCGCGCCCCACTCGGGATCCACCAGGGCGACGCCGAGCCCGTCGGAGACCCAGCCGGCGAGCACGACGTCGTCGCCCGCCGCCGCGACCTCGACCCAGCGCCCCTCGATGTCGTGGTTGGCCTGCGTGGTCCCGGTCGCCGGGTCGACCAGCACGAGCGTCGACGGCGGCCGAAGACCTCGACCACCGAGCCCCGCGACGCAGGCGACGCGGGTGCCCACGACGGCGCACGACTGGATCGGGGCGGCCTTCGTGCCGATCGGCCCGAGCTGCCACAGGACCTCGCCGGTGACCGCGTCGATCCCGGCGAGGTGCTCGGCCGGGTCGTCGACGACCGCGACGACCACGTCGCCGACGAGCAGCGGCGCCACCATCGGGTTGACCGCCGTGCTCCACCGCTCGCGCGGGGCGTGCGACAGCGAGTGCACCGCACCGTCGAACGCAGCCGGTCCGAGGACGGCATCGCGCTCACGGCCGGCGATCACCCGCGGCGCGACCGCCACGAAGGTCACCACCAGCGCGAAGGCCAGGACTCCCGAGGCGAGCGAGATCCACGGGCGGCGACGCATCCACGAGACGAGCGGCCCCGCCCGACGCTCCTCGTCGCCCGCGCCGGAGGTCCACTCGACCTCGTCGAGCTCGACCAGCTGCATCGGGCGACCCTGACCCTGCGGCCCCATCCTCGAACGTTACGACCGTGCGCCCGTTCGCGTCAGCGGGAAGGCGACGAAGGACCTCGCACGACGACGAAGCTGCAGTCGCCGAAGGTCACGGTCGACCCGACCCGCAGGCGCACGGGGTGATCGACGGGGCAGACGATCTGCGCGCCGTCCGGAAGGGTCACGACCGTGCCGTTCGTCGAGCCGCGGTCCGCGACCCAGACCCCGCCCGACGAGACGGCGATCTGCAGGTGCGTCTTGGACACGGACCGGCCGGGGTCCACGACCCGAACCGTCTGCACGTCGACGGCCGCCGCGGGGTTGCGCCCGACCAGCGCGACGCCGTCGACCACGACGCGGCGGCCGTCGCTCAGCGCGAGCTCGGCGGTCGTCGTCGGCACCTCGGCGGCGGGTGGCGCGGCCACCTCCGGCCGGGGTGCGGCGCGCCTGGTCATCTCGACCTCGGGATCGAGCCCGACCTGCGGCTGCTCGACCGGGGCGGGATCAGGCGTGCGGGTCACCGACACGGGGGCAGCCACCTTGACGGCGCTCACCCGCACGACGGGCATGGTCCTGGTGTCGACGTCGGGACCGTGCTCACGGGGACTGAGCGGGGCGAGCACGAGCGGCTGGCTGCCGGTGACGGTCGCCGACGACCTCGCTCCCGTCACCCACGGGGGGACGGTCGCGCCGGGTGCGGGCCTCGACGTCGGCGGTGGGTCCGTCGGCGCGAGGGGCGCGGGAGCCTGCGGCAGCCGGACGTCGCCGGCCCTCTCGTCGAACCACAGCGAGGGCGTCTCGGCCTCACCGCGACGCAGGTCGATCACCTCGTCACGTGCCGCCCGGTCGTGCCAGCCGCGGTTGCGTCCCGTCGCGTCGAAGAGCGGCGAGATCAGCACGACGAGGGCCCCCACCCCCGCCACGAGCGCTCCGGCGGCGACGACGAGCCCGCGCACCAGCACCCTGCCGAGCCCGATCGGCTGCAACGTGTCCACGTCCACGGTGCGCAGCCCGAGAGCGAGGCGCCCCACCGTCCATCCGCGCGTGCCGTGCCAGACCCACTCGAGCACGACCAACGCGACGACGAGCACCACCGACGACGCCGCCAACGCGGTCCTCGGCCCGTCGTCGGCGAGCGCCGCCACGAGCGCAGGGACTGCGGCCAGCAGCAGCGCGAGGCCGTCGAGCACGCCCGCGACGAAGCGACGCCCCATCGACGCGACGGTCGCAGGGGGCGATGCGAGGGCGCCGCGGCGGTGTCCGGCCGGGCGGGTCATGAACCCCTCCGTGACGTCTTCCGCAGCACGACGTCCTGGCTCTCGGCGCCCTTGGCTGCGGCGCTCGTCGCGTCTGGCTTCGACGGC
>JBCECL010000052.1:3484-23348 GCA_039207135.1 Brevundimonas sp.
CGTCGAGACGGGGCTCGTCCCCCCGCGACGCGACCGCTTCGACGGGCGGTGGCGCCCGCGCAGGGAGGCCAGCGAGAGCCGGGCCCAGGTCCGGCGCCGCCAGCCGACGCCCCGGCGCATGGCGCGCACGGCGGTGTCGACGTCGGCCCAGTAGGCGGCGGCCTCCGCGGCTGTGGGCGGGCGCGACGCGAACGCCGCGCGGTCGGCCGCGCGCGCGAGCTCGTGCACGCTCGAGGCGACCTCCGGCTGTGCGTCTGTGTCGGCGAACGCGTCGTCGAGCGCCCTCGCGGACTCGCGACGGGTCGCGTGGGCAAGGACGGGCCGACGCAGGTCCACCGCGGCGTCCAGCACCTCGTCCCAGCCGCCGGCGACCCGCGAGGTCACGTCCCGGCTGCGCCGCCGCTTGCGGCGACGACGCGCCTTGAGCGCCCCGACGACGATGAACGGCAGGGCGAGGAGCAGCAGGGGTGCGGTCACCGCGCCGCCGATGATCACGACCTCGCGCCACCGCGGCATGTCGTCCTGCGCGCTCGGGGGCGCCTGCGGCGAGGGCTGCTCGGTGTCGTCGTCGGGCGGCTTGACCGCGTCCGGCGGCGGGGGCGGCGGCTGGACCACCTGCGGCTGCGGGTCCGACGGGTTGGGCTGCTCGCTCTGCTCCGGTGTCTGCTCCCGCGGCGGCGTCGCGTCGAAGGGCACCCAGCCGTAGCCGGAGAACGCGATCTCCACCCACGCCGAGATGTCGTCCCCGGTCACCGCGAGCGGCTTGCCCTTCGCAGCGGTCGCCTGCGGCACGAACCCGAGCACGACGCGCGAGGGCAGGCCCATCGCCCGGGCCATGAGAGCCATCGCGGACGCGTACTGCTCGCCGTCGCCGACCATGAGCTTGCCGCCGAGCAGCGAGCTCATCCGGTCGGCTCCGTGCCCGGACAACGAGTCCGCCTGGCCGGTGAGCCCGTTGCTGAAGTAGCCGTCGTCGGTGAGCCACTGCGACAGCGCCCGCGCGACCTGCACGGGCGTACCCGCGTCGCGAGCGACGTCCGCGGCCGTCGTCGCGACGATGTCCGGGACCCCCGAGTCGACCGGCAGCGTGACGTCCTGCCCGGTCGCCCGGCCGACCTCCTTGTCGGTCGGCACACGCGGCACGACCACGTCCATCGAGTACGTCAGCCCGTCGTGCACTCCGCCCGTGAGCACGGCTGCCTGCGTCGCGTCGTTGAAGCGCAGGCCTGCGGCGGCCGTCGGGTCGGCCACGTCGAGGCTCGTGGGCTCGCCGACGGTGGGCAGCCACACGCCGGTCAGCCCGTCGACGGCGACGCGGACGGTTGCCGGGACGCCGCGCGACGGGGCGTCGATCGTGCCTCCGACGCGGCGGAACTCCCCCGAGCTGTCCGCCGTGCCGTCGCCGGCGACGTTCCACACCACGCCGTCGTAGCGGTCCAGCGTCGCGAGGCGGATGCGCGACTGCGCGGGCAGGCCGGTGACCGTGAACAGCGTGGTCTTCTTGCCCTCCTTGACGAACTGCCGGAACGCCGACAGGGGGCTCGGGTACGCGCGAGGGTCGAACGGCGGGACGATTTCGTCACGCACCACCAGGCGCGGCGTCTCGCCGACCACGGCCGGCGCGCCGGCCACGGCCGCGACCACACCCAGCGCGGCGATCAGCCCCAGCGACACGAAGCGGCGCACGCGGAGCAGCCCGGCACGCCACGACGCCCACGGCAGGAGCACGACGAGCAGCACCACGCCGGTCGTCATCGGCGGGACGGTCGGGTGACGCGTCCCGAGCACCGCCACGGCCGCGACGACGAGCACGGGCACGAGCGCGGCCGACGCGGCCGCGGCCCCTCGCGCCCGCAGCGCGATCCCCACCGCGGCCGCCGAGCCGACCAGGGCGAGCACGTACGGCGGGACGAGCAGGGCACCGCTCGACCCGACCGGCGGCTGCAGCGTGAGCATCTGCTGCCACGACGAGCCGAGCCCCCGCGCGAGCACCCGCAGCGTGTCGAGCGTCGGAACCACGCCCGCGACGGTCGTGCTCGGGGCCGCGAGGGCCCCGCCCGCGACGAAGTACGTGGCGACCACGCCGGCGACGACCGAGATCGCGGACCACCCGCGCGCGGCGCCGAGCAGGGCCAGGCCCGCGCCGAGCAGCAGCCCGCCCGCGATCGCGGGCACGGCGACGCGGCCGCCGTAGACGGCGACGAGCGGAGCGAGCGCCACGCCCAGCACGCCGACCAGGCACACGACGTCCCCGAACGCAGCGACGCCGGCCCTGCGCTGCCGGCGGCCCGGGCTCATGCGAGCGCCCGTCGAAGAAGTCGCGGCAGGTCCTGGAGGTCGCCCAGGGTGGCGAACGTCAGGGCACCCTGCGTCCGCACCCCGAGGTCCTCCCCGCGTGTGCAGCGCACGACGAGCGTCCGCGTCCCGAACGGCACGTACCGCGCGGCGACGCGCAGGTCGGCGTCGCTCGGGTTCGAGCCCGTCAGGAGCACGGCGACGGTCGCGTCGGGCGTCTCGCGAGTGACGCGGCGGCCCAGCAGCGTCGCGGTCGGTCCGGTCGCCGACGTGCCGACGCCGGAGCAGTCGTCGAGCAGGCGCGGCGGGGTGCTCACGCGCAGGCTGCCCGGGCCGGCGAGCACCGCGAGCTCGCGCTCCTCGCGGATCACCTGCACACCGATCGACGCGAGCGTGGAGACGGCCAGCTCGAACTCGTCCTCGTGCGCGTAGTCGCTCGGGTCGGTCGCGAGCGCGAGCACCGTCTGGGTGCGCCGGGTGTCCTCGAACTGCTTGACCATCAGCTGGCCGCGGCGGGCCGTGGTGCGCCAGTGGATGTACCGGCGGTCGTCGCCCGCGACGTAGTCGCGCAGCGCGTGGAACGACAGGTCGGCGTCGGTGATGTCCCGGGTCGACTGGCCCTCGAGGTCGCGCAGCAGACCGGCGCTCGCGCCCGCGAGCGGCACCACTCGCGGGTGCACGAACAGGTCGACGGGCGTGGTCCACAGCACGCTGCGGCGCACCAGGCCGAGCGGGTCGCCGCGCACGGACCGGACCGGACCGACGACGACCACCGCCCGCCTGTCGGTCGGGATGGCGAACAGCTCGTCATGCGTCCCGCCCGGCGCCAGGCTGGGAACACCCAGCTCGGCGACGTTCGTCCCCACCGGCAGCTCGACGCGCGACGGCAGCGAACGGCGTCGCGCACGGTTCGTGACCTCGACCCGACCCACGGCGCGCTCGCCGATCTGCACGCGCCGGTCGGCCATGTCGAGGTCGACCTGGTACCGCGCGCGGCCGATCGTCATGAGCAGCGCGACCGCGAGCACGGCCACGAGGCCCGCCCCCAGGGCCGCGAGCTCGAGCCAGCCGAGCCAGCGGCCCACCACGAGGCCGACGACCGCGACGACCGCGGTCCCCCAGCCGAGCGGTGAGACGCGCACGGTCAGGCCACCCGCACCGTCGGGGGCGCGACCGTCTCGAGCACGCGTGCGACGACCTCGGCCTGCGTCACGCCGGCGAACTCCGCCTCCGAGTCGAGGATGATGCGGTGCGCGAGCACCGGCTGGGCGAGGTCCTTGACGTCGTCAGGGATCACGAACTCACGACCGCGCGACGCGGCCCACACCTTCGAGCAACGCACGAGCGCGAGCCCGCCGCGGACGCTCGCGCCCAGTGCGGCCCGGCCGTCCTCGCGCGTCCCCTCGATGAGCCGCGCGATGTAGTCGAGCACGGCCTGCTCGATGTGCACGGTCTGCGCGAGATCGGCCATCGTGCCGACCGCGGGGGTGGTGATCCGCGCGCTCAGCGACGCCGTGCGGTCCTTGGCACCGGCGAGGATCTCGATCGACGACGCCCGGTCCGGGTAGCCGAGCGACGTCTTGAGCAGGAACCGGTCCAGCTGGGCCTCGGGCAGCCGGTAGGTGCCCGCCTGCTCGATCGGGTTCTGGGTCGCGATGACCATGAACGGCCGCCCCACGCCGTGCGTGACCCCGTCGACCGTGACGTTGCCCTCCTCCATGACCTCGAGGAGCGCGGCCTGCGTCTTGGGCGAGGCGCGGTTGATCTCGTCGGCGAGGACCACCGACGCGAACACCGGGCCGGGGTGGAACTCGAAGCGCTGCGTGCCCTGGTCGTAGATCGTCACGCCCGTGACGTCCGACGGCAGCAGGTCGGGCGTGAACTGGATGCGGTGGTGCGTGCCCTGCACGGTGGCGGAGATCGCCTTGGCCAGGCTCGTCTTGCCGGTGCCAGGGGCGTCCTCGAGCAGGATGTGCCCCTCCGCGACCATGGCCGTCAGGGCCAGACGGATGGTCTTCTCCTTGCCCAGCAGGGCGAGCCCCACGTTGGCCACGAGGGCGTCGAACGTCTCGGCGAACCAGGCGCTCTGCTCGGGCGTCATGTGCGTGTCTCTCCTCGGCGGTGCGTGCTCGGTGGGCGTGGTCATGGGGTGCCTCCCCCGGTGTCGGGCGGCGGGTCCGGCATGGTGAAGACGTCGGACGACGTCGGCTTGCCGTCGCCGCGGGCGTTGTGCGGCGTGACGACCACCTGCACCGTCGCACCCGGGGCCGGGTCGCCGAGCTGCGCGAGCGTGCGGGTGAACGTCGCGTCCTTGATGCCGTCCCAGCACACCGGCTTCGCGCTGTTGACGATCCAGCACGTCTCGAAGGTGACGTTGCTCGACCCGCCGCCGCCGCCGGGCGTCCACGCGACGGTCAGGCTCGTCGGCGTGGTGGCGTCGTCGGGGCCGAGCGTGACGTCGGTGACCGGGTTCGGCACCGTGCCCCAGGTCAGGTCCTTCGACTCGCTCGCCTCCGGACCGTCGCCGATGCTCGTGCGGGCGACGACCTTCAGCGTGAAGGTCGTGACCTTGCCGAAGTCGGCCCGGCCGGAGATGTCGATGGGCGGCACCGTGAGGTCCGCGGTGTCTCCGGTGATCGGTTCGCCGCGTCCGCCCGTCAGCGTCCAGTAGTACCGGACCGGCGCGCCGCCGTCCGCCGCAGCCGACCACTTGATCGTCATCGAGGTCGGCTCGTCGAACGAGCCCGAGCGCTGCTCGGTGAGCGTCAGGCCCGTCGCCGCCCCGGGTGGCGTGGTCGCCGTGGCCGGGTTCGACTCGACCCACTGGCTCGACCCACCGTCGTTGACCGCCTGGACGGAGTAGCTGTACGTCGTGCCGCCCTTCAGGCCGTCGAAGTGGGCCGTGGTCTGCGTGCCCGGGACGGTCTTCGTGCTGCCGTCGGATCCCTTGAGCTCGTACCGCTTGAGCGGTGCGCCGTTGTCGTCCGCCGCTCCCCACGTCACATCCACGGAACCGTCGCCCCGCACGGCCGTCGCGACGGGCTTGAACGGCTCGCCGGGCTTGCCGAACGTGGCCGCGGTCGTCGTGCCCGACGCGCCCCAGCCGGCCTTGTTCTTGGCACGCACCGAGACCGTGTACTCGAACTTCGTCTTCGCGTTCTTGAACGTGTAGGTCCGGGCCGTCGCAGGCACGGTCTCGGTGAGGCCACCCGGTCCGGACACGGTCACCTCGTACGAACCGATCGCGTCGCCGTTCGCCTTCGGAGCAGACCACGAGATCGCCAGGATGCTGCCGGCCTCGATGTCCGTCGCGTTCGCCTTCACGTCGCCGGGTGCGTCGGGCACGCCGGCGGGCGTCTGGCTCGTCGACGGGCTCCATCCGCTCGGGTCCGGGGCGCTGTTCTTCGCGCGGACCCGCACGGTGTACTGCGTGCCGTTGGTGAGTCCCGTGAAGGAGTGCGACGTGCTGGGCTCGCTGACCGTGACGAGCTTGCTGCCGCCGGTGAGCTCGACCGTGTACGACGTGATGGGCGAGCCCGCCGAGGCGGGCGCCGTCCACGAGACGTCGAGCCGGCCGTCGCCGAAGTCGACGGTCGGCGCTGCGGGCGCGTCGGGCACCGCGTCGGGCCGCGCGGGCAGCGACGCCGGGCTCGGGTCGGACCAGCCCACCGCGTTCTGCGCCTCGACCGAGAACGTGTACTCGACGTCGTTGGTGAGCCCGTCGAACGTGCATGACGTCGTGGGGCACGCTTTCGTGGCGCCGCCGGGTGAGGCCGTGACGCGGTAGCCCGTGATCGGCGTCCCGCGACTGTCCGGCGCGGTCCAGCTCAGCACGACCGTCCGGTCGCGCACCTCACCGATGCGGGGCGCGACAGGGGTCGCGGGCTTGCCGCGCACGACGACCGTGATGCGCCCCTCGACGTACCTGTCCGGGTCGCCGGTGACGTCGCGCACCCGGAACCGGGTCACCATGGTGCCGATGAACCCGGTGGCGGGGCGCACGTTGACCTTCGAGGCGGTCCAGCCTGCGGTGCCGGCGTCGGGCGTCTCGACCTGCGCGTCGATGACGGTCAGCGGCGACTCAGGGAACGGGTTGAAGGCGCCCTCGAGGACGTCGACGGACACCTGCTGCCCCTCGGCGCCGTCGTCGATCTGCCGGTCCAGCACCCGCGCCTTGGCACGCGTGCTGGCGATGACCCGCAGGTCGATGCTCGCGGTCATCGTGCCCTTGCGGCCGTAGCCGATGCGGAGGTTGAGCGTGCCCGTCTGACCCTTGGGCGCGGTCTTCTCCGCGGCGACGAGAAGGTTGCCGTCCGCGTCGATCCGCGCGGCGAACCCCGGCGGGACGGCCGACGTGAGCGCGTACGAGTACTGCCGCGGCGTGGCCGGTGTGCCGTCGGGGCTGATCGTCATGGCCGGCAGCGACACCGACTGCGCGGGCTCGCCGGGCGCGACGTCGATGAGCGAGGGCTGGAACGCTGGCGGGTGGTCCTCGACCGCGTACACGTCGATGGACAGCGTGATGTACGCGGTGCGGGCGCTCGTGCCGCCCGTGCCGGTCGAGTCCGTGACCAGGGCGGTGATCGAGGCCGGTCCCGCGTAGTCGGGGACCGAGGTGAACGTGAGCGTGTCCTCGCTCGCGACGAGGTCGTCGCCGTTCGAGTGCGACGCGGTCACGCCCTGCAGGTCCGCGACCTTCGCCTTGCCGCCGGGAGCGACCTTGACGTACTCGTCCAGGACGATGTCGAGCCGCGCGCCCGACGCGACGCGGAGCTTGGGCGCGTTCGGACGCAGGGTCGGTGCGAAGAACCCGAGTGCCGGGACGGTGATGAAGGCGTAGGACGCTGCCGTCGGCGACGTCTTGTTGGTGATGAGGAACGGGACGGTCTGGGCGTCCTTGACGAGGGTCACGATGACGTTGCCGTTGGCGTCGACGCGCGCGACGTCCGCCACGGACGCAGGGACGGACACGACCAGGTCGGACGGCGGGCCGCTCGGGTTCTGCGCGACCTCGAGCACGTTGACCGACACCTCGGTCAGCCCGAGGGTGTCCGCCCCGGGCACGACGACGTCGCGCGCGATCGGCGGGAGCACCGGCGCCTTGTCGTCGACCGTGACGGCCAGCACGCCGGTGTCCCGGCCGCCGCGCGCGTTCGTGACGGTGTACTGGATCTGCCACGTGCCGTTCTTGCGCGGCGCCTGCACGGCGATCCTGCGCTGCACCGCGCGCGCCTCGATCCCCTCCGGCACCGCGAGGTCCGGGGCGAGCGTGAGCTCGCTGCCCGAGGAGTCGACGTCGTTGGCGAGCACGCGCACCTCGACCGACTGGCCGGGCCTGATCGTCACCGCGTCGTCACGCGCCACGACGGTCGCCGCACCCTGCGGCGGCGGGCTGATGCCCACCCGAACCGTGGCGACCATGCGCTGGCCCACCCAGTCCTCGACCGCGTACGTGAACTCGTCGGTGCCGCTCGCGCCGACGCCGGCCTGGTACTCGATCCAGTCGGCCCCCGACTGGCTGATCGTGCCCTGCCGCGGCGCGGAGGCGACGCCGAGCAGCGTCACGCCGTCGCCGTCGTCGTCGATGCCGACCAGCGGCACGGGGATGCGGACCGTCGAGCCGGCGAACACGCGGGCCGTGAGGTCCTTGGGGCGGGGTGGCTTCTTGTGCTCGGCGTCCGCCGCGTGCACCTGCACGGTCACGGTCGCGCCGGTGTGGTTGGCGCCGTCCGTCACCGAGAACGTCGCGCGCGCCGTCGTCGGCGTGCTGGGCGCCTGGTAGCGCAGCACGTCACCGGACACGAACATCAGGCCCTTGCCGGGCCCGACGTCCTCCGTGAGCGTGGGCTCGAGCTTGAGCGGGTCTCCGTCGGGGTCGTACGCCGTGTCGAGCACGGGGATCGTCACGACTCCCCCGGTGCGCACGCTGGCCTCGACGTTCTCGACGACCGGCGGCTGCTTGGCGCGTGGCGGCACGGGCTGGACGACGATCTGGCCGGTCGCCGTGCTCGCACCGTTGGACACCGTGTACGTCAGCACCTCCGCCTCGGTGAGCGTGGTGTCGGCGTGGATCTGCGCGAGGTGGTGGTCGAGCACGGCGACGTGCAGGCCCGAGCCGGCGGGCACCTCGACGTCCTGCAGCACGAGCACGCCGCCCGACGGGTCGGAGTCGTTGGCGAGCGGGTCGACGGTCACCTCGCCGCCCGCCGGCAGGAACGCGCGGTCGCGGACGGCGACGGGGGGCAGCGCCTTGGTGGGGTACTCGACGACGTCGATCCGGGCGAAGCCGGTGGCCTGCTGGGGGGCTGCGGTCACGACGAACGGGACGTGGAAGGTGCCCACCCTGGCCGACTGGAAGGTGAACGTGCCCGCCTGCGCGTCGGTCGTGATCGTCGCGCCCGGCACGTCCTGCACCGATGCGAGCTTGACCGGGACGCCCGAGCTCGACGTCACCGACTCGAGCGGCTTCACCACGACCGGCCGGTCGACGTACGCGACCGCGTAGACCGGGTCGATCTGCGGCGGCACCGAGCCGGCGGGCCGGACGTCGACGTCGAGCCGACCCTCGATCGTGCTGGTCCCGTCCGAGACCTGCAGCGTCACGCGAGCGCGCCCCAGCTTCTCCCCGTCGGCCAGCACGGTCACGGACCCGTCCTGCTTGAACGTCACGTGCCCGACGCTCGCGTCGAGGGACGCGTTCGTGAGCAGCAGGTCGTCCCCGTCGGGGTCGACGAAGTCGGCCAGCGCCTGGTACGTGGACTGTCCGCCCTGCTCGACCTTCATCGCACCCGTGCGGATCTGCTCGGGCTTCGCGTTCTCGTCCGCGCCGTGCGCCGTCAGGTGCACCGTCGCCGTCGACGGCGCGTTCGAGCCGCTGCCGTCGGTGATCGTGTAGGTGAAGTCGGCCGAGCCAGTCGCAGTCGGCAGGACCTTGACCTGCAGGGCGCGCCCGTCGTAGATCGGGCTCACCGTCCCGAAGGTGGGGTCGAGCTTGTCGACGGCCGAGACGACCAGGACGCCGCAGTCGGCCGACGAGTCGTTGTCGATCACCGGAAGGATGGTGGTGCGGCCCGGACGGACGCCGAACGAGTCCGCGACCGCCGTCGGCGGCGAGGACTCCGACGAGCACTCGCTGGTCAGGTGCTGGACGGACTCCGTGCTCTCGCTCTTGTTGTCGTCGTCCTTGGGCTCGTCCGGGGTCTTGATGTCGTCCCAGTTGGGCGTGCGCAGGTTCGAGTCCTCGAGCGGGCTCCACAGCCGTCCGCGCAGCGTGTCGTTGAGGATGACCATCGAGCGGTTCACCCGGAACTTGAGCACGTCCTGCGCGGAGGTGTCCTGCAGGTCGATGACCTTCGCGTCCGCGCCCGCGCACAGGCGGAGGTACGAGCCGGTCGGCGTCGCCCACGCCGCGTGCGCGCAGTCCCCCACCTGCACGGGAGCTGCCGGGACGCCGTTGCCGGTCGTCGGGTGCCGCACGGGCGTGCCACCGTCGAGCGGCACCTCGTAGAGCGCGGTCCGGCTCGCGACCAGCACACGCGTGGACGCCGGACCCGGCTGCTGCAGCACGAGACCGTCGGCGTCGTCGAGGGTCACCTCGCCGTGCGACGTCGTCACGGTCGCGCCACGCAGCACCACGGGCTCGTCGCCGACAGCCGTCAGGGCGTCCGGCGCGCCGGTGCCGACGGTGCCCGAGTCGGTCGGGCCCTTGCCGGGCGCGACCTTCGTGACGGAGCCGTCGTCGTCGACCGCGACGACCGTGCCGTCCGTCGCGACGACGGCGCGCCCGTCCTTCGACAGGTCCGCGTCCGGTGCGTCGACGCCCACCCGCAGGCCCTCGAGGCCGCCGATGGGACGCACGTAGAGGCCGCCCACCGCGCTGACGACCGACACGATCCCGGCCGCCATCGAGACCTGCGCGTTCGGGGCCTGCACCAGCGGGCCGAGCGTGACCCCCGCGGGGTCGACCGCCGCGAAGCCTTCGGGCTGCACGAGCAGCACGCTGCCGGCGTCCTGCTCGACGTCGAAGCCGCTGCTCGAGGACACCAGACCCGCGTTGAGCTCCTGCACCGGCACGTTGTAGCGGCCGAGCTTGAGCTGGCTCGTCGCCGTGACCCAGACGGCGCCGTCGTCGAGGTCGAGCTTGGCGAGCGGGAAGCCCTGGTTGACGAACGCGAGCACCGCGACCAGCACCGGGACGGTCACGACGGCCGCGGCAGTCGTGGCGCGGTGCCGCACGCGACGCCACGTCACGGGACGCACCCCTGCGTCGGCTCGGCCGACGAGCGACCGTCAGCGCGCACGACCGCGACCTCGATGCAGACCTGCCCGCCGTCAGCCGTCGCGGGCACCACCACGGTCGGGGTCGGCACGATCGCGAGCTCCGGTTCGCCCGTCGCCGTCAGGACGCCCCACGTGTACGTGTCGCCCGCCTGCGGCTGGGGGTTCGACCAGGTGAACACGACCGAGCCGTCCGCCTGACGCTCGCCCGCCAGCTGCGTGGGCGAAGGGACGGTCGGGCTGACGACCTCGCCCTCACCGGGCTGCGTGAACTGCGGGCTGCTCGTGGGTGCCGGGTCGGAACCGCCCCCCAGAGTCACGGCCGCGACCGCGATCACGGCCGCGACCACGACGACGCCGGAGACGATGGCGGCCGCGATGCGGCCCCGCCCCGACCCGGGCTCCTCGACGTCGTCGTCCGACGTCTCCACGACCAGCACGTCGCGCGCGCCGTCACCGGCGGGGGGCGGCGGACCGATGGTCGAGCTCGGCACCGAGGACCACGTGGGCGCGGTCGGCGCGACCTCGACGATCGGCCGCAGCCTCGTCGCGTCGTCGCCGACGGCGGGCGCGTGCTGCTCGGGCTCGACGACCGGCTGGTCCGGCAGGTCGAGCGGCGTCACCGGGAGGTTGAGGTCCGCCTCGACCTGCTGCAGCGCGCGGCCGACCGCGAGGGCGCTGGCGTAGCGGCGCGAGGGGTGCTTGGCCATGGCGCGCTCGAGCACCGCGAACAGCGCGGGCGGCGCGTCGTGGCGACCCAGCGGAGGCAGCGGGGTGCGCTCGATCCGGCCGACGAGGTCCTGCGCGCTGTTCGCGCCGCCCGGCACCTCGAACGGCGTGCGCCCGGCCAGCAGCGAGTAGATCGTCGCCGCGAGCGAGTAGACGTCGGAGCGCTCGTCACCGGTCGGGTGCTCGGCGAGAAGCTCGGGCGGGGACCACGGGATCGACATGCCGACCGTCGCGCCGGCGCCCTGCCCGACCGTCGCGGCGATGCCGAAGTCCGTCAGCGCGGGCCACCCGAAGTCGGTGGTCAGCACGTTCGCGGGCTTGATGTCGCGGTGCAGGATGCCGACCCGGTGCGCCGCCTCCACGGCCGACGCGAGGCGGATGCCGATGCGCAGCGCCTCGCGCACGGAGATGTGCTCCGTGCGGTACCGCTGGGCCAGGCCCGCCCCGGAGCAGTACTCCATGACGAGGTAGGGCCGCCCGTCGGCGGCGATCGCCGCCTGGTGGATCGTGACGATCGACGGGTGGTGCGAGAGCTGGGCCATGAGGTTGGCCTCGGTCTGGAACCGCTCGCGGACGTCGTCGTCGAGACTGCCGGCGAGCAGCACCTTCACGGCGACGTCGCGGACGGGCAGGTCCTGGCGGTACAGGAAGACGTCCGCGAAACCCCCCAGCCCCAGCAACCGCACGTACCGGTAGCCGGGAAGCGTCGGCGGCGCCGAAGGCTCCCGGCGTGCCATCACGACCCTGGCTCCACCGTGAACGTCACGCCGTCGCCGAGGTCGACCACATGGCCGGACTCCACGACGGTCGGCTCCCCCGGGTGCAGGCGTCGCGCGCCCTCGCCCGTGCGCGTCACGTGCACGCCGTTGGTCGACGCCAGGTCCGTGACCAGCACCTGGCCGTTCTGGACGTGGACCTCGGCGTGCGTGCGTGAGATGTCCTGCTGAGGGCTCGGCACGGTCACCAGGTGCGGCAGCTCGCTGTTGGTGACGCGCGCGACCTGCGGCGCGCGGCCGAGCAGCACGGACCGGTCGAGCGGCACGACGAGGCCGGTGGAGAGCACCAGCTGCGGCACCGTGCCCGACGCCTGCGGCGGCGCGAACGGCCCGGGGACGGCCTCGTCGCCGCCCCAGTCGGCGGCCCAGGACGGCAGGCGCTCCCGGATCGCGGCGAGGTCGGTCGACAGGATCGTGAGGCCGTCGTGGTCGTCGACGGACGAACCGCCGACCGCGACGAGCGAGGGTCGCGACGACGACGCGTCCGCCACGGGTGCGTCGACGGCCGTCGACGACGCGACCGGCCGCTCGGTGGCCGCGGCGAACACGGGCGCCTCGATGGGGCCCTGCGGCTCGGGCTGAACCTCGGGCTCCTGGGATGCGTCGTCGGCGTCCAGCGGGACCAGGCCGGGGATGTCGCCGTCGTACGGTTCGCTCGGCTCCTCGACACCCGCCGGCTCGTCGTCCACGTCCGGCGCCAGCTCGGGCTCCTCCTCGACGGCGTGCGGCACGACCGGGGTCGGCTCCGTGAGCGCCGGTCCCCCGATCGCGGGCTCGACCGACGGCGCTTCGCTCTCGACGGCCGGCGCCTCGACCGACTGCGCCTCGACGGACTGCACCTCGACCGCGGGCTCCTCGGGCACGACCGGGATGGCGGACGTCCCCTCGGCGGCCTCGGCCGGCACGAGCGAGACCAGGACGGACGAGGCCGGTGCGGCACCGTCGCCGAGCGGCCACGCGGGACCGTCGCCCGCGTCGCCGGCGACGCGGAGCTCGACGCCGACGGCGGGCTCGAGCACCTGCTCGGTCCACGTCGTGACACCGTCCGCGGTCAGCGTCCGCGACCCGACGGCCGACGACACGACGACCTCGACCGCGCCGCGCTGCACGACGTGCACGCGCTGACCACGCACGGCCACCAGCGCAAACCCGGGCAGCCCCTCGAACCCGTTGCGGGCGAGCAGCGCGAGAGCCCCGAGGACCCCGTCGGCGCCGCGGTCCCAGACCGCACGCACGGTCTCGGCGGGCACGTCCGGGTCGAGCAGCGCGAGGAACCCCGGCGAGACGACGGCGGTCCAGGAGCCGGGACGGTAGGCGGGAACGCTCATCGGGCAGTCTCCTGGGATGCGGGACCGGTGACGGACCGGGCGGGAGCGGTGGTCGCGGGGCGCAGGCGCGGGACGGTCGCCCCGTGCAGCATCTCGTCCCACTGGTGGACGCCGAGCTCGGCGCCGATCCTCGGCACGGTGATGTGCACGTCGTCGAGCGCGCCCGCCGCGGTGGCGACGTCGACGACGACGGCGCTCACGTTGTCGCGAGCGCCGTGCTCGAGCGCCTGCCCGACGAGGGTGTCTGCGGCGTCCTGCGCGTCCGGCACGGTGCCGAGCACCGCGGCGAGCTCGGCCGAGCCCAGCTCGCGCGTCAGGCCGTCCGTGCAGATGAGCAGGCGGTCGTGCGGGCCGGCGGGCAGGAGCCAGTAGTCGGGCTCGGGCTCGCCGCTCGTCCCCAGCGCGCGCGTCAGGACGTGCCGCTCGGGATGCGAGGCGGCGTCCGCGAGCTCGATCCTGCCGAGGTCGATGAGCTCCTGGACGACGGAGTGGTCGACGCTGACCTGCTCCAGCTCGCCCTCGGCCCAGCGGTACACGCGGGAGTCGCCCACGTTGAACACGAGCCAGTACGCGCCGCCCTCGTGGACCGTCACCGCGACTCCGGCGACGGTCGTCCCGCCCTGCCGTCCGCCCGTGAACTCCCCGCGGATGCGGCTGGCCGTGCGCGAGAAGCACGCGTGGACGTCGTCCGCCGTCGCCGACGGCTGGCCCGCGAGCTGCGCGAACTCCTCGACCGCGATCCGGCTGGCAAGGTCTCCGGCGTCGTGCCCACCCATGCCGTCCGCGACCAGGAACACCGGCGGATAGGCGAGCAGCGCGTCCTCGTTGACCTCGCGCACGAGCCCGCGATCGGTCGCCGATCCCCACGACGTGCGCATGGCCACCCCCTCGTGTCGGTCGCCGGGCCGTCGTGGCCCTGACGAAGCATCGGCGCACATCGTGCCTCACCTAAGCCCGGATAGGCACATCTGACGCCAGATCGGTCACGCGTCGCCCGAGATGCGGACGATGCAGACCAACCGGGCGGGCTCAGATCCCGAGCTGGAACACGCCCCAGTAGGCCAGCACCACCAGCAGCACAGACGACCCGACGACCACGGCGCTGAAGGCGATCACGCGGACGATCCCCTGCGCCGAGCGCCCCGCGAGCGACAGCGCTCCGCGCTCCTTCTGCAGGAGCATGACGAGCGAGACGACGGCCGCGATGCCGAGCAGACGCACCCCGACCCAGCCGCCCTTGACGACGACGTCGTTCTGCTCGTAGTCCACGGCGAGCCGCGCGATCGAGACGAGGTACCAGGCCAGGCCCAGCACGGTCAGGACCGCCCCGAGCGCGCACAGGAACATCCGGACCGGCACGCCGTGCGGCAGCCGGTGGGCGACCGACGGCGCATGACCGCGGCGCACCCGCAGCGCCTCGAACCCGCGTGCGGTCGGGACCAGGACGATCGGCAGGAGCAGCAGCACCGCGGCGCCCACGACCGACCCGACGACGACCGTGCCGCTGCGCAGCCAGCTCGGCTGCGGCACTGGCGCGGCGAGGAACTCCTGGTTCGGCTGGTCCCCGGCGATCCCCGGCGCGGCGTGCGCCGTCGCGGGCAGACCGAGCACCCAGCCGCTCATGTCGTCGAGGAACGACTGCGGCATGACGTCGTCGACCTTCATGCCGTGGTTCGCGCCCGCGTAGTAGCGCACGGTGACGTTGCCGTTGCCGGCGATCGCCGTGTCTCGCAGCACCTGCTCCGCACCCTGCACGATCGGCATCGAGGAGTCGCCCGTGCCGTACACCATCAGCACCGGCTGCGTCATCGCACGCTGGAAAGGTGTGACGTCGAAGTCGGCGTACTCGAAGCCGCCGCCCGGGAACGCCATCCCCACGGCGCGCGGGATCGCGCGGAAGACTCCTCGCGGGACGTTGGTGTTGCGCAGGTAGTTGTCGGCCGCGAACGCGGCCTGCTCGCGCGGCGGCACCACGGGCGCGGAGGCGAGGATGACGAAGGCGAGGTCGTGGTCCGAGGCGGCCATGATGGGCGCGATCCACGCACCCTCGCTCTCGCCGTACACACCGACCCGCTTGGGGTCGACGCCGGCGTGGTGGCGCAGCACCTCGACGGACCGCTCGTAGTCGGCAGCCATCGCCACGTAGTCCCTGTGCCGTGCCGAGTACGTGTCGAGGCGCTTGTCGGGGACGAGCGTGACGACGCCCGAAGCCGCCAGAGCAGCCGTCTGCTCGCGGAACGCCGTCTCGGACGAACCCGTGCCCGCACCGTGCACGAACACGACGCCGGGCCGCAGCCCGGGCGCACCCACAGGGATGCTGATCTTGGCGCCCACGGTGGCGCCGTCGAGCTGCACCGTGACGCGCTCGATCTCGACCGGGTACGTCTTCAGCGCCGGCGCACCGGTGATCGCCGTCGACGACGAGCTGACCAGCAGCGGGTCGGTCAGCGGGATCGGGTCCCACTGCGGCCCCATCACGGCTCCGAGCACGGCGAGCAGGATGACGCCCAGCGCGGTGCTCGCCACGACCCGGTAGGGACCCGTCAGACGGCGCTCGACCCACGCACGCGTGGGCGACGACGAGCGCTCGACCTGGCGCGCGGGGCGCACGGTCGGCGTCGCCTCCTTCTCGCGATCCTGCTGAAGCACGTCAGAACCCGAGCCGGCCGAGCTGCTTCGGGTCGCGCTGCCAGTCCTTCGCGACCTTGACGTGCAGGTCGAGGTAGACGCGCGTGCCGAGCAGCGCCTCGATCCCCCGACGAGCCTGGCTCCCGACGTCGCGCAGCCGCGCGCCGCCCTTGCCGATGATGATGGCCTTCTGGCTGTCCCGCTCGACGTACAGGTTGACGCGCACGTCGAGCATCGACGGGCCGTCGCCCGTGCGCTCGCGAGGCACGATCTCGTCGACCACGACGGCCAGGGAGTGCGGGAGCTCGTCGTGGACACCCTCGAGGGCCGCCTCGCGCACGAGCTCGGCCACCATCACGATCTCGGGCTCGTCCGTGAGCTCGCCGTCCGCGTAGAGCGCGGGCCCCTCGGGCAGGTGTCCGACCAGCACGTCCGCGAGCGTGTCGACCTGGTACCCACCGACCGCGGAGACGGGGACGATGTCCGCCCACTCCCCCAGGCGCTGCACCGCGAGCAGGTGCTCCGCGAGCCGCCCCTTGGGCACGAGGTCGGACTTGGTCACCACGGCGACGACGGGTGTGCCGCGACCGTCCCGCGCGAGCTGCTCGAGCTGCTCGGCGATGAACCGGTCGCCGGGGCCGACCTTCTGGTCGGCGGGCAGGCAGAAGCCCACGACGTCGACCTCGGTCAGCGTGTCCTTGACCAGCGAGTTGAGTCGCTCACCCAGCAGTGTGCGCGGGCGGTGCAGGCCGGGCGTGTCGACGAGCACCAGCTGCGCGTCGTCGCGGTGCACGATGCCGCGGATGGTGTGCCGCGTGGTCTGCGGGCGGCCCGACGTGATGGCGACCTTCTGCCCCACGAGCGCGTTCGTCAACGTCGACTTGCCCGCGTTGGGCCTGCCGACGAAGCACGCGAATCCCGAGCGGAAGGTCATGGTGTTGCTCCGTGGTCCTGGTCGTTGCTCACATCATCATCGGCCTCGTGCCGCTCGACTTCACTCACCAACACGGTGGCGAGTCGACGGCGCCGCCCCTCGACGCGTTCGGCGACGAGGTGCAGGCCGTGGATGTCACCCATCGACCCGGGCAGAGGAACCTTACCCAGAGCCTTGGCCAGGAGCCCTCCTGCGCTGTCCACGTCGTCATCGACCACGTCGAGCCCGAACAGCTCGCCGAGCTCGTCCCGGCCGAGCCGCGCGGGCACCCGGTACACGCCCTCGGACACCTCCTCGACCGCGAGCGCGCTCGGGTCGTGCTCGTCGGTGAGCTCGCCGACGATCTCCTCGAGCGCGTCCTCGATGGTCACGAGCCCCGCGATCCCGCCGTACTCGTCGACCACCATCGCGATGTGGGACGCGCCTGCCTGCAGCTCGCGCAGCAGGTCGTCGACGGGCTTGGACTCGGGCACGAAGATCGCGGGTCGCACGAGCGAGGCCGTCGGGGCGTCGAGCACGTCGTCGGACTCGTCGCGCTGCCCGGGAGCCAGCCGCAGCCGGCGGACGATGTCCTTGAGGTAGAGCACTCCGCGCAGGTCGTCGACGTCGTCGCCCGTGACCGGCACGCGCGAGAACCCCGAGCGCAGCAGGAGCGCGAGCGACTTGTGCACGGGTGCGTCGGCGTGCGCGGTGACCATGTCGGTGCGCGGCACCATCACCTCGCGCGTGAGGGTGTCGCCGAGCTCGAGGACCGAGCGGAACATCTCGCGCTCGTCCTCCTCGATCGCCTCGGACTCGCTCACGCGCTGCACCATGTCCCGCAGCTCGTCCTCCTCCTCGTCCGTCGTGCCTCGCGCGCTCGGCGTCTCGCGCGAGACGGCGCCCACGAGCGCCGTGACGACGAGCAGCGGCCGCGACATCACGGCGAGCGTGCGCACGGGGTGGCGGCGGCCGATGGTGCGCGGGCTGAGCCGGACGAGCAGGTACGCCACCGCCGCACCGATGGCGACCGAGAGCAGACCTACGCCCCACCACGGCAGCGATCCCGAGGCGACGACGAGCGTGATGGCGACCGTGCCGACCATCTCGAGCAGCAGCCGGACGAAGGCCGCCGCCGCCGCCACGCGGCTGGGGTGCTCGATGAGCCGGCGGACGCGGTCGGCGGCGGGGTGACGCTCCGCGGCGAGCTCGGTCGCGGCGGCTCGCGACACGCGCTGCACCGCGACCTCTCCCGCCGAGAGCGCTGCGGCCGAGAGAACGGCGGCCAGCGCGAGGACGATCAGGAGAGTGACGGGGACGTCGGTCATGCGGCGGGTGTCACCGACCGGCGAGGAAGGTCAGCAGGAGGCGCCGCTGCAGCGCGAACATCTCCTTCTCCTCCTCCGGCTCGGCGTGGTCGTACCCGAGCAGGTGCAGGATGCCGTGCGTCGTCAGCAGCAGGAGCTCCTCGATGGTCGAGTGGCCCGCCGTCACGGCCTGGCCGGCCGCGACCTCGGGGCACAGCACCACGTCGCCGAGCAGTCCCGCCGGCGTGGTGTCGCCGTCACGGCCGGGGCGCAGCTCGTCCATCGGGAACGAGAGCACGTCGGTCGGTCCGGGCTCGTCCATCCACTTGACGTGCAGGTCGGTCATCACGTCGGTGCCGACGAGCATGATCGACAGGTCCGTCTGGGGGTGCAGGTGCATCTCGTCGAGCACGTAGCGCGCGAGCGCCGCGAACTCGGCCTCGTCGACCGCGTAGCCCGACTCGTTGTTGACCTCGATGCTCATCGCCTTGCTCAGCTCCTGTCCCAGCGCGCGTACGCGTCGATGATCTCGCTCACCAGCCGGTGCCGGACGACGTCCGACGAGGCGAGCCGGCAGAACGCTACGTCAGGGATGTCGCCGAGGATCTGCTCGACCACGCGCAGGCCGGACGGCTGGCCCGACGGCAGGTCGACCTGCGTCACGTCTCCGGTGACCACGACCGTCGAGCCGAAGCCGAGCCGCGTGAGAAACATCTTCATCTGCTCGACGGTCGTGTTCTGCGCCTCGTCGAGGATGATGAAGGCGTCGTTCAGCGTGCGGCCGCGCATGTACGCGAGCGGCGCGACCTCGATCGTGCCGGCCTCCATGAGCCGCGGGATCGTCTCGGGGTCCACCATGTCGTGCAGCGCGTCGTACAGCGGGCGCAGGTACGGGTCGATCTTGTCCGACAGCGATCCGGGCAGGAACCCGAGCCGCTCGCCGGCCTCGACGGCGGGCCGCGTGAGCACGATGCGGTGCACCCGCCGCTCCTGCAGCGCCTGGACCGCCTTGGCCATGGCGAGGTACGTCTTGCCCGTTCCCGCCGGGCCGATGCCGAACGTCACCGTGTGGCGGTCGATCGCGTCGACGTACTCCTTCTGCCCGGCCGTCTTGGGCCTGATCGTGCGGCCGCGGTTCGACAGGATGTTGAACGAGAGGATGTCGGCGGGCTTGGCGTGCGCACCGGCCGTCAGCATGGCGACGGTGCGGCGCACCACGTCGGGCGTCAGCGGCGTGCCCGCGCCGGCCATCTCGACGAGCTCGTCGATCAGCCGCGCCACGAGGGCCACGTCACCCGCCGGACCCGCGAGGCGCACCTCGTTGCCGCGCACGTGGATGTCGACACCCGTGAAGCCGTCCTCGATCGAGCGCAGCACCTCGTCGCGCAGCCCGAGCAGCTCGACCATCGAGACGTCCGCCGGGACGGAGATGCGGTGCTCGACGCGGGCGGGCGCGCCGAGGCTGCGAGGTGCTTGGGAGGACTCGGCCATGAGGTCGGCGGGTGCCGCTGCGCTCCTAGATCGTCGGGATGGATCGAGACGGGACGGATCGACTCGTTCGTTCATGCGCAGTCTACCGAGCACGTGCGACATAAAACCTGAGGTGTCGCG
>JBCECL010000052.1:23448-26683 GCA_039207135.1 Brevundimonas sp.
GTTCGTTCATGCGCAGTCTACCGAGCACGTGCGACATAAAACCTGAGGTGTCGCGGAATCAGGCCCAACGGCCGTATCGCTGCGCCAGGAGCGCGAGCGCGACCGGACCCGCGGTCGACGTGCGCAGCACGTGCGGGCCGAGCCGCACGGCCTGCGCTCCGGCGCCTGTCAGGCGGCCCAGCTCGGCGTCGCCGATGCCCCCCTCGGGCCCGACGACGACCAGCAGCTCTCCGCTCGCGGGCAGCGCGACGTCCGCGATCGGGACGGTTGCCTCCTCGTGCAGCACGATCGCGCCTCCCCCGGCCGCGACCGCGCCCGCGATGCGGTCCGCGAGCCCCCGGCTGTCGACCGCGAGCCCGACCTCGGGCACCCATGCGCGCCTCGACTGCTTCGCTGCCGCGGCCACCGTGCCGAGCCATCGCGCGCGGCTCTTGGCAGCCCGGTCGCCTCGCCACACGACGATCGAGCGCTCGGCCTGCCACGGCAGGATCCCGTCCGCGCCCACCTCGGTCGCGGCCTCGATCGCCATCTCGTCGCGGTCGCCCTTGGCCAGCGCCTGGACGAGCACGAGAGCCACGGCCGGCGCCGGCTCGACGACCCGCTCGAGGACCTCGACCACGACGCCGTCGGAACCGACCGACGCGATCCGGCCCACGAGGCGCGTGCCGGAACCGTCGACGACGTCGACCCGCTCCCCCACGGCTCGCCGCTGCACGACGCCTGCGTGCCGGCCCTCGCTGCCGTCGAGCAGCACCGACGACCCGACCGCGGCGCCCTGGACGCGCGTCGCGTCGCCCAGGAAGACGGGCGCGCTCAACGCCCCGAGAGCTTGTCGCGGAGCTTGCCGAACACGCCCGTGTGGCTCGCGGCGAGCCGCGCCTCGGGTCGCTCCTCGCCGCGCAGCGCGGCCAGGTTGCGCAGCAGCGCCGCCTGCTCCTCGTCGATCCCCGTCGGGACGGTGACCTCGACGTGGACGTGCAGGTCGCCGCGTCCGCCGACGTGCAGGTGCCCGACCCCGAGACCCTTGAGCGTGACGACCTGGGCGGGCTGGGTGCCCGGACGCAGGTCGACCTCCTGCTCGCCGTCGAGCGTGTCGAGCGTGAGGACCGTGCCGAGCGCGGCGGCGGTCATCGGCACCTCGAGCGTCGCGTGCAGGTCGTCGCCGCGCCGGACGAACGTGTCGTGCTTGCGCTCGCGCACCTCGAGGTACACGTCGCCGGCCGGGCCACCGGCCGGGCCGACCTCGCCCTGACCCGTCAGCTTGATGCGCGTGCCTGTGTCGACGCCCGCCGGGACGTCGACGGACAGCGTGCGACGCGATCGGACGCGGCCCTCGCCCGAGCAGTCCGTGCACGGCTCGGGGATGACGGTGCCGAACCCGTGGCAGGCGGCGCACGGCTGGGTCGTCATGACCTGGCCGAGGAACGAACGAGCGACCCGCTGCACCGTGCCGCGGCCGTGGCAGACCTCGCACGTGCGCGGCGAGGTGCCGGGCCGGCAACAGGTCCCCGAGCAGGTCGGGCAGACGACGGCGGTGTCGACGGGCACCTCGCGGTGCACACCGAAGGTCACGTCGGACAGCTCGAGGTCGAGCCGCACGAGCGCGTCCTGCCCGCGGCGGGCGCGCGGGATCGGCCCGCGCTGCGCCTGGGCGCCCGCGGCCCCGAAGAACGTCTCGAAGATGTCCTGGAACCCGAACGAGCCGCCGGCGCCGCCGCCGGGCGAGGCGGGGTCGCCACCGAGGTCGTACGTCCGGCGCTTGTCCGGGTTGCCGAGCACGTCGTAGGCGCGCGAGACGTCCTTGAACCGCTCCTCGGCACCGGGGTCCTCGCCGGCCACGTCGGGGTGGTGCTCGCGGGCGAGCTTGCGGTACGCCTTCTTGATCTGCTCCGGGCTCGCGTCGCGCGGCACGCCGAGGATCTCGTAGTAGTCGGTCACGGGGAGGTGTGCTCTCTTCCGTTGGTCACGTCGGTGTCAGGTGCGCGGCAGCGCTCAGGATCCGGCCAGGATGCGGGTCAGGTACCGGGCGACGGCGCGCACGGCGGCCATCGTCCCGGGGTAGTCCATGCGGGTCGGGCCGATCGAGCCGACGCGGGCGACCGCACCGTGCTCGTCGCCGTACCCGGTCGTCACGAAGCTCGTCTCGAGCAGGCCGACGTGCCCGGTCTCGCGCCCGATGCGCACGGAGACCGTCGCCTCGTCCTCGGCCATCTCCGAGAGCAGGCGCATGAGCACGACCTGCTCCTCGAGCGCCTCGAGCACGGGGCCGAGCGTCCCGCCGAAGTCGCCGCCGCCGCGGGCGAGGTTGGCGGTGCCCGCGAGGACGACGCGCTCCTCGCTCTCCTGCGCGAGCGTCTCCTCGATGACGGTGACGACAGACCCGACGAGTGCGGCGTGCGCGGGGTCGAACGCGGCGTTCAGGCTCTCCAGGGCGACGGGCAGCTCCGAGAGCCGGCGCCCCGCGACGCACACGTTCAGCTGGGCGCGCAGGCGCGCGACCACCATCTCGTCGACGTCATCGGCCGTCTCCAGCGTGCGCTGCTCGACGCGTCCCGTGTCCGTGATGAGCACGACGAGCAGGTGCCGCGCGCCCACGGGAACGAGCTCGATGTGCCGCAGGGCCGAGCGGCGCAGCGACGGGTACTGCACGACCGCGACCTGCTGGGTGAGCTGCGCGATGAGCCGCACCGAGCGGTCGACGACGTCGTCGAGGTCGGCCGCGTTCTCCAGGAACGCGCCGATCGCACGACGCTCGGGCGCGGACAACGGCTTGACGGTCGAGAGCCGGTCGACGAAGACGCGGTAGCCCAGGTCCGTCGGCACACGCCCCGCGGACGTGTGCGGCTGGGCGATGAAGCCCGCCTCCTCGAGCGCTGCCATGTCGTTGCGGATCGTGGCGGGCGAGACGCCGAGCATGTGCCGCTCGACCAGCGCCCGCGAGCCCACGGGCTCGCGCGTCGCCACGTAGTCCTCGACGATGGCGCGCAGCACGTCGAGCCGTCGGTCGTCGCTCATCGGTGCACCTCCCTCGCGCATGTCCCGCCGTTGTCATGTACGGCCGCAGCTTTCGGCGGCTAGCACTCACGGCGTCAGAGTGCCAAGCGTACGCCGCCACGCCGACACCCACCGGCCGATCTCACCCAACCCCGCCCTAGGGTGGCGGCCGTGAACCACGATCGCTACGGCTCCGACGTCCTGGGCGGCGCGCCCACCGGCCACCACCGGGCGCCTCGCA
>JBCECL010000053.1:0-4012 GCA_039207135.1 Brevundimonas sp.
CTGCTCGTCGACGCGTCCGAGGGCCCGCTGCCCCAGACGCGCTTCGTGCTGCGCAAGGCGCTCATCGCCAAGCTCCCCGTGATCCTCGTCGTCAACAAGGTCGACCGCCCCGACGCCCGCATCGAGGAGGTCGTGCACGAGGCGACCGACCTGCTGCTGGGCCTGGCGTCCGACCTGCACGACGACGTCCCGGACCTGGACCTCGACGCGATCCTCGACGTCCCCGTCGTGTACGCCGCCGCCAAGGCCGGCCGCGCGTCGCTCAACCTCCCGGAGAACGGCGGCCTGCCGGACTCCGAGACGCTCGAGCCGCTGTTCAAGACGATCCTCGAGAAGATCCCCGCGCCCACGTACACCGAGGGCCACCCGCTGCAGGCGCACGTGACCAACCTGGACGCCTCGCCGTTCCTCGGTCGTCTCGCGCTGCTGCGCATCTTCAACGGCAACATCCGCAAGGGCCAGCAGGTCGCCTGGGCGCGCGCCGACGGCACGATGGCGAACGTCAAGATCACCGAGCTCCTGGAGACCAAGGGTCTCGAGCGCATCCCGACCGAGTCGGCGGGCCCCGGCGACATCGTCGCCGTCGCCGGCATCGAGAACATCACCATCGGCGAGACGCTCACCGACCCTGAGGACCCGCGTCCGCTGCCGCTCATCACGGTCGACGACCCGGCCATCTCGATGACCATCGGCATCAACACCTCGCCGCTCGCCGGTCGCGGCGGCAAGGGCCACAAGGTCACGGCCCGCCAGGTCAAGGACCGCCTCGACAAGGAGCTCATCGGCAACGTCTCGCTCCGCGTCCTGCCCACCGAGCGTCCCGACGCGTGGGAGGTGCAGGGCCGTGGCGAGCTGGCGCTGGCCATCCTCGTCGAGCAGATGCGCCGCGAGGGCTTCGAGCTGACCGTCGGCAAGCCGCAGGTCGTCACGCGCAAGGTCGACGGCAAGGTGCACGAGCCGGTCGAGCGCATGACGATCGACGTCCCCGAGGAGTACCTGGGCGCCGTCACGCAGCTGCTCGCGCAGCGCAAGGGCCGCATGGAGACCATGTCGAACCACGGCACCGGCTGGGTCCGCATGGAGTTCCTCGTCCCCGCCCGCGGCCTGATCGGCTTCCGCACGCGCTTCCTCACGGACACGCGCGGCACGGGCATCGCCTCGTCGATCGCCGAGGGCTACGAGCCGTGGGCCGGCGCGATCGAGACGCGCATCAACGGCTCGCTCGTCGCGGACCGCGCTGGTTCCGTCACGCCGTTCGCCATGATCAACCTGCAGGAGCGCGGCTCCTTCTTCGTGGACCCCACGCAGGAGGTCTACGAGGGCCAGATCGTCGGCGAGAACGCGCGCAACGAGGACATGGACGTCAACATCACCAAGGAGAAGAAGCTCACCAACATGCGGTCGGCGACCGCGGACAACTTCGAGAACCTCGTGCCGCCGCGCAAGCTGACGCTCGAGGAGTCGCTGGAGTTCGCCCGCGAGGACGAGTGCGTCGAGGTGACCCCGGAGATCGTCCGGATCCGCAAGGTGGTGCTCGACCAGACCGAGCGCGCCCGCATCACCGCGCGCAACAAGAAGTCCTGACACCGCAGGTCAGAAGCGCGGCATGAACGCCACGACGGAGCCGACGACCCCCTCGGGGGCCGTCGGCTCCGTCGTTCCCCGGCTGCTCGCCGTGCACGCGCACCCCGACGACGAGACGCTCGCGACCGGCGCGCTCATCTCGACGTGGGCCGCCGCGGGACTGCCCGTGACGCTCGTGACCTGCACGCGCGGCGAGCGGGGCGAGGTCATCGGCGCCGAGCTCGCGCACCTGGAGGGCGACGGTCCGGCGCTCGCCGCGCACCGCGAGGGCGAGCTCGCCGCGGCGCTGTCGGCGCTGGGCGTCGTCGACCACGTCTTCCTCGACCGGGCCATCGGGCTCGACGGCCCGCGGCTCGAGGACTCGGGGATGGCGTGGCTCTCGACGGGGCAGGCCGGTTCGACGGGCGCGGTCCCGGCCGGAGCGTTCGTCGCCACGCCGGTCGACGAGGCCGCGGCCAGGCTGGCGACCGTCCTGCGCGAGCGGCGGCCCGACGTGGTCGTCACCTACGAACCCGGCGGCGGCTACGGCCACCCCGACCACGTCCGCGCGCACGACGTCACGATGCGGGCCGTCGAGCTCAGCGGCCTGGCGCCCGTGGTGCTGTGGGCCGCGGTGGAGTCGCGGGCCCTGCGCGCGGGGCTGCGCGCGCTCGAGCCCGTCGACGGTCTCGCGCTGCCGGACCCCGACGGTCCGCTGCCGTCGGCCGCGGTGCCCGCCGAGGAGATCGCGCTGGTGGTCGACGTCCCGCCGGTGCTGGAGCGGGTGCTGGGCGCGCTGCGCGCGCACGCCACGCAGGTCCAGGCCGTCGCGCGCATCGAGTCGGCCGCGGCGGTCGGGCAGTACGCGCTCAGCAACTCTCTCCTCGCCCCGGTGCTGCCGGAGGAGTCGTACCGGCTCGCGTCGGGGCGGCGCGACGCAATCGACTGGCCCACGGGCGTCCGTCCTGCGGTCTCCGCACACGGGCACGCCGGGTAGCCTGGCGCGCGTGCGCAGCCCCAGACCCGTGAGCATCGGCAAGGCCGTCGTCGCGTTCGCGGCGGGCGTCGCGGTCGGTGTCGTCGGCACGACGATGCACCGCAGCTCGCCGCCGTGGTGCGCGATCCTCGCGCTCGTCCTCGTGCTGAGCGGCGGCTTCCTGCTCCGTGCGTGGGGCGGCCTGGTCGTCCTGCTCGGCTACGGCCTCGGTGTGCTGGTGTCCGTCCAGGTGCTCGCGCAGACGGGCCCGGGCGGCGACGTGCTGGTGCCGTCCGGGGACGCCGTGTCGTGGGGGTGGCTCGGGTGGCTGTGGGTCCTCGGGTCGGTCGTGATGGTGGTCGTCGCAGCGCTCGCGCCGCGTCGATGGTTCGCGGACGCGCCCGCTGCGCCCGTGCCCGCGGGTGGCGAGCCCCCGGCGTGGCCCCCGCTCGCGGCGCCGGCCGACGACCCCAAGGCCTCGGAGCAGTCGGCGCCGGCGGACGAGCGACCGTGACCGACGCCGTGGACCCGGAGGTCTTCCGCACCACGGCTGCCCGGCTGCCGGCCGGCGTCGCGGTCGTCGTGGTCCGCTGGCGCGGGATGCAGCACGCCATGACGGCATCCGCCGTCGCGTCGGTCTCGCTCGAACCGCCGATGGTCATGTTCTGCGTCCACGGCGACGCCAGGGTGCGCGACGCGCTCGACGAGGTCGACACCTGGTCGATCAGCATCCTGTCCGACGCGCAGGGGCCGGTCGCGGACTGGCTCGCGTCCCCCGGTCGCCCGGCGTTCGGGCAGCTCGACCGGGTCCCGCATCGTGACGCGCCCGTCTCCGGGGCGGCGTGGATCGACGGCGCCGCCGCATGGCTCGACTGCCGCACGTCGGCGGTGCACCCCGCGGGCGACCACGACATCGTCGTCGGAACGGTGCTGGCAGCGGCGCAGGGCGCACCCGATGCGGGTGGTCTGGTCCACCTGCGCGGGCGCCTGCACCCCGTCCGAGGCTGAAGCACCGCGCGCCACGTGGCGCGACGCAGGGTCCGCCCAGCCTCGCGACGTAGACTCGCGCGGGCGCACGTGGCGCGGGCAATCGTGGGGGAGAAGATGAGCGACGGAACCGACCAGGGCGATGTGGACGCGACCGATGGTCCGACCCCGGAAGCGCCGGTCGACTCGCCCGTCGCGCCCGAGCGCTCGCCGGAGCCTTCCCTGAGCGACGACGCATCGAGTGACGACTCGGTCGGCGAGGTCGCCGACGACGTCTGGCCCGTGTGGGGCGGCGGGACGGTCCTCGGGGTGTCGAACGTGCGGCCGGCAGACTCGGCTGCGACGCCCGACGAGGGGTCTGACGCTCCTGAGGCTTCCGAGGTCTCCGAAGGGGATGCGGCACCGGAGGGCGAAGGCACCGATGTCGTCGAGCCCGAAGCCGCCGTCGAGCGCGATGCCGCCGCCGATGCTGCTGCCGAGCCCGAG
>JBCECL010000053.1:4112-17726 GCA_039207135.1 Brevundimonas sp.
CCGCAGCAGGTGCCCCGAGCCCGGCGACGCCGGTCCAGGCGCCGGCAGCGCAGCCCGCCGCGCAGCCCGCCGCACAGCCCGCCGCGCCCACGCCCCTGCGCGTGACCGGCGGCCCGATCTCCCCGTCGCCCCGCAAGGAGTCCCCGCTCGACGTGTTCGAACCCGATGCCCGCAAGCGTCGCTGGCCCAAGCGTCTCGCGGTGGTCGGCGGGATCGTCGTCGTGCTCGTCGGCGCATACGTCGCGGTGTCGTACGCCCTGGCCGACAAGGTCCCGCGCGGCGCGAGCGTCGCGGGGGTCGAGATCGGCGGGCTGTCGTCGGACGACGCGGTCGCGCGCCTGGACGACGAGCTGCACGACGCGACGACCAAGCCCATCGAGGTCGTCGCCAACGACGTGACCTCGAGCATCGACCCGCAGGACGCCGGGCTGACCCTGGACGCGCAGGCGACGGTCGACCAGCTGACGGGCGTGGGCCTGCTCGAGTTCGGACGGCTGTGGCAGCACCTCGTCGGCGTCGGCGAGTCGGAGCCCGTGACCACGGTCGACGAGAAGGCGCTGACCCAGTCTGTCGAGGCGCTCGAGGACGACCTGTCGAAGGAGCCCGTCGACGGCTCGATCGTGTTCGTCGACGGCAGCGCCCAGGCGACGGACGCCGTCGAGGGCTGGAAGCTCGACACGGACGGTGCTGCGAAGGTGATCCAGGACGAGTGGCTCACGGGTGCACGCCCGCTCGAGCTGCCGACCGAGGTCGTCGAACCCGACGTCACGCAGGCGGAGACGGACGCGGCCCTCGCGGTCGCGAACCAGGTGGTGTCCGGACCGGTGTCCGTGACGATCGACGACAAGCTGTCGGTCCTGACGCCGCAGCAGATCGCGTCGGCGGCGTCGATGGTGCCGACTGACGGCAACCTGACGATCTCGCTCGACGGCAAGAAGCTCGCGGCCGACGTGCTCGATCAGCAGCCCAAGCTGCTGACCAAGGCCGCCGACGCCAAGTTCGAGTTCAAGGACGACAAGCCGGTCCTGGTCCCGGGCAAGCCCGGCACGAGCATCGACGAGGACGCGCTGGCCTCCGCGGTCGCGACCGCGGCGACCGCCGCGCAGCGCAACGCGGACGTCAAGCTCGTCGAGAAGGACCCCGAGGACTCGACGGCCGCGCTCAAGAAGCTCGGCATCACGGAGATCGTCTCGGAGTTCTCGACGCCGCTGACGGCCGAGCCGCGCCGCACGGAGAACATCAAGACCGGCCTGGCGCACATCACCGGGACGCTCATCCGGCCCGGCGAGACGTTCAGCCTCACCGACGCGCTCGGTCCGGTCGACGCCGCGCACGGCTTCATCGACGCGGGCGCGATCGTGAGCGGCGAGCACGTGCAGGCCATCGGCGGCGGTCTGTCCCAGGTCTCGACGACGACGTACAACGCGGCGTTCTTCGCGGGCATGACCGACGTCGCGCACACGCCGCACAGCGAGTGGTTCGCGCGCTACCCCGAGGGGCGCGAGGCGACGATCTTCACGGGTGTCATCGACATGAAGTGGAAGAACAACACGCCGTACGGCGCGTTGGTCCAGGGCTGGGTCGCCGACGGCCGCACGTACGTGCGGATCTGGGGCACCAAGTACTGGACGGTCAAGACGACGACGAGCCCGCGCTCGGGCGTGGTCGCGCCGACGACCGTCTACTCCCAGTCGCCGACCTGCGAGCCCGCCCTCGCGGGCAACCCGGGCTTCACGGTGACCGTCACGCGCAAGACGTACCTCGACGACGAGCTCAAGAAGACGGAGTCGAACACGTGGCGCTACAAGCCGCAGAACAAGGTGGTCTGCGGGGAACCGCCGGACGCGAAGACCAAGAAGTAGGCCGTCACCCGCGCCGCGGTGGCGCGGGCGGCACCTGCTTCGAGAGCACGATGTCGGCGGCGGGCACGTGGACGTCGCCGCGGCGGGTGCGGATCAGGACGCCGTCGTCGTCGAGCGCGAGCAGGTCACCGAGCACGTCGGTGAACGGCGGCTCGTCCGGGGCGGGGTCGTCGTCGCGCAGACGGCGCACGACGACCCGCCCGCCGACGGGCAGGGACCGCCACGTGGCGGGCGTCACCGTGCCGCCCGTGGACAGCGCATCGCGGTCGCAGACATGTGCGGAATACTAGAGACACCCCGTCTAGTGGAGGACAGACCGTGACGTATGTGATCGCCGAACCTTGTGTGGACGTCAAGGACAAGGCGTGCATCGAGGAGTGCCCCGTCGACTGCATCTACGAGGGCAAGCGGTCGCTGTACATCCACCCCGACGAATGCGTCGACTGTGGTGCGTGCGAGCCGGTCTGCCCCGTCGAGGCGATCTACTACGAGGACGACGTCCCGGAGCAGTGGTCGCAGTACTACAAGGCGAACGTCGAGTTCTTCGACGACCTCGGTTCGCCGGGCGGCGCCGCGAAGATGGGCGAGATCGACAAGGACCACCCGATCATCGCCACGCTCCCGCTGCGCGTGCACGAAGACTGACGCGGCGCCCCGATGGGCCTGCTGACCGGCGCCCTGCCGGACTTCCCCTGGGACACGCTCGTGCCGTACGCCCAGCGTGCGCGTGAGCACCCGGGTGGCATCGTCGACCTCTCCGTCGGCACACCCGTGGACCCCACGCCGGAGCTGATCCGCGAGGCGCTCGCCGGTGCGTCCGACGCGCATGGGTACCCGACGACGCACGGCACGGCGGAGCTGCGCGAGGCGGTCGTGCGCTGGTTCGCCAGGCGCCGTGGCGTCCGCGGCCTCGACCCGGCGGCGGTATTGCCGACCGTCGGCTCCAAGGAGCTCGTCGCGTTCCTGCCGGCCCTGCTCGGGCTCGGCGCGGGTGACGTCGTGCTGCACCCGCGCGCCGCCTACCCGACGTACGACGTCGGGGCCAGGCTCGCGGGCGCGACGCCCGAGCCGACCGACGACCCCGCATCACGGCTCGCATCTGGCGGAGTCCGCCTCGTCTGGCTGAACTCGCCGGGCAACCCCGACGGCTCGGTGCTCTCTGTCGACGAGCTGCGCGCGGTCGTCGAGGCCGCGCGGGCCGCCGCGGCGCGCGACGGGCGGCCCGTCGTCATCGCCTCGGACGAGTGCTACGCCGAGCTCGCGTGGGCGCAGCCGTGGGCGTCGGAGGGCGTGCCCAGCATCCTCGACCCGCGCGTCACGGGCGGTGACCTGACCGGCCTGCTGAGCGTGTACTCGCTGTCCAAGCAGTCCAACCTCGCGGGCTACCGGGCCGCGTTCGTCGCGGGCGACCCCGCGCTGGTCGCCGGGCTCCTCGAGGTCCGCAAGCACGCGGGTCTGATCGTGCCGGCGCCGGTCCAGGCCGCGATGGTCGTCGCGCTCGACGACGACGCGCACGTGGCGGAGCAGCGCGAGCGCTACCGCCGCCGGCGGACGGTGCTCCGCGCGGCCCTCGAGGGGGCCGGCTACGTCGTCGACTCGTCGTCGGCGGGCCTGTACCTGTGGACCCGGCCCGAGCTCGGCAACCAGGACTCGTGGGCCACGGTCGGCGACCTCGCGAGCCTCGGGATCCTCGCCGCACCAGGCGCCTTCTACGGCGACCGCGAGCACGTGCGGATCGCGCTGACGGCGACCGACGAGCGGATCGACGAGGCCGCCGCGCGCCTGTCCGGGGCCTGATTCGGCGTAGTGTGACGCGGATCACGTCCTAGTCGTCCTACGAGTGATTGGGCATCCGGCCTCGTGCGCGGGTAGCGTCAGGCGACGGTCGCCGACGTCCTGTTCTGCGGTCGGCACATGCGGCCCGATCGGTCGTGGAAGAGCGATTCGAACCTGGGCGCGGCGCACCCCACCCGCCCAGGGCACCCTGGAGGCAACGCATGGCTGGAACCGAGACGACCGTCGGCACCACGGTCGAGCTGGTGGTCGACGGGACCACGCGCAACCTTCCGGTCGTGCCCGCGACCGAGGGCAACGACGGCGTCGTCGTGTCCACGCTGCTGCGCGACACCGGCCTGGTCACGGTCGACCCCGGCTTCATGAACACCGCGTCCTGCGAGTCCAAGGTCACCTACATCGACGGCGACCAGGGCATCCTGCGCTACCGCGGCTACCCGATCGAGCAGCTCGCGGCCAACGCGACGTTCCTCGAGGTCGCCTACCTGCTCATCCACGGCGAGCTGCCCACGTCGGACGAGCTCTCGGCGTTCGAGGAGCGCGTCAACCGGCACACGCTGGTCCACGAGGACTTCCGCACGTTCATGGGCACCTTCCCGCGCGGCGGGCACCCGATGGCGATCATGTCCTCGGCGATCAACGCGTTGTCCACGTTCTACCCCGAGTCGCTGGACCCGTTCGACCCCGAGACGGTCGAGCTCGCCACCGTGCTGATCCTGGCCAAGACGCGCACGATCACGTCGTACGTGCACCGCACGTCCAAGGGCGAGCCGCTGCTCTACCCGGACTACAGCCGTGGGTACGTCGAGGACTTCCTGCGCATGACGTTCGCGGTGCCGTACCAGCAGTACGAGCCCGACCCGGTCGTCGTGAACGCGCTGGACCAGCTGCTCATCCTGCACGCCGACCACGAGCAGAACTGCTCGACGTCGACCGTCCGCATCGTCGGCTCGTCGCACGCCAACCTCTACGCCTCGGTCGCAGCCGGCATCAACGCGCTCTCCGGGCCGCTGCACGGCGGCGCCAACGAGGCCGTGCTGAAGATGCTCAGCGAGATCAACGCCAACGGCGGCGACGCCACCGAGTTCATGACGCGCGTCAAGAACAAGGAGGACGGCGTCCGGCTCATGGGCTTCGGCCACCGGGTCTACAAGAACTACGACCCCCGCGCGGCCATCGTCAAGGAGAGCGCGCACGCCGTGCTCAAGGCGCTCGGCAAGGACGACGAGCTGCTCGACCTGGCCATGGGCCTCGAGGAGATCGCGCTCAACGACGACTACTTCGTCTCGCGCAAGCTCTACCCGAACGTCGACTTCTACACGGGCCTGATCTACAAGGCCATGGGCTTCGACCCGTCGATGTTCACGCCGCTGTTCGCGCTCGGCCGGATGCCCGGCTGGATCGCGCAGTGGCGCGAGATGATGCTCGACCCGCAGACCAAGATCGGCCGCCCGCGGCAGATCTACACGGGTGCGGTCGAGCGCGACTACGTGGGTATCGACGCGCGTTGACGCCCGAGGACGGCGCGCCGCCGGTCGTCGGCGGCCGTGACGTCGTCGCGTTCCTGGCGGAGATCGTCCTGCTCGCTGCCGCGGCCTTCGCCGGATGGGTCGTGGGCTGGTCGACCGTGTCGTCCTGGCTCCTGGCGGTGCTGCTTCCGTTGGCCGTGGCCACGGTGTGGGGCGTGTGGCTCGCTCCTCGTTCGTCGCGGCGCCTGGGGCCGACCGGACGGTGGCGCGTGCAGCTCGCCCTGGTCGTGGCCGTCGGGCTGGTCGGCGTCACGCCCGACGGGATGTGGTGGTTCCCGTCCGTGCTGCTGCTCCCGCTCGGCGTGTTCGCGGCCGACTTCGCGAGCGGGCGCGCCTAGTCGGCGACGAGGGTGATGCGGACGCTCCCCGCCGGGAGCGCCGCCGGGGCCGTCTTCCACGTGCCGGCCTCTCGGTCCCACCGCTTGTCGGACACCTCGACCGAGGTGGCGCCGAGCTCTGACGCGGTCGCCACGGCCCACTGGGCGACGGCCGATCCGAGCCGCTCCGCGTCGTCCCCGAGCGCCGCTGCGTCGACGGTGACGCTCACCGGGCCGTCGGCGGGCGTCGCGACCTTCGTCGGGACCTTGCCGAAGTCGCGTCGCACGCGTGCGACGACCGCATCCGGGTCGCCGGTGCCGGGTTCGGCGTCGTGCAGGTCGCACCGCAGCGACGCCGTCGAGTAGCCCGTCAGCGCCGAGGCGAACGCGCGAGCGCGCGGCTCGTGCTGCGCGTACGCCTCCGGGAACCCGGATCGCTGCACGGCCTGTGCGGCGGCGGTGATCTCCATGTCCTCGTACCCCTCCACCTTGACGAGGTGGTCGAAGAACTTCCCGGTCGCGTAGACGGGGTTCATGATCTGCTCGACCGTGCCCCAGCCCTGCGACGGGCGCTGCTGGAACAGGCCGACCGAGTCGCGGTCGCCGTAGTCGATGTTGACGAGCCGCGACTCCTGCAGCGCCGTCGCGATGCCGATGGTCGCCGCGCGCGCGGGAAGCCCGCGGCGGATCGTGACGGCTGCGATCAGCGCGGCGTTCTGCGCCTGCGTCGGCGAGAGCGCCACCTGGTCGGCGCCCTCGCCCGCGAAGCAGACCTCGGCCTGCGGCCGCGGCGGGCTCTGGCTGTTGAGCACGGCGACGACGCCAGCCACCCCCGCCGCGAGCAGCGCGACGACGAGCAGCACCGACACCAACGCGCGCAACGCGCTCCGGCGACGTCGGCGCGGGCGGCGAGCCACGCTCAGTTCGCGTGCAGGACGCTGTTGAGCTCCACGCCGGTGCCCGTGCGCGCGACCGCCTCGACGCCGCCGGTGAGCGAGTTGCGGCGGAACAGCACGCCGTCGGCGCCCGCGAGCTCACGCGCCTTGACCACGCGCCCGTCGTCGTCGCCCGCGAAACCGACGAGCGTGACCTTCGTGCCCGCGGTGACGTACAGCCCGGCCTCGACGACGCAGTCGTCGCCCAGCGGGATGCCCAGCCCGGCGTTGGCGCCGAGCAGCGAGCGCGCGCCGACCGAGACGACGAGCCGTCCGCCACCGGACAGCGTGCCCATGATCGAGGCGCCGCCACCGATGTCCGAGCCGTCGCCGACGACCACACCGGCAGAGATGCGTCCCTCGACCATCGAGGTCCCGGTGGTGCCGGCGTTGTAGTTGACGAAGCCCTCGTGCATCACGGTGGTGCCGGGCGCGAGGTGCGCGCCCAGGCGCACGCGGTCCGCGTCCGCGATCCGCACGCCGCTCGGCAGCACGTAGTCGACCATCCGGGGGAACTTGTCGACGCCGTGGACGGTGGGCGCGACGCCGGTGGCCGTGCGCAGGCGCAGGCGGGTCGCCTCGAAGCCCTCGACGGCGCACGGGCCGCGGTCGGTCCAGACCACGTTGGGCAGGACGGCGAACACGCCGTCGAGGTTCTGGCCGTGCGGTGCGACCAGGCGGTGCGAGAGCAGGTGCAGGCGGAGGTAGGCGTCGGCCGTGCTCGCGGGCGCCTCGTCGAGGTCGATCACGGTGCGGACGACGACGATGCGGACCGCCCGCGCCTCGTCGGTCCGCTCGGCCGCGACGAGCTCCGCGGGGGCGACGGCGTCGTCGTCCGGGGTGCCGAGAGCGGGAGCCGGGTACCAGGTATCCAGGGTGACGCCGTCGAGGGTGACCGTGGACAGGCCGAACCCCCAGGCGGAACGTGAAGTCATGGGCGCAACCCTAGGCGACACCCCCACCCCACGACGATCCCGCCCCCACCCGCCCACTCCCGCCCATCCGCCACCTCTCGCCGGGCGGGTAGGACGGGCGGGGGCTGAGGGGGCGCCCGGCGGAAACCGGGCGGGGGGCGCGGGGGTCGGTAGGGTCGGCGGGTGACTCTTGATCTTCGGGCCGATCTCGTGGACCTCACGCGCGCGCTGTGCGACATCCCCTCCGAGAGCGGGGACGAGAAGGCCATCGCCGACGCGGTCGAGGCGGCGCTGAGCCAGTACGCGCACCTCGAGGTGCTGCGCGACGGGGACGCCGTCGTGGCGCGCACGAACCTGGGCCGCTCGTCGCGCGTCGTCGTCGCGGGGCACCTCGACACCGTCCCGATCGCGGACAACCTGCCCACGCGGGTCGTCGACGGCGAGGTGTGGGGCCGCGGGACCGTGGACATGAAGGCGGGCGTCGCGGTGCAGCTCGCGCTCGCGGCCGCGGTGGACGCGCCGACGAGAGACGTGACCTGGGTGTTCTACGACCACGAGGAGGTCGCCGCCGAGCTGAACGGGCTGGCGCGCCTGGTCCGGACGCACCCGGAGTGGATCGCGTGCGACTTCGCGGTGCTCGGCGAGCCGTCCAACGGCGGCATCGAGGGCGGCTGCAACGGGACCTTGCGTGCCGAGGTGCGGCTCGCGGGCGTCGCGGCGCACTCGGCCCGTGCGTGGGTGGGCGTCAACGCGATCCACGCGGCCGGCGAGGTGCTGCGGCGGCTCGAGGCGTACGAGCCGCGCACGGTCACGGTCGACGGGCTGGACTACCGCGAGAGCCTGAACGCGGTCCTGATCTCGGGCGGCACGGCCGCCAACGTGATCCCCGACGCGTGCGTCGTGACCGTCAACTACCGCTTCGCGCCGTCGCAGAGCCCCGAGCAGGCGGCGGACCACGTCCGCGAGCTGTTCGAGGGGTACGACGTCGTGATCACGGACTCGGCGCCCGGCGCGCGTCCGGGTCTCGACGCACCCGCCGCGCAGGAGTTCGCCGCGGCGGTACTGGGTATCACCGGCGGCGCGCCCGCCCCGAAGTACGGCTGGACCGACGTCGCGCGCTTCTCCGCGCTCGGCATCCCCGCCGTGAACTTCGGGCCCGGCGACCCGCTGCTCGCCCACAAGGTGGACGAGAGGTGTCCGGTGGACCAGATCTACACGGCCTACCGGGCGCAGCACGCCTGGTTGACCGCCTGACGCTCCCGAAGGCACCTAGAGTCGAGGCCATGAGCGACGACGGTCAGCCGGCCCCGGGGCACGGCTATCGCAAGGGTCCGGTGCTGCTGCGTGGTGGGCAGATCCCGACGACGACGTCCGACCAGCGCCTGCTGAGCGGCGCGGGCGACACGAGCTGGCTGAGCGGCGACCCGTGGCGCGTCATGCGCATCCAGAGCGAGTTCGTCGAGGGCTTCGGCGCGCTCGCCGACGTGGGGCCCGCCGTGAGCGTGTTCGGCTCGGCCCGCACCAAGCCGGAGCACCCCGACTACGCCGCGGGCGTGGCCGTGGGTGCCGGGCTGGTGGAGGCCGGCTACGCCGTGATCACGGGCGGCGGTCCCGGGATCATGGAGGCTGCGAACAAGGGCGCCAAGGGTGCGGGCGGCGTGTCCGTCGGCCTCGGCATCGAGCTGCCGTTCGAGCAGGGCATGAACGACTACGTCGACCTGGGCATCAACTTCCGCTACTTCTTCGCCCGCAAGACGATGTTCGTCAAGTACTCGCAGGGCTTCGTGGTGCTGCCCGGCGGGTTCGGCACGTTCGACGAGCTCTTCGAGGCGCTCACGCTCGTGCAGACGCACAAGGTCATGGAGTTCCCCATCGTGCTCATCGGGCGGGACTACTGGCAGGGCCTGCTGGACTGGGTGCGGGGCCCGGTCATGGAGCGCGGGCTCGTCGGGCCCACGGACCACGAGCTCATCCAGCTCGTCGACACGGCCGAGGAGGCCGTCAAGATCGTCGTCGACCGCGGCGCGGAGCTTCGGGAGGCCGAGGCCGCCGCCGTGGCCGCAACCGCCGCCGCGCAGCGGGAATCGCAGGACGCCTCGTCGTGATCGCCGGAGTCCCCGCGCCCGGCGCGACGCTCCGCCTGCGCGACCGCACGTTCGCCGCGGACCACCCGGTCGTGATGGCGGTCGTCAACCGCACCCCGGACTCGTTCTACGCGCCTGCCCGGTACGGCGACGACGACGCGGCCGACGAGGCCGTCGCGCGCGCGAGCGACGAAGGCGCGGACATCGTCGACCTCGGCGGCGTGCGCGCCGGCCGCGGACCCGTGGTGAGCGTCGAGGACGAGATCGCGCGCGTCGTGCCCCTCGTCGCCCGCGTCCGCGCCCGGCACCCCGACCTGCTCGTGAGCGTGGACACGTGGCGTTCGGACGTCGCGAGGGCCGCGGCCGACGCCGGTGCCGACCTCGTCAACGACACGTGGGCCGGTCACGACCCGGGGCTGGTCGAGGTGGCCGCCGAGCGCGGACTGGGCATCGTCTGCTCGCACACGGGCGGCGCCATGCCGCGCACCGATCCGTTGCGGGTCGCGTACCCGAGCAAGGGCACGGACCCGCTCGACGACCCGCTCGACGGCGTGCTCGACGACGTGGTCGCGACCGTCTCCGCGGGGGCCGCGAGGGCCGTCGCGCTCGGCATCGACCCCGCGAGCGTGCTCGTCGACCCGACCCACGACTTCGGCAAGAACACGTGGCACTCGCTGCACCTCGTCCGCCGCACGCAGGCCCTGGTCGAGCTCGGCTTCCCGGTGCTGATGGCGCTGTCGCGCAAGGACTTCGTGGGGGAGACGCTCGGCCTGCCCGCCGACGAACGGCTCGAGGGCACGCTCGCCGCGACCTCGGTCGCCGCGTGGCTGGGTGCGCGCGTGTTCCGGGTGCACGACGTGCGCGCGACGCGACGCACGCTCGACATGGTCGCCGCCATCCGGGGCGACCGGTCTCCGGAGCAGGCCGTGCGGGGACTCGTGTGAGCGAGCAGCCGACGGACGCCGCCGCCGTCGAGCGCACCGTCGCGGTTGCCGACGCACGGGCCGTGAGCCCCTGGGACCCGCGCGCGTGGCCGTGGTGGGTGCAGGCGCTCGCGGTGTACGCGGCCGCGCGCCTGTTCAGCGCGGTCGCTCTCGTCGCGACGGCCGCGCACCAGGACGCGAACTACTGGACCGACGCGCATCCCTCGTACCTCGAGTTCACGGGCAAGTTCTGGGACGCGGGCTGGTACCAGCAGGTCGTCGAGGACGGCTACCCGTCGCAGCTGCCGCGCGACGAGCTCGGGCAGGTGCAGCAGAACACCTGGGCCTTCTTCCCGCTGTTCCCGATGATGGTCCGGTTCTTGATGGCCGTGACGGGCCTGGAGTTCTACCAGGTCGCGCCGATGCTGGCCCTCCTCCTGGGCGGCCTCGCGATGGTCGTCATCCACCGGCTCGTCGCCGTCGGTGCGCCGCGCGCCGTCGCGGCCCGGCCGGGTCTGCCGCTCGCGACGGTCGCGCTCGTGAGCGTGTTCCCCACGTCCGTGGTCCTGCAGATCGGGTACACCGAGTCGCTCGCGCTGCTGCTCATTGCGCTCGCGCTGCTGATGATCGTTCGGCGCCACTACCTCGAGGCTGGGGTCGTGGTCATCGCGCTCGGGCTCACGCGGGCCGTCGCGCTGCCGATGGCGGTCGTGATCGTGGTCCACGCGCTGGTGCGCTGGCGGGCCAGCCGGACGGGCGACGACAGGCTCACGGCGCGCGACGTCGGCGCGCTCGGAGCCCTCACGATCACGGCGGGCATCTCGGGGGTGCTGTGGCCCCTGATCTGCGGCTGGGTCACGGGGGAGCGCGACGCCTACCTCGAGACGCAGGCGACCTGGCGCGGGGTGCGGGACGTCGTGCCGTTCTCGTCGTGGGGCTACGTGAGCAGGTTCTGGTTCGGCGACCTCGCGCCGTGGGTGCTGCTCGGCTCGTTCGCCCTGGTCATCGCGGTGCTCGTCGTGCCCGCCGCATGGCGTCTGGGCAACGAGCTGCACGTCTGGCCCGCTGCGTACCTGCTGTACATCGCCGGTGCGGTCGAGCCGAGCAGCAGCCTCGCCCGCTTCATGCTGCTCGCCTTCCCCCTCGGCGCGGTGACCGCGGGCGTCGTGACGAGACCCGCGCGCGCCCGGCGCGTCTGGTTCGCCGCCGTCGTGCTCGCGATGCTCTACCTCCAGCTCGTCTGGGTCTGGGACATGTGGCGGATCGAGGGGCCAACCGGGTGGTCGCCGTGATCGGCGTCTCGTTCCCGCCGACTCGTGTCGTTCCTGTGAACTAGGATGGTCGACGGACAACCGGCAGCTGGGCCGCAGGTTAGGCGCGTGTGAGCGCGCCTACGGCGACCTGGTCGGGACAGCACGAGGCGAAGGAGAGGCCCCGCATGGCCGCGATGAAGCCGAGGACCGGTGACGGACCGCTCGAGGTGACCAAGGAGGGACGAGGCATCGTGATGCGCGTCCCGCTCGAGGGCGGTGGACGGCTGGTGGTCGAGCTCAACGCGACCGAGGCCGCCGAGCTGGGCGAGGCACTCACCTCAGTCGTGTCCTGACGAGACGGATGGCACGCACGGACAGCTCGACGAGCTCCGGACGGACTCGCTCCGCCCGGAGCTCGTCCGCTCCCACGGCCTTCGGACGCCCGCTCCCGGACGTCCTGCTGGACGGCGGCCCGCTGGGCAGCGAGACGCTCGCGGACGGCATCGATGCCGTCGCGGTCGCGCTCACGCCGGGTGTCGAGGGTGATCACGGCGCACAGCCGGGCGAGGGCGCGGCGGAGGCCGCGGCGCTCTACGGCATCGACCTCGCCGAGATCGCCGACCGGGCCGGACTGACGGGCGCCGCCGGCGAGTCCTACGTCCTGCAGCTTCCGCGGGCCGTCGGGTCCGCGGTCCAGCTTCCCTGGGCGGGGCTGCCGCCCCGCATCGTGCTGCTCGGCGTCGGAGCTCGCACCCACACGCACCTTCGTCGCGCGGGCGCGGCGCTGGCCCGGGCCGCGCGCGGCCTCGACCGCGTCGCGACGACCGCGGGCGTCCAGCCCCGGCAGTCCGCGTCGCAGGTCGCCGAGTCGGCGCGCGCCTTCGTCGAGGGCTACCTGCTGGCCGCGTACGCACCACCGACCGCCGCCGCCACGAGCCCGAAGTCTGCCGCCGAGCTCCTCCTGCTCGGGCGCGACGGCTCCCGAGCGAGCGCCGCGGTCGCGGCCGCGCGCACGGCCGCGGCGGCGACCTGGCTGGTGCGCGACCTGGCGAACACGCCCGCGAGCACCAAGACCCCCGCATGGCTGGCCGACGAGGCGTCGCGACTCGCGCGCGACGCGGGCCTGACCGTCACGGTCCAGGGACCACGCGAGCTCGAGGCGCTCGGCTTCGGCGGACTGCTCGCCGTGGGGTCCGGCTCGGCCTCGCCGCCGCGCCTGGTCACCGTCGCGTACCGGCCGGCCGGCGCCGACCCCGGGCAGCACGTCGTGATCGTGGGCAAGGGCATCACGTTCGACACTGGCGGCCTGAGCATCAAGCCGCGCGAGGCGATGGTGCCCATGAAGACCGACATGGCCGGTGCTGCCGTCGCGCTCGCGACCGTGCTCGGCGCCGCGGCTGCGGGCGTGCTGCACTCGGTCACGGCCGTCCTGCCGCTCGCCGAGAACCACTTCGGCGCCGCCTCCTACCGGCCCGGCGACGTCCTGCGCCTGTACGGCGGGACCACGGTGGAGATCGCGAACACCGATGCCGAGGGACGGCTGGTGCTCGCCGACGCGCTCGCCTGGGCTGACGCGACTCTCGAGCCCGACGTCCTGATCGACGTCGCGACCCTCACGGGTGCCGCGTCGCTCGGGCTCGGACGGCAGCACGCTGCCCTGTACGGGGACGCGCCCCTGGTCCGATCGCTGGCCGCGGCCGCTGACGCGAGCGGTGAGCCGGCCTGGCCGATGCCCCTCGTCGACGAGTACGAGGAGGCCGTCCACTCGGACGTCGCCGACCTGCGGCACGTCCCGAGCGACAAGCACATCGGCGGCGGTTCCATCACGGCCGCGCTGTTCCTGCGGCACTTCGTGGGCGAGCGGAGGTGGGCCCACCTGGACATCGCGGGGCCCGCGCGGTCGACGAAGGACGCCCACGAGGTGACCGAGGGCGCGACCGGGTACGGTGCGCGCCTGCTGCTGCAGTACCTCGCGGACCTGCGGTAGCTCACGCCTGACGGCG
>JBCECL010000053.1:17826-26671 GCA_039207135.1 Brevundimonas sp.
ACCAGGAGCCCGTCGCCGCTCGGCAGCAGCGCGGGGAGCAGGCGCTCGTCGCTGCGGACCGCGCGGCCGAGCTCGCGGACCGACGTGGTGGTCTCGTCGCGGCGGGCGGGGTCGGCCACCCGGTCGTGCCAGAGCGCGCCGGCCACGGTCAGCACGCCGCCGGGCCGCAGGAGGCGAATGGCCTGCTCGACGTAGGCGGCCGCGTTCTCCTTGTCGGCGTCGACGAGCACGAGGTCGTACGCGCCGTCGGTCAGGCGCGGGAGCACGTCGAGGGCCCGCCCGGAGATGGTCCGCGTACGCGCGGCGCGGACGCCCTGGTCGGCGAACGCCTCCTTGGCGGCGCGCTGGTGCTCCACCTCGAGGTCGATGGTCGTCAGGACGCCGTCGTCGGGCATCCCGCGCAGCAGGTAGAGCGACGACACACCCGCGCCCGTGCCGATCTCGACGACGGCGCGCGCGCCGACCGCGGCGGCGAGCACGGACAACGCGGCGCCCGTCCCGGCGGGCACCGGGGTGCAGCCGAGCTGGCTCGCGCGCTCACGAGCGCGCAGCAGGACCTCGTCGTCGTCGACGAACTCCTCGCAGTAGACCCAGCTGCTGGCCTTGTCGGTGGAGATGGTGGCCTCCCGTGCCCCTGGATGCTGTGTGGTGTCGACGATCGCCGACGTCGTTCAGCGTAGTCGCGGGGTCGCGGAACTTTCGGAGCGCGCGCCGCGTTGCACCCGATGCGACCTGTCTTGCCAGTACCTGGGACACTGGTCGGACACGTACCACCCGAGGAGCTCAGTGCCGTCCACCCCGCAGCCCGCCTGGCAACCGCCGACGTGGGAGCAGATCGTGCGCGAGCACTCTGCCCGCGTCTACCGGCTCGCCTACAGGCTCACGGGCAACCGACCCGACGCCGAGGACCTCACGCAGGAGACGTTCGTCCGGGTCTTCCGTTCGCTCCACACGTACCAGCCCGGCACGTTCGAGGGGTGGATGCACCGCATCACCACCAACCTCTTCCTCGACCAGGCACGACGCCGCCAGCGCATCCGCATGGACGCGATGGGCGAGGAGGCCGACCGCTACCCGTCGGGTGACCAGCTCGCCGCGCCCGAGCGCGCGTTCGAGCACGGCAACCTCGACCACGACATCCAGCGGGCGCTCGACGAGCTGCCGCCCGAGTACCGGGCCGCGGTCGTCCTGTGCGACATCGAGGGACTCTCCTACGAGGAGATCGCGGTGACGCTCGGGATCAAGCTCGGCACGGTCCGCTCCCGCATCCACCGCGCGCGGGCCCGCCTGCGCGTCTCGCTCGAGCACCGCGCGCCGGCTGGCGTCGACGCCGTCACGGCCGACGAGGTCCACGCGTGAGCCACCTCGGGTCGCGGATCAGCGCGTTGGTCGACGGCCAGCTCGCTCCCGCCGTCGCCGAGCGCGCCATGGCGCACGTCGCTGCGTGCCCGGAGTGCGCACGAGAGCTCGCTGCGGCCCGCGCGGCCCGCGCGGCCCTCGCCGCGGCGGTCGACGACGTGACACCCGCCCCCGACCTCGCGGACCGTCTGCTGTCCATGACGGCCCCGGAGCGCCCCGCGCCTGCGCCGCGCGCGAGCGACCCGTTCGCGCCGCCCGCGCGCCGCACGGTGCACGACATGGCGTCCTACGGGCTGCATCGTGGTCCGGCGCGCCGCGTGTGGGCGTCGCGGACCGGCGGCGCGCTGTGCGGCGAGGTGCCGATGCGCCGGACGGCGTCGCGGATCATCGTGTGCTCCGTCGCCGGGGTGGGCGCCGTGGCGGCGCTGCTGTTCGTCCTGGGCGAGCGCCCGACGATGGCGCCGGAAGGAACCGTGAGCGCCGACCTCGAGCTGCTCGGCCACGCGACGAGCCCTGGGTCTGCAGGGACCGTCCGCGCCGCGGTCGCGGTCGAGGGGAACTCGTCCGACGAGGCGACCGCGTGGCTCTCGGACAACGGCTGGCCGTTCCCCTCGCAGCTTCCCGCAGGCTTCACGGTGACCGCCGTGCGCACGACCGCCGGCGGTGCCGTCGAGGTCGACGTCGTGGGCCCCGACGGTCCCGTCGTCGTGACCGAGCAGGCCGGTCGGCTCGACTCGGCCAGCCTGGACGGCGCCGAGCAGATCACGGTCGGCGACCGTGAGGTCGCCGTGCTCTCGCGTCAGCCGTGGCACGTCGTCTGGCAGTCGGGCGGGACGGTCGTGCAGGTGGTCGCTGCCCAGCCCGGTGCCTCGGCCGACCTCGTGGCAGGATTTCCCGGCGGCACGTTCGACGACGGGGTGCCGGCCCGCATCCAGCGCGGGTGGTCCACGGTGACGGGAGTGTTCGACCAGCCATGACGACGCCCGACGAGCACTCCGGCCCCGTGCCGGAGCCGCCCCTGTTCGCGTCGCCTGGCGGATCCCGCCCGATCCCGGCCGACCCACCTGCGCCCATACCGGCGCCGTCGCCTGCTGCTGGACCCGCTCCAGCACCGGACTCCGCACCCGGACCTGCTGCCGCACCGGCACCCGCACCGGCACCGGCCCCGTCGCCCACGCCGTCCCCGGCCTACGGCGCGCCCTCGAGCCAGCCGACCGCTCCGGTGCCCGTGAGCCCGTGGTCCCTCGCCGGGCAGCAGGCCGCCGCACCCTCCACGCCCGCGCCCGAGTCGGCCCCGGCACCGGCGCTCGCGCCGACAACCGCGCCGACAAGCGCGCACGGCGGCAGCTGGCCGCCGGGAGCGCCGCCCGCCGGCCCCGCGGTCGTGGTCCGCAAGCGCAAGCGCCGCCGCTCGCTGTCGGTCGCCTGGGTCGTCCCGCTACTGGTGCTCGCGCTGCTCGCCGGCCTCGTCGGCGGCGTGCTGGGGGCCAACCTGTCCAACGACGACCACCTCGCGTCGGCGGACCTGCCGGTGCACCAGGCCAGCGCCACGGGCCCCGCGCCGTCGCGCCCGGCGGACTCCGTGGCCGGCATCGCGCAGCGCGTGCTGCCGAGCGTCGTCTCGATCGAGGCCGCGTCGGGAAGCACGTCGGCGACGGGGTCGGGCTTCGTGCTGCGCGAGGACGGCTACGTGCTCACGAACAACCACGTGGTCGCCGGTGCGGCCGGCGCGGGCGGGACCCTGACGGTCACGTTCTCGGACGGTCGCGAGCGGACGGCGCGCATCGTCGGCCGGACTCCCGACTACGACCTCGCGGTCATCAAGGTCGACGAGAAGGGTCTGACTCCGCTCGTGCTGGGCGACTCGACCGAGGTCGCGGTCGGCGACCCGGTGGTCGCGATCGGCGCCCCGCTCGGCCTCGCGGGAACCGTCACGACCGGCATCGTGAGCGCGCTCAACAGACCGGTCTCCGCAGGGGACGACACGAGCACCGCGTTCATCAACGCGATCCAGACCGACGCCGCGATCAACCCCGGCAACTCCGGTGGCCCGCTCGTGGACGGCGCGGGCGAGGTCATCGGCATCAACTCGGCGATCGCGCAGCCGCCCGGTGGCGTCGCGGGCGTGGGCGGGAGCATCGGCCTCGGCTTCGCGATCCCGTCCAACCAGGTGCGCCGCACGGCGGAGCAGCTCATCGAGTCGGGCCACGCGACGTACCCGATCATCGGCGTCTCGCTCGACGAGACCTACCAGGGCGAGGGCGTCAAGGTCGCGACGAGCGCGCAGGGCGCCGCCTCACCGGTCACGCCCGACGGCCCCGCCGACCGCGCGGGCATCCGCGCGGGCGACGTGATCACGGCGATCGACGGTCGGCCGGTCACGCAGCCGGACGAGCTGATCGTCGCGATCCGCGCGCACGAGCCCGGTGACGTGGTCGAGCTCACCGTGCGGACCGCCGCGCACGACCGCATCGTCCGGGTGACCCTCGACGAGGCGGGGAAGTAAGGCGCGCAGGGTAGCCTGACCCGGTGCTGTTCGACATCAACGGAGGCGAGTTCCTCGTCCTTCTGCTCGTCGCGGCCATCGTCATCGGCCCGCAACGGCTGCCCGGCTACGCCGAGCAGCTCGGTGCGCTGGTGCGCAAGGCTCGCGTGTGGATGAAGGACGCCAAGAACCGGATCGACACGGAGATGGGCGACGACGCCATCGACGTGGACTGGACCACCCTCGACCCGCGCCGGTACGACCCCCGCAGGATCGTGCGCGACGCGTTGCTCGAACCGGATGCCCGCCAGGTTCCCGTGCCCAGGGCGACGGCCGCGGCCGTCATGGGGTCGGTCACGCCGGGCGCGGCACCGTTCGACGACGAGGCGACCTGACGCTCGTCGGCACCACGCCTGCCCAGCAACGCCGCTGCCCCCACCGGGACCTGCGGTGCACCGCCCCACTCGTCCCAACTGACAGAATGGTCCAATGGCTGTGAGCCCCTCCTCGTCGCGCATCTTTTCCGGGATGCAGCCCACGTCGGACTCCCTGCAGCTCGGGAACTACCTCGGCGCGCTGACCCAGTGGGTCGCCCTGCAGGACGGCAACGAGGCGATCTACTGCGTCGTCGACCTGCACGCCCTGACCGTGAGCCCCGACCCGGCAGTCCTGCGTGACCGCACGAGGCGGACGGCCGCGCAGTACCTCGCCGCGGGCGTCGACCCCGAGCGCAGCCTGCTGTTCGTGCAGTCGCACGTCCCCGAGCACGCGGAGCTGGCCTGGCTGCTGTCGTGCCACACGGGCTTCGGCGAGGCCGGCCGCATGACGCAGTTCAAGGACAAGTCCGGCAAGCACGGGGCGGACGGCACCACGGTCGGGCTGTTCACGTACCCCGTGCTCATGGCGGCCGACATCCTGCTCTACGACACGAACCTGGTGCCCGTGGGCGAGGACCAGCGGCAGCACCTCGAGCTGACCCGTGACCTCGCGCAGCGGCTGAACGCGCGGTTCGGGCCCGGGACGGTCGTCGTGCCCGAGCCGCACATCGTGAAGTCGACGGCCAAGATCTACGACCTGCAGGACCCGACGGCCAAGATGAGCAAGTCGGCCGCCTCGCCGAACGGGCTCATCGAGCTGCTCGACGACCCGAAGGTCATCGCCAAGCGCATCCGGTCCGCCGTGACGGACACCGAGCGCGAGATCCGGTTCGACCCGGTCGCCAAGGCCGGCATCTCGAACCTGCTGACGATCTACTCGGCGCTGTCGGGCCGAACGATTCCCGAGCTCGAGGCGTCGTTCGAGGGCCGCGGCTACGGCGACCTGAAGGTCGAGCTCGCGCAGGTCGTCGTCGACTGGGTCACGCCGTACCAGGAGCGCGTGCACGGCTACCTCGACGACCCGGCCTCGCTCGACGAGATCCTCGCGACCGGCGCCGACAAGGCGCGCGAGATCGCGGCGGTGACCCTCGACCGGCTCTACGAGCGCACCGGCCTGCTCGCACGCCGGCCGCGCGCGCGGGTCGGCGTATGAGGCTGCCGGAGCGATCGGGCGACCAGGCGCTCATCGGGATCGCGATCACCGTTCCGGAGCCGCACGGCTCCGCGCTGCAGGCCGCGCGCGGCCGCTTCGGCGACGCGATGGCGGACTTCATCCCGCCGCACATCACGATCGTGGGCCCCACGGCCGTCTCGCCCGCCGACCGCCCGGCCGTGGCCGCGCACCTGGCCGCGGTCGCCGCGGAGCACGCACCGTTCACCGTCCGGCTGCGCGGCACGGGAACGTTCCGGCCCGTCTCGCAGGTCGCGTTCGTGCAGGTGGCCGACGGGATCTCCGGCTGCGAGCTGCTCGAGCTCGCAGCCCGGTCCGGCCCCCTGGAGCAGGACCTGCGGTTCCACTACCACCCGCACGTCACGGTCGCGCACGACCTCGAGGACGCTGCGCTCGACGAGGCGATCGACGAGCTCGCCGACTACGACGCGACGTTCCTCGTCGACTCGTTCGACTGCTACGAGCTCGGCTCCGACGGCGTGTGGCGCGTGGTGGTCACGCACGCGCTGACCGATGCCGGAGCAAGTGCCGAGGCGCTGCTCGACGCCTAGGGTCGCTCCATGAGCGAACCTGTCGGGGCCGGCCGCGCGCATCTCGACGCGCCTGCGGACGACTCCACCCCGCCGGACCGGTCGGTGGTGGCACGGGCGAAGGCGCTGTTCGCCTGGGCGCAGGCGACCCGTCCGATGCGCGCCAACGCGCGCTTCGTGATGCGCGGCGGTGGCGTCCTCACGGGCGGCATCGCGTACGCGGCGCTGTTCTCGGTGTTCGCCGCGCTGACCATCGGCTACACGATCTTCATGGCCGTGCTCGGGGACAACGAGGAGCTGCGGCAGAAGGTCCTCGATGCCATCAACGAGACGCTGCCCGGGCTGCTCCGCATGCACGGTTCGGGCAGCGGCATCGACCCGAACTCGCTGCAGATCAGCGGCGGCCTCACGTTCGCCGGCATCGTGGCGGTCGTCGTGCTGCTGCTGTCGGCGCTCTCGGCGACCGCGGCGCTGCGCACCGGCATCCGCGCGATGTTCGACGACGAGCGCCCCAGCAACGCGATCGAGGGCAAGGTGCGACAGCTCGGGGGACTGGGGGCCCTCGCGGCGGCCGTGCTGCTCTCCGCGATCCTCACGACCGTGCTCGGGTCCGTGGTGCAGTGGGTGCTGGCGGCGCTCGGCTGGGGCGACGCGGGTGGCATCCTGCTGCGCGTCGTCGGCATCGCCGTCGCGTTCTTCATCGACGCCGCGACGTTCGTGCTCGTCGTGTGCCTGCTCGGGAGCCAGAACCCGCCCCGGCGTGACCTGCTGCAGGGGGCGCTGATCGCGGCCGTCGGCATCGGCGTCGTGCGCTTCCTGGGCACATCGGTCGTCGCGGCCAGCGCCACCAAGAACCCGCTGTTCGCGTCCGCGACCGTGCTCGTGACGCTGCTCATCTGGGTCAACCTCATCGCGCGCATCGTCCTGCTGGCCGCCGCCTGGGTCGCCGACCCGCCGCAGCGCAAGAAGGACTGACCGGACCCCGCCGAGACCGTCGCGGCCCCGGCGGGGTGCGGTCAGTCAGCTCCAGAGCTCGGCGAGGCGCCCGGCGAGCGCGCGGCCCTGCTTGTGCCCCGCCTCGGCAGCGGCGGGGCGCAGGGACGGGTTCATCGCGTTGGCGCCGAACAGGTGCTCGTCGTCGCCGTCCGGCACGATCGTCTCGACCCGGGAGCCGCGCGCACGCAGCTCGGCGACCTGCGCCGCGAGGGCCGTGCCCCACGCGGGCGGATGGAGCGACCGGCCACCGAGGGGCGACAGCACGAGGACTCGCTCGTGCCCCGCCGCCAGGTCGGCGTTCTCGTTGCGGCGGTAGCCGCCGTCGATGTACGGGGTGCCGCCGATCCGGTAGGGCAGCCCGCTCGCGCAGCTCGCGGCGACGGCGTCGGCGAGGTCGACCCCGCTGTCGCTGTCGAACGTGACCGGCTCGCCGGTCTCGGCGGCGACCGCCGTGATGAGCACGGATCGTCGCGGCCATTCCTGGCTCGGCAGGCGTGCGGCGACGGTGGTCCGCCACTGCGCCTGCCACGTGCCGTCCGACGCGGCCTCCAGCTCGAGCGCCGACGCACCCAGGCGCCGCCGCAGGTCGGCCATGTCCTCGGACGAGGCGATCAGCCTGCCGAGCCTGTCCAGGTGGTCGTGCACCGGTCTGGCCGCGGCGCGTCCGGGTGCGGCGCCGGGCCTGCTCGGGGGAGCGGCGAGGGCGGCGGTGAACAGCTCGTCGGGGGTCGAGCCCCCGAGCTGGGCTGCGGCCGTCGCGCCTGCCGAGGTGCCGATGGTCAGGTCGGCTGCGGTGACGTCGAGCCCGGCGTCGTACAGGCCGGCGACGACGCCGATGAGCCACGCGTTGCCGGTCGAGCCGCCGCCGCCGAGCACGAGTGCCCGTCCGTGGAGGGCGTCCGTGGCCCGCTCGTGGGCCGGCGTCGGCGTGCCGCCGGGAAGGGGTGAAGAAGGTGTCTGGTTCATGGGAGTGCCTCTCGCGAGTTGCCAGGCGGGCGCTCCTGTCACCGACCGGCTCAGTGGCGCGGTCGTGGACCCCGGGGAGCACCCAGTGCGGGTCCTGCGTTCATGGGTCTCACCTCCTGACGACGGGGTCGCGATCGCCGCGACGCTAGCAGACCGGCAAGGCGGGTGGGCAACTGGTTACTCGCGCCTAGGGCCCGCCCAGAGCGGCAGCGACGTGGCTCCGCCGATCGGCGAGCGTCGCCAGCCGCGCACGGGTCGACGCGGGCTCGCCGCGCTCGCCGAGGCGCAGCATGCCCGGGTCGCCGTTGCGCTGCCCGGCTTCGATCCGGTTGCACGCGTCGGTCATGCGCGCGAACACATGCTCCAGGATCGCGCGCGGGTCCAGGCCGCCGTACGCGTCGGCGATGACGCGCAGCCCGTGGGCCGCCGCGGCGGGGTCCTCGCCCAGCCGCAGGAGCGGCGAGTTCCACGCGAGGATCGCCACGTCGTCGAGAGCGACACCCGGCCCGGCGACGTCCCAGTCGAAGACGCCCGCGAGCTCGTCGCCGTCGAACGCGAGGTTGTACATCGCGCTGTCGTGGTGGCAGACGATCTGCCCGGGTGCGAGGGCCGCCTCGACGAACCGCCAGCGTCGGGACTCGCGCGGGAAGCCGACGACCACGCGGTGGTACTCGCGCAGCCAGCGGGCCGCGGAGGCCAGCTGCCCGTCCGTCAGGTCGCGTTCGCCGATCGGCACGACCTCGCCGGGCAGGTACGTGAGGATCTCGCGGCCCTTGTCGTCGATGCCGAGCACGCGCGGCACGTGCGGGAGGCCCGCAGCGGCGAGGAAGTCCAGCAGCTCGTGCACGGCCGGCGTCCACGGCCCGGTCGGCCGTCGCACGGTGTCGCCGACGAGCACCGCGCCGCCGACGTTCCCACCGGGCAGCTCGATCTCGTCGTCCACGCCCCGCACCCTAGCCGG
>JBCECL010000054.1:0-26275 GCA_039207135.1 Brevundimonas sp.
TCCTGGTGGTTGGCCTCGACGAAGGCGCCGAGTGCCTCCTGCTCCGCCGCGGACAGCCGCGCGCGGCGCGCATATGCAGCGAGCGATGCGCCGATGTGTCGACCAACCGGCACGGCCTCGAGCAAGACCAGCGGTGCGGAGGGGTTCGTCGCGATCACCTCGCGAAGCTGCGGATCCGACTCGCCCTCGTAGAGGCGCATCAAGAACGCCTCCGACTGGTGAGAGCCGTGGGCGGCGGCCGCCCGGATGGACACGTCGGTCTCGGCAAGCACCAGGGCCTCGAGCTCTGGGGTGTCTGGCCGGGCGGCCGTCAGCCATCGGGACTTCTCGTGCGTGGTGAGGCTCGCGTACTCAGCAGGAGTCAAGCCGACCACCTCGGCGATTCGACGTGCAGGCGAGCCTTGACCGTACGGTGAAGCTGGGAGCGGACGACGGGAATCGAACCCGCGTAGCCAGTTTGGAAGACTGGGGCTCTACCATTGAGCTACGTCCGCACAGGTCCCGACGCCGTGGCGCCGCGACTGCGGCACCAAGGTTACCGGTTGCGCGCGGGCACTTCGTCCACCGACCAGCTGGACAGGTGCGCGGCCTACCGAGAGCGGTAGCAGCGCCCCCAAGAGTGGTGCAGGCACCACTGACGCCCACCTCGCCCGTGCGAAGGATGGATCAGGTCCGAGCGAGCCCCGCCCGGACCTGATCGTCGATCAGCGCATCGAGTCCGGGACGGGCCAGCACCATGACGCAGACCTCGCAGACCATCGAGCGGACCGAGGTGCCGCTCCCGCCAACCCGCCGGGACGGCCTGGCGACCCGCATCGCCGTGTGGAGCGCGACCCACCGGTGGACCGCGATCGGCGTGTGGGCGCTGCTGATCGTGCTGCTCACCGGGATCTCCGCCGTCGTCACGTCGAAGCAGGCGACGAGCCTCGACCTCGGGGTGGGGGAGTCGGGGCGCGCCGCGCAGGTCGCGGCCGATGCGGGCCACCCCGACCCGGTCGTCGAGAACGCGCTGATCACCGCGCGCTCGGGTGAACTCGACACGGCCGACGCCGATGCAGCCGCGCGCGAGCTCGTGGCGGCGCTCGGGGCGCTCGACGAGGTCGCGTCCGTCAGCGCGCCGGTCACCTCGCAGGACGGGTCGGCCGTGCTCGTGCAGGCGACGATGTCGGCCGACGAGGATGCGGCGGCCGCCCAGGTGCCAGCCCTCCAGGCGGCGGTCGCAGCCGTCCAGGCGGACCACCCGGGTCTTCGTGTGGAGGAGACCGGTTCCGCCTCGGTCGGGGTCGAGCTCGACGACTGGCTCGGCACCCAGCTCGGCAAGGCGACGAGCCTGAGCGTCCCGCTGACCCTGCTCATCCTGCTGGTGGTGTTCGGCGCGATCGTCATGGCGACGATCCCGGTCGTGCTGGGGCTGTCCTCGGTCGCCGCCGGGCTCGGCCTGTGGGCCGCCGCGTCGCAGCTCCTGCCCGACCCGGGCACCGTCACCGACCTGCTGGTGCTCGTCGGCATGGCCGTCGGCGTGGACTACTCGCTGTTCTACCTGCGCCGCTTCCGCGAGGAGAAGCGCCAGGGCGCGGGGGACACCGCGGCGATCCGGGTTGCTGCCCAGACCGCCGGCCACTCGGTCGTCGTGTCGGGCTTCGCCGTGGTGCTCTCGATGGCCGGGCTGTTCCTGGCCGGCGACTCCTCGCTCGCGGCGATGGCGACCGGCGCGATCCTCGTCGTGCTCGTCGCCCTGGTGTCCTCGGTGACCGTGCTTCCCGCGCTGCTCGCGGTGCTCGGGCGCTGGTCCGAGCGGCCGCGGGTCCCGGTGCTGTGGCGCCTGAGCGGCGGACGGCCGCGCCTGGTGCCGGCGATCCTGCGCGGCGTGCTCGCGCGGCCCGTCGCCGCCACCGTCGTCTCGGTCGTCGGGCTGCTCGCGCTCGCGGCGCCGGTGCTCGGGATCTCGCTCGCGGCGGACGACACGAATGCCCTGCCGCAGAGCCTGTCGACCGTGCAGGCGTACGACCGACTCGTCACGCAGTTCCCGCAGGGTGCGCCGCCCGCCGTCGTCGTCGCGCAGGTCCCGGCAGGCGCCGAGGGCGAGCTCCGCACCCAGGTCGCCGCGCTCGGCCAGGCCGTCGACGCCGATCCCACGCGCTTCGCCGGGAGTGCGGCCCCCTGGTTCGCACCGGACGGGCGGACCGCGGTCGTGCAGGTGTCCGCGGCATCGCAGGGCCAGGGAACCGAGCAAGCCGCCGAGGACGCGGTGACCGCGCTGCGCGAGACCGTCGTGCCCCAGACGCTCGGCACGATCGAGGGCGCCAGCGCCGACGTCGGTGGCGACACCGCGTCGGGCATGGACTACGCCGCGAACCTGCGCCGTGCCACGCCGATCGTCGCGGCAGGGGTGCTCGCGCTGACGTTCTTCGTGATGCTGCTCGCGTTCCGCTCGTTCGCGGTCGCCGGGCTCACGGTGCTGCTCAACGTGCTGTCGATGGCGGCGACGTTCGGCATCATCACCGCCGTGTTCCAGGGCACGTGGGCGCAGGGCCCGCTCGGGTTCACGTCGACCGGGAGCGTCGTCTCGTGGGTGCCGATGCTCGTGTTCGTCGTGCTGTCGGGGCTCTCGCTCGACTACCACGTGTTCGTCGTGAGCAGGGTCCGAGAGAACGCGCGGCTCGGGATGTCGACCCGTGACGCGATCGCGGACGGCGTCACGCGCACCGCCGGCACGATCACTGGCGCGGCGGCCGTCATGGTCGGGGTGTTCTCCCTGTTCGGGGTGCTCGGGTTCATCGATCTCAAGCAGTTCGGGGTCGGCCTCGTCGTGGGGGTCGTGCTCGACGCGACCCTGATCCGGCTCGTCGTGCTCCCGGCGGCGATGATGCTCGCGCGGCGCCGCCTGTGGTGGCCCGGGCTGGGCGGGCAGCTCAGGAGCGCAGGTAGGTGAGCACCGCGACCACGCGGCGCGACGCCGTCGAGGAGACCGGCAGGTCGAGCTTCGTCAGGATCGAGTTGATGTGCTTGGCCACGGCCTTCTCGGTGACGACGAGCCGCTCGGCGATGGCCTGGTTGCCCTCGCCCTCCGCCATCAGCTCGAGCACCTCGAGCTCGCGCGGCGTCAGCCGGTCGAGCAGCGAGGCGGCCGACCGACGTTGCATCAGCGCCCGGACCACCTCGGGGTCGATCGCCGTGCCACCCGCGGCGACCGTGCGCAGGGCGGAGACGAACTGCGCGTCGTCGAACACCCGGTCCTTGAGGAGGTACCCGACGCCCTTCGCGCCGTCGGCGATGAGCTCGTCGACGTACAGCTGCTCGACGTACTGCGAGAGCAGCATCACGGGCAGGTCGGGGCGGAGCCGGCGCGCCTCGATGCCGGCGCGCAGGCCCTCGTCCGCGAACCCTGGAGGCAGCCTGACGTCCAGGAGCGCCAGGTCGGGTGCGTGCTCGGCGATCGCCGGCAGGATCTCGTCGGCGTGCGCGACCGCAGCGACGACCTCGATGCCGTGCGTCGCCAGCAGCCGGGTCAACCCGTCGCGGAGCAGGAACTGGTCCTCGGCGAGGACGATGCGCACGGTGGTCCCTTCGCAGGGGCTGGAGGCCACGGACAGCGTAGCGACGCGGGTCGGCGGGAGCGCCGCGCCGCTGCGATCAGGCAGGGTGGTCCCGTGACCACGCACTCGCGACCGTCGGCGCTCCGACGCGGGCTCGTGCTCATCGCGTTCGCGTTCTGGGAGCTGGCGCTGCTCGTCTGGCTCGTCGTGACCATCTGCCTGCTGATCGTCTGGGTCGGCGTGTACCTGGTCCCCGGCGCCCTCGACGCGGTCACTGGTGTGGCGCGCAGCCAGCGCCGGATGGCCGGGCGCTGGTCGGGGACCGAGATCGCCGACAGCTACCGGCCGCTGCCCGAGGGGCGTGGTCTCGCGAACCGCTGGCGGCGGGTGCTGGCCCAGCTGCGCGACGGCGCGGTCTGGCGGGACCTGCTCTGGGTTCTCGTCGACCCGGTCGTCGGGCTCGTGATCGCCCTGTTCCCGCTCTCGCTGATGCTCTACACCGCCTGGGGACTGGTGCTGCTGGCGATCTGGAAGCCCGTCGTCGACGCCGGCGGCACGCAGTGGTTCATGTTCGTCCCGGTGAGCGACGAGCGCACGGCGCGGATCGCCGCCGGGGTCGGCGTGGTCTTCGGCATCGTCGGTTGGTTCCTGCTGCGGCCCGCTGCCCGGCTGCACGCGGCATGGGTGCGGCTGATGCTCTCGCCGTCGGCCGCGAGCCTCGAACGGCGCGTCGCCGAGCTCTCCCAGAGCCGGGCGAACGTCGTGGACGACGCGAGCGCCGAGGTGCGTCGCATCGAGCGCGACCTGCACGACGGCGCCCAGGCCCGCATCGCCGCGGTGGGGATGAACCTCGCCGCGGCCGAGCGGCTCATCGAGGACGACCCGGCCGCTGCGCGAGTGCTGCTCGCCGAGGCCAAGGAGTCGTCATCCGCGGCCCTGCGGGAGCTGCGCGAGCTCGTCCGCGGCATCCACCCGCCCGTGCTCGCCGACCGGGGGCTCGTCGATGCGCTGCGCTCGCTCGCGATCGAGCTGCCCGTCCCGGTGACGGTGACCTCGACGCTCGTCGGCCGCCTTTCCGCGCCGGTCGAGTCGGCCGTCTACTTCGCGGTCTCCGAGCTGCTGGCCAACGTCGTGAAGCACGCTCGCGCCACCGCTGTGACGGTCGACGTGCGCCACGAGGGGACGGTCCTGACCGTGGAGGTGCGCGACGACGGCGTGGGCGGTGCCGAGCTGGGCGCCGGGACGGGCCTCCGGGGCATCGAGCGACGCCTGGGCGCGTTCGACGGCACCGTGCACATCGTGAGCCCGGCGGGCGGGCCGACGGTCGTGACGATCCGCGTCCCCGCCGCGGCCGCGGATATCTGAACGGCGACCGCCTCGCGGGGCGATACGCTCCCGTGCAGGGTGTGCGGCCGGCCTCGACCGGCCGCAGCCCTCCGGGATGTGGCGCAGGTTGGTAGCGCGTCCGCTTTGGGAGCGGAAGGTCGTGGGTTCGAATCCCGCCATCCCGACGCTGTGATCGCGTGAACGTGAAGCGTTCTACCCGCTCAGCGGGCAGAGCGCTTCACGATGTTCGGGCCAACGGCCACCGGAGCCGCCGATGCGGCTAGCCCGCGGTGGCGAGGTAGTTCTCCCGCACCACGCGGCGCAGCACCTTGCCGATGAGCGAGCGGGGCAGCTCGGTGAGCACCACGAGGTCGCGCGGGACGGCGTACCGCGCGACGCGCGGCTCGAGCCAGGCCCGCACCGCGGCGAGGTCGACGAATGCGCCGTCGTCGAGCGTGACCGCCGCGACCACGTGCTCGCCCAGGTCGCCCGCGGGGATGCCGATCACCGCGACGTCGGCGACCCCGGGCATCGACCGCAGCTGGTCCTCGACCTGCGACGGGTACACCTTGAACCCGCCGGTCACGATCATCTCCTTGATGCGGTCGACGAGGACGACCATGCCGTCGTCGTCCATGCGCACGATGTCGCCGGTGCGCAGCCAGCCGTCGTCGAGCAGCTGCTCGCTCGTCTCGGCGGGGCGGTTCCAGTAGCCCGCGAACACCTGCGGGCCGCGGATGAGCAGCTCGCCCTCCTCGACGTCCCGCGTGAGGTCCGACGGGTCGACGATGCGGATGTCGGTGCTGGGGAACGGCAGGCCGAGGGCCCCGGGCCGGCGGGCCGACGACAGCGGGCTGCCGAGCGCGACGGGCGACGTCTCGGTCAGGCCGTAGCCCTCGACGACGTAACCATCGGTGAGCTCCTCCCAGCGCTGCGCGGTCGCGCGTGGCAGGGGCATGGCGCCGCTGATCGCGTAGCGGAACGAGGTCAGGTCGGCCCCCTTCGCGGCCGCGGCCAGCGCGAGCCGGTCGAGCATCGGGGGGACCGCCGGGAGGAACGTGCCGGGCCGGCGACGCTGGGCGGCGAGCACCTGGTCGGCGTCGAACTTGGGGAACGCGACGAGCGTCGCGCCGATGCGCGCCGCGTACGTCAGGCACAAGGTCAAACCGAAGGCATGGAAGAACGGCAGCACGCCGTAGATGGTCTCGGTGCCGGGGACCGCGGACGTCCAGGCCTGGCCCTGCACGGTGTTCGCGACGAGGTTGGCGTGCGTGAGCATCGCCCCCTTGGGCGTGCCGGTCGTGCCGCCGGTGTACTGGATGAGCGCGAGGTCGCCCGACGACGGTCCGGCGTGGCTGGTGGGCAGCGGCGCGGCCGCGTCGACGAGGCGGTGCCAGCTGGCCGTGCCGGCGGGGACGGGTGCCCGCATGGCCTCGCGCGTCCGTCGCGCGGCGGCCACGGGCAGCCGCAGCAAGAGGCGCGAGCGGCGGGGGAGGTCCGCGCTCAGGTCGACGGCGACGACCGTGCGGACCGCGGTCTCGTGCTGCACGGACAGCACCGCGCCGACGGCCTTCTCCCAGACGATCGCGACGACCGAGCCCGAGTCGGCCAGCTGGTGCGCGAGCTCGCGGGCCGTGTAGGTGGGGTTGTGCTCGACCACGACCGCGCCGACGCGCAGCACCGCGTGGAACGCCACGACGTGGGACGTGCAGTTGGGCAGCGCGATCGCGACGCGATCCCCGGGGCGCACGCCGAGGTCGACGAGCACCTGTGCCGCTCGCGCGACACGGTCGGCGAGGTCGCGGTACGAGGTCGTCGCGCCCAGGAAGTCGACGGCGACGCGGTCGGGCCACGACTCGGCGGCGCGCTGCAGGCAGGCGCCGACGGGTTCGTCGGGGACGACGACGTCGGCGGGGACTCCGGGTCCGTACGACGCCACCCAGGGGCGCTGGTCCGTCATTCCTCCAGCCTAACCTACGGAACCGTAAGTTACTCGACCGTAACAACGGCCGCGACGTATCTGGCGCGCGGGGGACGGCCCCTGAAGCAGCGGGCCGGGCAACCCGGCCCGCCGCACGAGCACGCTGGAGCACACCCATGAGTTCACGGCGCACCGTCCTGGTCGCACTGACCCCCATCACGGGTCACGTGCGCCCCGCGATCCCGCTCGTGCGCGCACTCGTGGCCCAGGGCCACGACGTCGTCGTCTACACGGGTTCCAAGTTCGCCGACGGGATCCGCGCGGCCGGCGCGACCGCCGCGCCGATCGTGCAAGGGCGCGACCTCGACGACGCGCTGGTCGACGAGTGGGCGCGCGAGCGCGGCGCGCCGCCGCCCGGCGTCAAGCGGCTGCAGTGGGACGTGCTGCACCACTTCGTCGAGCCGGTCCCCGGTCAGCTCGCCGACCTGTCCGCGATCGTCGCCGAGACCCGGCCGGACGTCGTCGTGGTCGACAACGCGTGCATCGCCGGGGCGCTCGCCGCGCGTCTGCACGCGGTCCCGTGCGTGCTGTTCTCCGTCACGCCGTTGGCCGTCTCCAGCAGGGACACGGCGCCCTTCGGCACGGGGCTGCAGCCGCCGCGCAGCCGATGGGACGGGCTGCGGTACGCGGCGCTGCGCTGGCTGGTCCCGCACGTCGTGTTCCGCCGCGCGCAGCGGGCCGCGCGCGGCATCCTGCGCGACGTCGGCCTCACGCCCCCGCCCGGGTTCTTCATGGACTGGGTCCAGGCGTTCGCCGACCGCGTGCTGCACACGTCGGTGCCGTCGATGGAGTACCCGCGCTCCGACCTGCCGGGCAACGTCGAGCTCGTCGGGCCGTTCCTGCCCGCGGCGGGCGACCTGTCGAGCGTCGAGTCGCAGCTCCCGGCGTGGTGGCCCGACGTCCTCGCGGCGCACGAGAGCGGGACACCCGTGGTCCTCGTCACCCAGGGCACCCTCGCGCTCGACCCCGACCGGCTGCTGTGGCCGGCCATCGAGGCGCTCGCGGGCGAGCACGTGCTCGTCGTCGCGACCATCTCGTCGTCCGACCCGGGCCGCGTGCTTCCGGCCGGCCGCCCCGCCAACCTGCGCACGGCCTCCTTCGTGCCGTTCGACCGGCTGCTGCCGCTCGTCGACGTCATGGTCACCAACGGCGGGTTCGGGGGAGTGCAGCAGGCGCTCGCGGCGGGGGTGCCGCTCGTCGTCGCGGGCCGCTCCGAGGACAAGGCGGAGGTGGGCGCACGCGTGCAGTGGTCGGGTGCCGGCGTCGTGCTGCCGACCGACCGTCGCACGGACGCGACCACCGCTCAGGCCGTCCGTTCGGGCGTCGGGCGCGTGCTCGCCGACCCGCGCTACCGAGCGCGTGCGGGCGAGCTCGCGCGCGAGTACGCGCGGTACGACGGGGTCGCGCGCGCGGTCGAGGTCGTCGAGGGGCTCATGTCCGACGAGGCGTGCGCCGCGGTCTGAGCGATCGCCCCGACCGTTTTGGTGATGGCACGGGCCGGTGGCGTACCATCGAGGGTCGCTTGCGCGCCGCTGACTGCTGCCGAGCGCACGGCCCACAGCGTGCCAGTCGCCGGAGTCACCGGCGCAGGCCCCCGATCAGTTGGAGACCATCGAAGTGAAGAGCGCCGTCGAGACCCTGGACCCGACCAAGGTCAAGCTGACCGTCGAGGTGACCTACGACGAGCTCAAGCCGAGCATCGCCCACGCCTACGAGCACATCGCGCAGGACGTGAACATCCCCGGCTTCCGCAAGGGCAAGGTCCCGCCGCGCATCATCGACCAGCGCATCGGCCGCCCGGCCGTCATCGAGCACGCCGTCAACGAGGGCCTGTCCGGCTTCTACGCCGAGGCCGTGCGCGAGCAGAAGCTGCGCCCGCTCGGCCAGCCCGAGGTCGAGGTCACCAAGGTTCCCGGTCTCGTCGCGGGCGACGAGGGCGAGCTGCACTTCTCGGCCGAGGTCGAGGTCCGTCCCGAGATCACGATCCCCGAGCTCGACGGCCTCTCCGTCACGGTCGACGGCCTCGAGGTCGACGACGAGGACGTGGCCGGCCGCCTCGACGCGCTGCGCGAGCGCTTCGGCACCCTCGTGGGCGTCGACCGCCCCGCGGCCGAGGGCGACTTCGTCGTCATCGACCTCGTCGCCACGATCGGCGACGAGCAGGTCGACAACGTCTCGGGCGTCAGCTACCAGATCGGCTCGGGCAACATGCTCGAGGGCCTCGACGAGGCGCTCACGAGCCTGTCGAGCGGCGAGACCACGACGTTCGTCACCAAGCTCGCCGGCGGCGAGCACGAGGGCGAGGACGCCCAGGTCACCGTCACGGCGACCACGGTCAAGGAGCGCCAGCTCCCCGACGCCGACGACGAGTTCGCCCAGCTCGCCTCCGAGTTCGACACGCTCGAGGAGCTGACGGCCGACCTGCGCGAGCAGGCCGGGCGCATCAAGTCCTCCAACCAGGCCATCCAGGCCCGCGACCTGCTGCTCGAGCAGCTCCTCGCCGCGACCGAGATCCCCGTCCCGAGCGGCGTGGTCGAGGCCGAGGTGCACCGCCACCTCGAGGGCGAGGGTCGTCTCGAGGACGACGAGCACCGCGCCGAGGTCACCGAGCAGGCGAGCACCGCGCTGCGCAACCAGATCCTGCTCGACACGCTGGCCGAGAAGCTCGAGATCAAGGTCTCGCAGGGCGAGCTCGTCGACTACCTCGTGAGCGCGTCGCGCCAGTACGGCGTGGACCCCAACACGTTCATCCAGAGCCTCGACCAGGGCGGCCAGATCCCCGCCATGGTCGCCGAGGTCGCCCGCTCGAAGGCCCTCGCGATCGCGCTGCGCCAGGTCGCCGTGACCGACGCCGCCGGTACGGCCGTCGACCTGTCGGACTTCATCGGCTCGGACGAGGACGACGCCGCTGAGGCGGCCGCCGAGGCCGGGGTCCAGGACGACGCCGAGGCGCCCGTCGTGACCGACGCCGCGACCGACTTCTCGTCGGTGGCCGCCGCCCCCGCCACGGAGGACGAGGTCAAGGCCTGACACGCCCTCGAAGGGGCCTTCACCGCGACCGCGGTGGGGGCCCCTTCGTCGTTCACGGGTGCGTGCTGCGCCGTCAGCGAAAACGGCCCCGAGCGGGACTGGGAGCGCACCGGCGTCGCGTTAGGGTCACTGCAGCGCGTCAGCCGGACCATCCCGGGCCGGTCGGCGCACCGCAGGACAGAGCACCACGTAGCCGCCAGACGAAGGAGCCTTCGTGAACAAGAACGAGCCGGCGATGGCCCGGACCGACTCCCCGGGCTTCGGCCTGAACGACAGCATCTACAACCGTCTGCTGCGCGAGCGCATCATCTGGCTCGGCTCCGAGGTCCGCGACGAGAACGCCAACGCGATCTGCGCGCAGATGATGCTGCTCGCCGCGGAGGACCCGGACAAGGACATCTTCCTGTACATCAACTCGCCCGGTGGCTCGATCACCGCGGGCATGGCGATCTACGACACGATGCAGTACATCCAGCCCGACGTCGCGACCGTGGCGATGGGCATGGCGGCCTCGATGGGGCAGTTCCTGCTCTCGTCGGGCGCCAAGGGCAAGCGCTACGCGACGCCGCACGCCCGCGTCATGATGCACCAGCCCTCGGGCGGCATCGGCGGCACGGCCACCGACGTGCGCATCAACGCCCAGCTCATCCTGCACATGAAGACCGTGCTCGCCGAGCTCATCGCCGAGCAGACCGGCAAGCCGGTCGAGCAGATCCACGCCGACTCGGACCGTGACCGCTGGTTCACCGCGCCCGAGGCGCTCGAGTACGGGTTCATCGACCACGTCGTGGAGTCGGCCGGTTCCGTCGCCGGCGGCGGCGGCACGGCCTGAGCCCCCTTCACTCCAGACGCCAAAGGAGAAAATCGTGAGCATGGAGTCCCAGTTCATCGCCCGCGCGGGCCGGCTCGCCGGGCCGGCCGGGTTCGGGGGAGCAGCGGCCGCCCCGTCGTCGCGCTACGTCCTGCCGCAGTTCGAGGAGCGCACGGCCTACGGCTTCAAGCGCCAGGACCCGTACACCAAGCTGTTCGAGGACCGCATCGTGTTCCTCGGCGTGCAGGTGGACGACGCCTCGGCCGACGACGTCATGGCCCAGCTGCTCGTGCTCGAGGGCACCGACCCCGACCGCGACATCACCATCTACATCAACTCGCCCGGTGGCTCGTTCACGGCCCTCACGGCCATCTACGACACGATGCAGTACATCAAGCCGGAGATCATGACGGTCTGCCTCGGCCAGGCGGCATCGGCCGCGGCCGTGCTGCTGGCCGCCGGATCGCCGGGCAAGCGCCTCGCCCTGCCCAACGCGCGCGTGCTGATCCACCAGCCCGCGATGGAGGGTGGCGGCTACGCGCAGGCCTCGGACATCGAGATCCACGCGAACGAGCTCATCCGCATGCGTGAGTGGCTCGAGGAGACGCTCGCGCACCACACGGGGCGCGACCTCGACCAGGTGCGCAAGGACATCGAGCGCGACAAGATCCTGACGGCCAAGCAGGCCCACGAGTACGGCATCGTCGACCAGGTGCTCGCGAGCCGCAAGGGCGTGCGCGCGACGACCGTGGAGCCGACGCAGATCGAGTCCTGAGCGGCAGGCGGGTGATCCGGGCGACTCGTCCGGATCACCCGCCCACTCATTTGCGCAGGACACGCCACGCCCGACATCGGGTACGGCTGACATCACGCGTTTCGTGGTGTGCAATGGGGAAGGCGCCCCGCGAGGGGCATGACGCACCGTCTGTCCGGGCGGGGCACCTGAGGTGAAGGGACACGACGTGGCGCGAATCGGGGACGGAGCCGACCTCCTCAAGTGCTCGTTCTGCGGCAAGTCCCAGAAGCAGGTCAAGAAGCTCATCGCGGGCCCGGGCGTCTACATCTGCGACGAGTGCATCGAGCTCTGCAACGAGATCATCGAGGAGGAGCTCGCCGAGGCGACCGAGGTCGGCCTGGTCGAGCTGCCCAAGCCGAAGGAGATCTTCGAGTTCCTCGAGCAGTACATCATCGGCCAGGAGTCCGCGAAGCGGGCGCTGGCGGTCGCGGTCTACAACCACTACAAGCGCATCCAGGCCGGTGAGGGCATCCGCACCACCACCGAGGACCACGTCGAGATCGCGAAGTCGAACATCCTGCTCGTCGGCCCCACGGGCACGGGCAAGACCTACCTCGCGCAGACGCTGGCACGGATGCTGAACGTCCCGTTCGCCATCGCGGACGCCACGGCCCTCACCGAGGCGGGCTACGTCGGCGAGGACGTCGAGAACATCCTGCTCAAGCTCATCCAGGCCGCCGACTACGACGTCAAGCGCGCCGAGACCGGCATCATCTACATCGACGAGGTCGACAAGATCGCCCGCAAGGCCGAGAACCCGTCGATCACGCGCGACGTCTCCGGCGAGGGCGTGCAGCAGGCGCTGCTGAAGATCATCGAGGGCACGAGCGCGTCGGTGCCGCCCCAGGGTGGGCGCAAGCACCCGCACCAGGAGTTCATCCAGATCGACACGACCAACGTGCTGTTCATCGTGGCCGGCGCGTTCGCCGGCCTCGACGACATCATCGCGGCGCGTGCCCGCAAGCGCGTCGTCGGCTTCGGCGCCCCGCTCGTGGAGGCGCACGACGAGGGCGACCTGTTCGCCGAGGTCCGCCCGGAGGACCTGCAGAAGTACGGCCTGATCCCCGAGTTCATCGGCCGTCTTCCCGTGGTCGCCGCGGTCTCGCGGCTTGACCAGGACGCGCTCGTCCGGATCCTCACCGAGCCGCGCAACGCCCTGGTCAAGCAGTACCAGCGCATGTTCCAGATCGACGGCGTCGAGCTCGAGTTCGACGACGAGGCCGTCGCGGCGATCGCCGACCAGGCGCTGCTGCGCGGCACCGGGGCGCGCGGTCTGCGCGCGATCCTGGAAGAGGTCCTGCAGCAGGTGATGTTCGAGGTGCCGAGCCGCGACGACGTCGCGCGCGTGCTCATCACGCGTGCGGTGGTCCTCGAGAACGTCAACCCGACGCTCGTGCCGCGCGACGTGCCGCGTGAGAAGCGCCCGCCCCGCGAGAAGAGCGCCTGACCGACCTCGCGTTCCACCTAGGATCGGCACCGTGAGCGACCTGCCTGCCCCGATCCCGGCCGATCTCGCGCGCCTGCGCGGCAGCATCGACAACATCGACGCCGCCCTGGTGTACCTGCTCGCGGAGCGGTTCAAGGCGACGCAGCAGGTGGGCCACCTGAAGGCCGCGCAGGGGCTGCCGGCGTCCGACCCGGGCCGTGAGGCCGAGCAGGTCGCGCGCCTGCGGGATCTCGCGCACCAGGCCGAGCTCGACCCCGTGTTCGCGGAGAAGTTCCTCGCGTTCATCGTCAGCGAGGTCATCCGGCACCACGAGGAGATCGCCCAGGCCTCGCGCGACGACGCGTAGGACCCGCTCGGCATTTTGCCCGGTTCGGGGTGCGCGACACCCCGACGTAGCGGAAGGTGGGGTGTCAGTTCCGACCGCCGACGAGGGACGGTTCGTGCCCGCGGTGGCCGGTGATCACGCTCCCGGAGGTGCTGCCCATGGATCTGCACTGGCTCAAGCCGCTGCTCGGACGTCCTTCTCCGTTCACGACCGTCTTCCTCGACGTGACCCGGGCAGACGCGGCCGGTGATGCCGAGGCGGCCGACCGGTGGAGGTCGCTGCGCCGCGCGCTCGAACGCGACGGCGCGTCCGCGAGCGTGCTCGACGAGATCGGGGACCTGCTCGCCGTCCCGTCGGGCGGTCGTGGCCGACGTGGGCGGGTGATCATCGCCGACGCCGAGGGCGTGCGCGTCGACCGGCTCCTGTCCGAGCCGCCGACCCAGCCCGTGGCCGTGCACGGCGCCCTGCCCGCGCTGCTCCCCGCGATCCGGTCCGCGGACGAGGCGGTGACCGCACTGCTCGTCGTCGCCGACCGCACCGGTGCCGACCTCCTCAGCCGCTCTCTCGGGGGCGCCACCGACGCCACCTCCGGGTTCGAGCAGGTCGACGGCGGCCACGACGACGTCCACAAGACGCGCGAGGGCGGGCTCGACCGCAGGAGCCAGACCCGCGCCGAGGACTCGTGGCAGCGCAACGCCGAGACGGTCGCTGCGGCCGTGGACCGCAGGGTTCGCCTGGAGCGTCCGGACCTCGTCCTGCTCACGGGCGACACGCGCGCGGTGGGCTTCGTGCGCGACGCGCTGGGGCAGGAGGCGCGGGCGGCGCTCGTCGAGATCGCGGGCGGTGGCCGCGGCGAGGGGATCAACGCCGGACCGTTCGAGGCGAAGGTCGCGGCCGCGGTCGCCGAGTTCCGCGCGACCAGGCGGGCAGCCGTCGTGGACCGCTTCACCACGGCCCAGGGCCGCGGTGAGAACACCGTGACGTCGCTCGACGACGTCGTCGAGGTGCTGCGGCGCGGACAGGTGGCCGAGCTCGTGCTGCACGTCGACGCGCTGGCCGGCGCCCTGTCCGAGCGTGAGCTGTTCGTCGGGACCGCTCCGCTCGAGCTCGCCACCAGCGCCGAGGACCTCGCGGCGCTGGGCGTGGAGGGCGAGGGCGGCCGCTACACCGCGGACATCGCGCTCGTGCGCGCGGCGCTCGGTCAGGAGGCGGGCGTGACGTTCGTCGACGACGGCAGCGTGGACCTCGTCGACGGCGTCGGTGCGCTCCTGCGCTGGTCCGACGGTTCGACGCCGAGCGAGGCCGTGCCGACCCAGTCGGCGGACCAGGCGCGGCTGCGGACGGTGGTGTAGCGGCGGTTCAGTCGCCGCCGCGCGTGTCGACGTACAGCGCGTCGACCTCGGCGGCGAAGTCCCGCAGGACGAGCGCGCGCTTCACCTTCAGCGACGGCGTGAGGTAGCCGTTCGCCTCGGTGAAGTCGGTGGCCAGCACCCTGATCTTGCGGATCGACTCGGCGCGCGAGACTGCCTCGTTGGTGCGCGCGACGGCGCGGTCCAGCGCGTCGAGCACGCGCTGGTCCTGACCCGCGGCGACGACGTCCATGGCCGGCAGGCCGTGGTTCGACAGCCAGCCGGGCAGCATCTCCGCGTCGAGCGTGACGAGCGCGCCGATGAACGGCCGCTGGTCGCCGACGACCACCACCTGGCTGATGATCGGGTGGCCGCGCAGCCGGTCCTCGAGCTCGGCGGGTGCGACGTTCTTGCCGCCCGCGGTCACGATGAGCTCCTTCGAGCGTCCGGTGATCCGCAGGTAGCCGTCGTCGTCGAGCGTGCCGACGTCGCCCGTGTCGAACCAGCCGTCGACCAGCACCTGCGCGGTCGCCTCGGGGTTGTGCCGGTAGCCGCGGAACACGTGCGGCCCGCGCACCCAGATCTCGCCGTCGTCGTCGACGCGCAGCGACGTGCCCGGGAACGCGGGACCGACCGTCCCGACCTTCGTGAGCCCGGGGCGGTTGACGGTCGTCGGGGCCGTGGTCTCGGTGAGGCCGTAGCCCTCGAGCACGCGCACGCCGATGCCGCGGTAGAAGTGCCCCAGCCGTTCGCCCAGCGGTGCGCCGCCCGAGACGGCCCAGTCGCAGCGACCGCCGAGGGCCTCTCGCAGCTTGGCGTAGACGAGGCGGCTGGCCAGCGAGTGCTGCGATCGCAGCGCCCGACCCGGCCCGGACGGCGTGTCCAGCGCTCGCGAGTACGTGATCGCGACCTTCGCCGACCACCGGAAGATGCGCAGCTTCGCTCCCGAGCCGGCGGTCTGCTCGGCGGAGTTGTAGACCTTCTCGAAGACGCGGGGGACCGCGAGCAGGAACGTGGGCTGGAAGCCGGCCAGGTCGGCGATGAGGTGCCGGGCGTCGGGCGCGTGCCCGAGCACTGCGCCCGACGGCACGCACAGCACCTGCAGGAAGCGCGCGAACACGTGCGCGAGCGGCATGAACATGAGCGTGCGGGCGCCGGGGGTGGCGCAGACCTCGCCGAGCCCGTCGACCGCGTTGAGCGCGAGGGACACGAAGTTGCCGTGCGTGAGCTCGACGCCCTTGGGGCGTCCCGTGGTGCCGGACGTGTAGATGACGGTCGCGAGGTCGTCCATGCCGGCCAGAGCGCTGCGACGGGCGATCTCCTGGTCGGCCACCGAGGCGCCGTCGGCGACGAGCGTGTCGATCGCGCCGTCGTCCAGCAGGAGCACGTCCGCGAGCCCGGGGAGGTCGCCGCGGACCTGGCCGACGACGTGCGCGTGCGCGGCCGTCTCGACCACGAGCAGGCGGATCCCCGTGTCCGAGCCGATCCACCGGACCTGCTCGGCCGAGTCGGTCTCGTAGATCGGCACCCCGACCGCACCGGCAGCCCAGATCGCGAAGTCGACGACCGTCCACTCGTAGCGCGTCCGCGACATGATGCCGACGCGGTCGCCGGGCTCGATGCCGTGCGCGACGAGGCCCTTGGCGACCGACGTCACGAGCGCAGCGAACTGCGCGACCGTGACGGGCACCCACGCGTCGCCGTCGCGCCGCTCGGCGAACACGCCGTCGGGGTCGCGGGCGAGGCGCGCGGCAAGCAGGCCGGGGATGCTGTCGTGGGCATCGGTGCGGACGGTGCTCGGCGAGCTTGACTCACGCATGCTGCGAACCCTAGCGAATCGGGTCAGAACTCCTCGTACACCGCGGGGTCCTGGTTCGCGATCCGCCCGTCGGGCCGCGCCAGCGCGCTGATCGCCGCGACCTCGTCGGGCGAGAGCTCGAAGTCGAACAGTGCGAGGTTCTGGCGCTGCCGCTCGTCGTCGCCGGACTTGGGCAGGGGGACCGCGCCGAGCTGGACGTGCCAGCGCAGGATCACCTGCCCGGCGGTGCGGCCGTGCGCGCGGGCGATCTCCACGACGGCCGGGTCGTCGAGCACCGAGCTGCCGCGCCCCAACGGGGACCAGGACTGCGTGACGACGCCGAGCGAGGCATCGGCATCGACGAGCTCGGTCGGCACGAAGCGGGGGTGCAGCTCGACCTGGTTGACCGAGGGCAGCTCGCCGGTCTGGTCGCGCAGCGTCGCGAGGTGCTCGGGCAGGAAGTTCGAGACGCCGACCGACCGGATCAGCCCGCGCTCGCGGAGCTCGAGCAGGGCCGCGAACGCCTCGACGAAGTGGCCCTGCTGCGGGTTCGGCCAGTGGATCAGGTACAGGTCCCAGTGGTCCAGCCCGGCGCGGTAGAGCGACTCGTGCACGGCGGTGACCGCGTCGTCGTGCCGGTGGTAGCGGCCCGGCAGCTTGGACGACAGCAGCAGCTCGTCGCGCGGCACGCCGGCCAGCCGGACGGCCTGGCCGACTGCGCCCTCGTTCTCGTAGTTGTACGCGGTGTCGATCAGGCGGTAGCCCGCCGTGATGGCGCCCGCGACGGCCTCGGCGCCTCGTGCCCCGCGCAGCGGGTACGTGCCGAAGCCGACCGCGGGCAGGGCGAGGCCGTCGTTGAGCGTGATGGTGGGCGCGAGCGTCATGCCACCGACGTTACCGCCGGTCGGCGGGCCGACCCGCCACGGAGCGACGCGCGATCAGCCTCGGACGACCGGCTCGCCCAGCGTCGCGTCCCGCGCCACGACCGCGTCGCCCTCGCTCGTCGACAGCTCGAGCGTGCCCGTCGCGCGTCCGGCGGCGCGCACGTCGTCCAGCGCGACCTCGACGTCGGCGAGCAGCCCGGCCGGCACGTCGAGCGTGACGGCGAGGATCTCGGTCTTCATCGAGACCTTCGCCTCGGACTTGACCTTGCGCAGCGCGGCGAGCGCGGCACCGGCCGCGCCGACGACGGACGGGTGGACGTCGGCGGCGGCGGCGCGCAGCGGCTCGGCAACGGGCCACGGAGCGCGGTGCACCGACCCCTCGCGCCACCACGACCACACCTCTTCGGTCGCGAACGGCAGCACGGGTGCGAACAGGCGCAGCAGCGTGTCGAGCGCGATGCCGAGCGCGGCGCGCGCGGAGTCAGCCCCCGCACCCTCGCCGTACGCGCGGTCCTTGACCAGCTCCAGGTAGTCGTCGCAGAACGTCCAGAAGAACGTCTCCGACAGCTCGAGCGCGCGCGTGTGGTCGTAGCCCTCGAGCGCGGCGGTCGCGCGGTCGACGACGTCGGCCAGGCCCGCGAGCATCGCGCGGTCCAGCGGGACCGTGACGAGCGCCGGGTCGAGCTCGACCGAGCCGAACGAGAGCGCGAACTTGCTCGCGTTGAGGATCTTGATCGCGAGGCGGCGGCCGATCTTCATCTGGCCGATCTCGAACGCGGCGTCCGTGCCCAGGCGGGCCGAGGCGGCCCAGTAGCGCACCGCGTCGGAGCCGTGCTCGACGAGCAGGTCCATGGGCGTGACGACGTTGCCCTTGGACTTGCTCATCTTCTTGCGGTCGGGGTCGAGGATCCAGCCGCTGATCGCCGCGTCGGACCACGGCAGGCAGCCGTGCTCCTGGTGCGAGCGGACCACGGTGCTGAACAGCCACGTGCGGATGATGTCCTGGCCCTGGGGGCGCAGGTTCATCGGGAAGACGCGCTCGAACAGGTCGGGGTCCGTGCGCCAGCCGCCGGCGATCTGGGGCGTGAGCGACGACGTGGCCCACGTGTCCATGATGTCGGGGTCGCCCACGAAGCCACCCGGGACGCCGCGCTGCTCGGCCGTGTAGCCGGGCGGGACGTCTGACGACGGGTCGATCGGGAGCTGGTCCTCGGACGCGACGATCGGGTTCTCGTGGTCGGGCTCGCCGTCCGCGTCGAGCGGGTACCAGACCGGGAACGGGACGCCGAAGAAGCGCTGGCGGCTGATGAGCCAGTCGCCGTTGAGACCGCCGACCCAGTTCTCGTACCGGACGGCCATGAACTCGGGGTGGAAGTCGAGCTCGGCGCCGCGCGCCAGCAGCTCGTCGCGCAGCGCGGCGTCGCGCCCACCGTTGCGGATGTACCACTGGCGGCTCGTGACGATCTCGAGGGGCTTGTCGCCCTTCTCGTAGAAGTTGGCCTTGCGCTGCGTCTTGACGGGCTCGCCGTCCAGGTCGCCGGACTCGCGCAGGCCGGCGACGACCGCCTCGCGCGCCGAGAACGTGGTCTTGCCGCCGAGCTCGGCGTACAGCGCGCGGCCCTCGTCGGTGGTGAGCCAGTCCGGGGTGTCCGACAGCAGGCGGCCGTTGCGGCCGATGACCGAGCGCGTGGGCAGCTGCAGCTCGCGCCACCACTGCACGTCGGTCAGGTCGCCGAACGTGCAGCACATCGCGATGCCGGCGCCCTTGTCCATCTCCGCACCGGGGTGCGCGAGAACGGGCACCTCGACGCCGAACAGGGGCGAGGTCACCGTGGTGCCGAACAGGTGCTGGTAGCGCTCGTCGTCCGGGTGCGCGATCAGCGCGACGCACGCGGGCAGCAGCTCGGGGCGCGTCGTCTCGATGTAGACCGGGCCCGCCGCGCCGTGGAACGCGACGCGGTGGTAGGCGCCCGGGTAGTCACGGGCCTCGAGCTCGGCCTGGGCGACGGCCGTCTGGAACGTCACGTCCCACAGCCCCGGCGCCTCGGCCTGGTACGCCTCGCCGCGCGCGAGGTTGCGCAGGAACGCCTGCTGAGCCACGGCGCGAGCGTCGGCCGAGATCGTCTGGTAGGTCTTCGACCAGTCGACCGACAGGCCCAGGCGGCGCCACAGCGTCTCGAACTGGCGCTCGTCGTCGACCGTCAGGCGCTCGCACAGCTCGACGAAGTTGCGGCGGCTGATGGGCAGCTGGTCGCCCGCCTTGCCGCTCTTGTTGTCGCCGCCCTCGTACGGGGGAGTGAAGTCGGGGTCGTACGGGAGCGACGGGTCGCAGCGCACGCCGTAGTAGTTCTGCACGCGACGCTCGGTGGGCAGGCCGTTGTCGTCCCAGCCCATCGGGTAGAAGACCTCGGCACCCCGCATGCGGCGGTAGCGCGCGACGACGTCGGTGTGCGTGTAGGAGAAGACGTGCCCGACGTGCAGCGACCCGCTGACCGTGGGGGGCGGGGTGTCGATCGAGTAGACCTGCTCGCGCGTCTTCGAGCGGTCGAACCCGTACAGGTCCTGCGCGGTCCAGGCCGCGTCCCAGCGCTCCTCGACCCCGTCCAGGGAGACCCTGTCGGGCACCTGGCCCGATACCTGGCCCGGGCTGGCGGGGGAGGCAGCGGTCGAGGGTGCGGGGTTCACGTCGGTCATGGGCACACATCCTCCCAGAACGCGGGGCGACCTCGTGCACACTCCGGCCGAGCATCGCCCGGAACACGTCGCGCGGGTCTCGGCGTTAGGGTCGCTGGAGGCTGCCCGGTCGGGGCCGCCCGGGATCGACGAGGGATGTGTGGCGTGCCAGGTGTGACGGCGAACGGGCTGACGGTCGGCTACGCGGCGGCTCTCGAGCAGTTCCCCCCGATGGAGGCCGTGGAGCTCGCGGCGTACGCCGAGCAGCACGGGTTCTCGGGCGTGATGGCGGCCGACCACTACCAGCCGTGGGTGCCCGCGCAGGGTGAGGCGTCGTTCGTCTGGAACGTGCTCACGGCGCTGGGGGAGCGGACGTCCGGTGACATCGGCCCGGGCGTCACGGCGCCGACGTTCCGGTGGCACCCGGCGATGGTCGCGCAGGCGTCGGCGACGCTCGCCGCGATGTACCCGGGCCGCCACTGGCTGGGCCTCGGCTCGGGCGAGGCGCTCAACGAGCACATCACCGCGCAGTACTGGCCCGAGGCGCCCGAGCGCATCAACCGCATGTTCGAGGCCATCGAGATCATCCGCAAGCTGTTCACGGCGTCGCTGGCCGGCAAGGACGTCAAGCACGCGGGCCAGTTCTACAAGCTCGAGTCGACGCGGCTGTGGACCATGCCCGAGGTCGCGCCCGAGATCCTCGTCGCGACCGCCGGGCCCGTCACCGCCAAGCGCGCGGGGCGCTTCGCCGACGGCCTCATCACCGTGGGTGCGCCGCTGGAGAAGATCAGCGGGCTGTTCGGCAAGTTCGACGAGGGCGCGCGCGAGGCCGGCAAGGACCCGTCGACCATGCCGCGCGCGCTGCAGGTGCACCTGTCCTGGGCGCCGACCGACGAGGAGGCGCTCGCCAACGCGATGCACCAGTGGCCGAACGGCGGCATGAAGTTCCCCAAGGGCGACATCCGCACGCCGTTCGACTTCGAGCAGATGGCCAAGCTGGTCCGCCCGGAGGACTTCGAGGGACGCATGGTCATCTCGTCGGACCCCGACGTGCACCGCGCCGACCTGCAGAAGTACGTGGACCTCGGGTTCGACCGCATCTACCTGCACAACGTGGGGCGCAACCAGCGCGAGTGGATCGAGGTCTTCGGCTCGCAGGTGCTCCCGAAGCTGGTCCGATGAGTCTCGGGCGCACGGACGGGTTCCAGGTCTGGGCCCCCTCCGGCCTGGGCGAGGTCGTCGCGGGCGACGACCTCGTCTCGCTGCTGTCGGGACTCCTTCGTACCGACGAGCGTGGGCTGCGCGACGGTGACATCCTCGTGCTGACCAGCAAGGTCGTGTCCAAGGCCGAGGGGCGTTCGGTCGCGGCCGACGACCGGGAGCAGGCGATCACCGACGAGACCGTGCGCGTGGTCGCGACGCGCGAGCACCCGGGTGGCGTGACGCGGATCGTCGAGAACCGCCTCGGCCTGGTCATGGCGGCTGCCGGTGTGGACGCGAGCAACACCCCGGTCGGGACGGTGCTGCTGCTGCCCGTCGACCCGGACGCCAGCGCGCGGGCGCTGCGTGCGGGGATCTCCGCGGCGTTCGGCGTCCGGATCGGTGTGATCGTCTCCGACACGGCCGGCCGACCGTGGCGTCAGGGTGTCACCGACATCGCGATCGGCGCGGCCGGCGTCGTCGTCCTCGACGACCTGCGGGGCCAGCACGACACGTTCGGTCGACCTCTGGTGATGACCGTCGCGGCCGTGGCCGACGAGGTGACGGCGGCGACCGAGCTGGTCAAGGGCAAGGCCGACGGCCGTCCGCTCGCGGTCGTCCGCGGGCTCGCGCACCTGGTCACCGACGAGGACGGCCCGGGCGCTGCGGCGCTCGTGCGGCTCGGCGCGGAGGACATGTTCGCGCAGGGGAGCGCCGAGGCGTACGCGCAGGGCTGGAAGGACGCGCTGGAAGGCAAGGCGTGAGCTCGCGGCGGGCTCCGTGGGTCACCCTCGGGGTGGTCGTCACGCTGGGCGCTGCCGTGCTCGTCGTCTGGTTCGCGCGTCCCGCGCAGGCGCCGGGGCCCGCGCCGTCCACCGCCGCACCGACGGTTGCGCCCACACCGTCGCCCAGTCCCACTCCGTCGCCCACTCCGTCTCCCACGCCGTCCGCCTCCGCGGACGCTTGGTCCGGCTGGACGCTCGAGCAGCAGGTCGGGCAGGTGTTCATGGTCGGCGTGAACGTGAGCGAGCCGGAGCAGGTGAGCACGGACGCGATCAGCAAGGACCACGTCGGCAACCTGTTCCTGCAGGGCCGCACGACGGCCGGCGCGGAGTCGGTGCGCGCGCTCGTCAAGTCGTTCACGTCGCTCGTCGGTCCGGCGAGCACGCGCGGGACACCGCTCCTCGTGGCCACCGACCAGGAGGGCGGCGAGGTGCAGGTGCTGCGCGGCCCCGGGTTCTCGACCATCCCGTCCGCCGTCGAGCAGGCCCGGCTGAGCCCCGCGGACCTGCGGGCGCGCGCGGCGACGTGGGGCGCGGAGCTCGCATCGGTCGGGGTCAACCTCGACCTCGCTCCCGTGATGGACCTCGTGGACGGCCCGCCCGCCGCGAACCCACCGATCGGGGCGCTCGACCGGTCCTACGGGTTCACCAGCTCGTCGGTCACGTCGCACGCGAACGCCTTCAGCGCGGGCCTGTCGTCGGCCGGCGTGGGCGTGTCGATCAAGCACTTCCCGGGACTCGGGCGTGTCACGGCGAACACCGACAACACCGCGGGCGTGACGGACACCGTGACGACGCGCCACGACGCAGCCGTCGACGTGTTCCGCTCCGGCATCGCGGCCGACCCGATGTCCGTGATGGTCTCGACGGCGATCTACAGCCGCATCGACCCCGACAACCCGGCCGCCTTCTCGCCGGTCGTCGTCGGCGGGATGCTGCGCGGCGACCTCGGGTTCGACGGGCTCGTCGTGACCGACGACCTGTCCGGGGCGAAGCAGGTCGCCGCCTGGTCCCCGGGCGAGCGCGCGATCCGCGCGCTGAGCGCGGGCGTCGACCTCGTGCTCGTCTCGAAGGAGCCGACCGTGGCGCACGAGATGGTGGCCGCGGTCGTCGAGCGAGCTCGGCAGGACCCCGCGTTCGCCGAGCTCGTGCGGACCGCGGCCCAGCGCGTGCTCGTCGCGAAGGGGCAGTGGCCGCCGTCCTGACGGGCTAGACGGGGTACTGCTGCGGGTACGGCTGCTGCTGGGGCTGCTGGGGTGCGCGCTGCTGCTGGGGCTGGGCTTGGGGCTGCGCCTGCGCGACGATCTGCGCCGACTGCCCGGTGGCCCCCGGCTCCCCGGCGCCGATCGGCTCGGCGATGACCGCGGTGCCGTACGCGCAGACCTCGGAGAACTGCCCGATCGAGTCCGTGTCGAAGCGCATCGCGATGATCGCGTTCGCGCCGCGGTTCTGGGCGTCGACGACCATGCGGTGCATGACGTCCTGCCTGCTCTGGGTCACGATCTTGGTGTACTCGGGGATCTCGCCGCCGCCGATGGCACGGAAGCTCGCGGTGAAGCTCGACCCGATGTTGGTCGAGCGCACCGTGATCCCCATGACCTCGCCGAGGACGGCCTGGATGCGGTAGCCGGGCAGGTCGTTCGTCGTCACCACGATCATGGCCGCGATCGTGCCAGGTCCCGCTGCCGCGTCGGCCGAGGCGCGCTCAGCCGGCCTTGGCCGCGGCCTTCTTCGCCTGCTTGAAGTCGCGCACCTTGCCCAGGGAGTCCGCGTCGACGACGTCGGCGACCGAGCGGTAGCCCTCGAGCGCGTAGTCGCCCGCGACGGCCTCCCAGCCCGGGGGGCGCACGCCGAGCTGCTTGGCGAGCAGGGCGACGAAGATCTGCGACTTCTGCTTGCCGAACCCCGGCAGTGCCGTGAGTCGCTTGAGCAGCTCCTGACCCGTCTCGGCCTCGGTCCACAGGCGCGTCGGGTCGTTGCCGTACTCGTCGCGCACGATCCGCGCGAGCTCCTGCACACGCGCCGCCATCGCGGCCGGGTAGCGGTGGATCGCCGGCGGCGTGCTGCACAGCGCCGTGAACTCCTCGGGGTTCGCCGCGGCGATCTCGCTCGGGTCGAGGTTGCCGAACCGCGACAGGATCTTCCACGGGCCGCGGAACGCGTGCTCCATGCCGTACTGCTGGTCGAGCAGCATGCCGATCAGGGGAGCGAACGGGTAGTCGTCGAGCACCTTGTCCGCAGCAGCGTCGTTCGCGATTCCGAAGGCCATGACTCATCGTCGCACGCGACGCGTCCTCGTCGGCGGCCCCGGTGCCGCAGAATCGGTGGGTGACCTCGGGTGCAGCTGGCGGACGATGGATCGTCGTGGTGCCCGTGAAGGTGGCCTCGCTCGGCAAGTCGCGGCTCGCCGGCGCGCTCGACGAGCGGGTGCGGGCGGCGCTCGTGCGGGCGATGGCGCTCGACACGATCGACGCCGCGCTCGCGGCACCGCGCGTGGGGCGGGTGCTCCTGGTGACCGCCGACCCCGTTCTCGGGGTGGCGGGCGCGCGGTACGGCGTCGTGCCTGAGCCGGCGGCGAGCGAGCTGCCACCCCTCGACGCGGCCGTCCTCGCCGGCGTACGTGCGGCACGGTCCCTGGCCCCGGGGGTCGGGGTCGCCGCGCTGCTCGGCGACCTGCCCGCGCTGCGGCCCGACGACCTCGAGGCGGCACTGCGGCTCGCCGAGGCGGAGCCGCGCGGGTTCGTCGCCGACGCGGAGGGGAGTGGGACGACGATGCTCACGGCTCGTGGTCCCGCACTGCCTGTGCCGCACTTCGGCACAGGATCGGCTGCCGCGCATGCCGCGGCCGGGCACGTGCTGCTCGACGTTCCCGTCGAGTCGAGCCTGCGGCGGGATGTCGATCTTCCCGCGGACCTCGACGCGGTCGCGCGTCTCGGGATCGGCGCGCGGACCTCGGCCTTGCTGGCGCGGCTGGCTGGCTGAGCGGGCGTCATGCGCGCGGCTGGCTGGCTGAGCGGGCGTCATGCGCGCGGCCGGTCGTTGAGGCCCGGCGCGACTGTTCGGCCTGGGCGCCGCCGGTGGCGTGTGCTCGCTGGATGTCGTGTCAGTGGTGATTCGTACACTTGTTCGACACGGGCGATGCTGTTCGTCGAAGCGCAGGGACGATCGGAGGTGGGGATGGTGCTGCCGGGTGCCTTCGTGACGTCGAGCCGTGCTCCGTCGGGCCGGGCGTCGTCGCTGGCCGAGGTGTTCGAGCGGGCCGAGCTGCACGCCGTGCCCACGTTCCCCGTCGCTGCGCCGCTCTCGGAGATCGGCGCGCACCTGGAGTCTGTCGACCTCGCGGAGCTGTCGGAGGTCGACCTCGTGGAGGTCGTCGCAGGGTGGCAGCAGATCGTCGGGATGGCGGTGGCGCACCAGGCCCGCGCCATAGCGGAGCTCGAGGCCCGGTCGACGGCGATGCAAGGCTTCGTGACCGACGAGCTCGCGTGCGCGATGGTCACGACGAAGGCCGCGGTCGACGTTCTCGCGGGGCGCGCCGCCGGGCTGAACGCGTACCCGGCGCTCGCCGACGCCTTGCTCGCGGGGACGGTCGATGCCCGCAAGGTCGACCTGATCCTTGCGGAGACGGTCACGCTCGCCGCTGGATCGGAACGCGCTCGGGCCATCGACGCGGCCCTGGAGGCAGCGCGTGGATTGACCGGCCCGCAGCTCGCGCGCCACGTGCGCCGCAACGTGCTCGGGCTGGACCCGAAGACCGCGAAGAAGCGCGCCGCGGCAGCTCGCGCTGATCGGTGCGTCGAGCTGCAGTGGGCGAACGACTCGATGGCTCGGCTCATCGCGTTCGTGCCGGCGGCCACCGCCGTCGCGGCGTACACCGTGCTCGATGCTTTGGCAGGAACCAGTGGTGACGCGCTCGATGCGCGAACGGTGGATCAGCGGCGTGCTGACGCGTTCGGAGACATCTTCGGCTCGATCATCGACGCTGAGCGCACACCGACCGGCGACCCTCTTCCCCGCAAGCACGGGCGTCGCGTGGCCGTGAACCTGACGGTGGCAGCGACCACCCTGCTCGGCCTCGACGAGAACCCAGGTGAGCTTGCGGGCTACGGACCGATCCCAGCACCAGTGGCAAGGGAGCTCGCGCAGGAGGGCACCTGGCGGCGCATCCTGACCGACCCATCGGGTGCGTTCCTCGAGGCGGGCTCGCGGACCTATCGTCCGGGCGCGGACCTGACGCGAACGGTGCAGGCCAGGGACGTGACCTGCACCTGGCCCGGGTGCCGACAGCCCGCGACCCGCAGCGAGCTCGACCACATCGATCCGTACGACCACCGCCG
>JBCECL010000055.1:0-1121 GCA_039207135.1 Brevundimonas sp.
TATGGCGACCGTTCTGGTCGGCCGGCAGCTGAGCACATCGCCTACGGGGACCGGCCGCGCGACGAGCGCGGAGGGCGACCCGCCTATGGCGAGCGTGCCGATCGGCCGCGAACGGGTGACCGTCGCCCCATCGCGGGTGAGCGCCCGGCGCATCGCCCCACGTACGAGCGCGGGTCCGCGCCCGAGCGCCCCGCGCGTTCCTACGATCGGACCGAGCGCAGTGATCGGCCCGCTCGGCCAGCGAGCGGCGACCGGGCCGCGCGAACGGACCGTCCGGCGAGCAACGACCGCCCGGCCCGCAGCGACCGCCCGGCGAACGCCGACCGTCCGGCATGGAGCAGTCGACCCGAGCGGAGCGACCGACCCGCGACCGGTGACCGTCGCCCGCCGCGTGACCGTGACGACCGTCCGTCCGGCCGGGACTCGCGGTCCGCGCGACCGACCTCCGGCGCCGGCCAGCACGGTCACGACCGCGAAGACAGCCGTCAGTCGAGGCCTCCGCAGGACCAGCGCGCACGCGCACCGTTCATCCCGGACGAGGTGACGTTCAGCGACCTCGACCGCGCCGCTCGGGCACCGCTGCGCACGCTCACCAAGGACAACGCCGAGCGCGTCGGACGGCACCTCGTCATGGTGGGGCGCCTCATCGACGACGAGCCCGAGCTCGCGTACGAGCACGCCCAGGCGGCGGTGCAGCGCGCCGGCCGCGTCGACGTCGTGCGCGAGGCGGCGGGGCTGGCTGCCTACCGGACGGGTCGGTACGCGGAGGCGCTTCGCGAGCTCCGCACCGTGCGTCGGCTCAACGGTTCGTCCGAGCACCTGCCGATCATGGCGGACTGCGAGCGCGGGCTCGGCCGTCCCGAGCGTGCGATCACGCTCGCCCAGGAGCCTGAGGCCGAGTCGCTCGCAGCCGACGGCAAGGTCGAGCTCGCGATCGTCGTCAGTGGCGCGCGTCTCGACCTCGGGGAGCCCGAGGCTGCGGTCGCGACCCTGTCGACGGCAGCGGTGCGCGGTGCGAAGGGCGTGCTCGCGGTTCGCGTCGCTGACGCCCGCGCTACCGCGCTTCGTGCCGCCGGTCGTGAGGACGAGGCGACCGCTGAGCTGAGCCGTTTCACGAGTGC
>JBCECL010000055.1:1221-2283 GCA_039207135.1 Brevundimonas sp.
GCCATCGAGCGGGGGGCCTGGCACGTGGCGTCCAACCTCGATCTCAGCATCCCGACCGCCGGCGGCATCGCGCCGGGGAACGGGTCGCTCGTCGCTGCGGTCAGGGCCGCCACCGGGGTGACCCCCGACAGCGCCGGCAAGCCCGCTCCGACGATGTACCACATGGCGGTCGAGCGGGCCGGTGCCCGCGAGACGCTCGTCGTCGGTGATCGCCTCGACACGGACCTCGCAGGCGCGCGCTCCGGCGGCTTCGCCGGGCTGCACGTGCTCACCGGCGTCAGCTCGGCGCGCGACGACGTGCTCGCCGTGCCGGGCGAGCGGCCGCACTTCATCGGCGCCGACCTGCGTTCGCTGCTCGAGCCGCACCCCGAGCCCCGGCTCGAGGCCGAGGGATGGTGGACGTGCGGCGACGCATCGGCCCGCGTCACGGGCGGCGCGCTCGAGCTCGGACGCGGCGCTGACGTCGACGATCTCGACGTCGTCCGTGCCGCGTGCGCGGCCGCATGGGCGCACGTCGACGCCGGCGGCGACGTCGATCCCGCCACGGTCCCCGAGCTTGCAGCCGGGCAGTCCTGACCTCCGACAGAAGTTCGCGGGACCTGTTCTGCGCGCGCCTGGGGATGCTGCGGGTACGTGTGGGGCCCGGCAGGTAGCGTAATCCCGACCGACACGTGACTGATCCACGCGACCGGTCTGCGCGAGTGATCGCCAGGCCGATCGACGTGACAGATCGGCGTGGGAGATAGACGTGACAGTTCGACCTGACCGACCGACCTGACCGACCGACCTGACCGACCGACCTGACCGACCGACGAGGAGTCGTTGTGACACAAGGCGAGGGGCATGACGGGCCGGTGCCGACGAGCGAGGCGCGCCTGACCGGTGACGCTGCTGTCGACGAGGCTCTCGCCACCCTCGTCGACCTGGACCGCGAGCCGCTTCGGGCGCACGTCACGGTCTTCGATGCCGTGCACGGCGCGCTGCAGGACCGGCTCGCCGACGCGGAGACGTGAGCGAGTGGTGACGAGCCCTGAGACCTCCGTGCCCGCGTCCGGACCCGCA
>JBCECL010000055.1:2383-25698 GCA_039207135.1 Brevundimonas sp.
CCCCCGGTGACCCGCCGGTCGACGAGGCGTACGTCCGCTCGGTCGTGACCAGCGATCCCGCGACTGACCCTTCGCGCGGCGCCCGAGCCACGGACGAGGAGGTCCAGGGATGACCCGCCGCGCACTCGTCGTGACCCACAGCGGACGGCAGGAGGCGGTCGCGGCGACAGCCGAGGCCGTGAGCGAGCTCGAGGACGCCGGCTTCACGCCCGTCCTCGCGCGCGAGGACACCGAGGCCAAGGACCTGCCGACGTTCGAGCTCGCGGTCGTGCTCGGCGGTGACGGGACGATCCTGCGCGCCGCGGAGCTGACGCGCGGGACGGGTGTCCCGCTGCTCGGCGTCAACCTCGGGCACGTCGGGTTCCTCGCCGAGAGCGAGCGGGACGACGTCCGGGACTCCGTGCGGCGGCTCACCGCGGGGGACTTCTCCGTGGAACGGCGCGCGACGCTCGACGTCAGGGTCATCGACCCGGCCGGGCAGGTCAGCACCGACTGGGCGCTGAACGAGGTCGCGCTCGAGAAGGTCGACCGGTCGCGGATCCTCGAGGTCGCTCTCGAGGTGGACGGTCACCCGCTGTCGTCGTTCGGTTGCGACGGGGTCGTGGCGGCGACGGCGACGGGTTCGACCGCGCACGCGTTCTCCGCCGGCGGGCCGGTCGTCTGGCCAGACGTCGACGGAATGATCCTCGTGCCGGTCTCCGCGCACGCGCTCTTCGCTCGCCCCCTCGTGGTGGGTCCGCGCAGCCGACTCGCCGTGGAGGTGCTCGACCGCTCGCCGGCCGACGGCCTCGTCACGTGCGACGGGCACCGCCGGATCGAGGTCCCGAAGGGGTCGCGTGTCGAGGTCACGCGCGGCGACACGCCCGTGCTCCTGGCGCGGCTCACCCCGGCGCCCTTCACCAACCGACTGGTGCAGAAGTTCGGGCTGCCCGTCGCCGGGTGGCGGGGGAGCCCGCGATGATCGAGGAGATCCGGATCGCCGACCTCGGCGTGATCGGCCGCGCCCACGTCGAGCTCGGCCCGGGCCTGACCGTGCTGACCGGTGAGACGGGCGCGGGCAAGACGATGGTGCTGACCGCCCTCAACCTGCTGCTCGGCGGAAAGGCCGACCCCGCGACCGTGCGGACAGGCGCGGCGTCGGCGTCGGTCGAAGGTCGCGTCCAGGCGCGAGACGACGAGGTGACGCTGACGCGCGCGGCCGAGGCCGGTGCCGAGCTCGACGACGACGGCTCGCTGGTGCTGGTGCGGACCGTAGGAGCGACCGTCGACGGCGTCGCCGGTCGCTCGCGTGCGTTCCTCGGCGGTCGATCGGTGCCCCAGGGTGTGCTGGGCGAGCTCGCCGAGCGGCTCGTGACGGTGCACGGGCAGGCCGACCAGGCCCGTCTGCGCTCGCCGATGCACCAGCGCGACGCGCTCGACGCGTTCGCGGGCTCCGAGCACGTCGCGACGCTGGCGCGGTACCGCGCCGCCTGGGTGCAGCGCGCGCAGGTCGAGGCCGAGCTCGCGGACCTCGTCGCGCGCGCCCAGGACCGCACGCGGGAGGCCGAGCTGTTGCGGCTCGGGCTGGCCGAGGTCGAACGGGTCGACCCCCAGCCGGGCGAGGACGTCGAGCTGGCCGCAGAGGCGGAGCGGCTCGCGCACGCCGAGGACCTGCGCAGTGCGGCGACTGCTGCCCACGGGGCGCTCGTGGGCGACCCCGACGGGGCCGCCGCGGAGCTCGTGAGCGCCGTGGACCTCGTGGAGCAGGCCCGGCGGGCGCTCGAGCACGCGGGTTCGCACGACGCGGCGCTGGCGGTCCTGGCGACCCGCGTCGCGGAAGCCGGCTACCTGCTCGCGGACGCGGCCACCGAGGTGTCCGCGTACCTCGAGGACCTGGCCGCCGATCCGCGCCGGCTCGACGCGGTCAACCAACGGCGCGCCGAGCTCGCCACCGTCACGCGGAGCTACGGCACCGACGTGGCGGAGGTGCTCGCGTGGGCCGACGCCGCGGGCCTGCGACTCCTCGAGCTCGAGGGCGGTGACGATCGGATCAACGAGCTGCGCGCGCGCCGTGACGAGCTCGACGCGACGTTGGCTGCTGAAGCCGGACGGCTCACGGACGTGCGGACCGACGCGGCCGCACGGCTCGCGAGGGCCGTGACCGCCGAGCTCAAGGCGCTCGCGATGGGCGGCGCCGAGCTGCTCGTGAGCGTCGACCGGGCCGACGAGCCGGGGCCGTACGGCGCCGACCGGGTCGAGATGCTGCTCGTCCCGCACGCCGGAGCGCCCGCGCGTCCCGTCGGGAAGGGCGCGTCGGGCGGTGAGCTGTCCCGGGTGATGCTGGCCCTCGAGGTCGCGCTCGCGACGGCCCCGGACAGTGGCGCGGCACGGCCAGGAACGTTCGTCTTCGACGAGGTCGACGCCGGCGTCGGCGGCAGGTCCGCGATCGAGGTCGGGCGTCGGCTCGCCGCGCTCGCGCGCGACAGCCAGGTCCTCGTCGTGACCCACCTCGCGCAGGTCGCGGCGTTCGCCGACCACCACCTCGTCGTGACCAAGTCGACCGCCGGAGGCGTCGATGTCGTGACCGAGTCCGACGTGAGGTCGGTCACGGACGAGGACCGTGTACGCGAGCTAGCCCGCATGCTGTCGGGTCAGGACGACTCCCACGCCGCGCGGACGCACGCCGCGGAGCTCCTGGCGCAGTCCGTCGTGGGACGATGACGGGCGATGAGATCAAGCCTGCGCAAGCGCTCCGTCCTGCCCGAACCCGGCGTCGTCGCCGGTTCGGCCCGCGTCGACCCTCGCACCAAGGGGCTGACCAAGCGCCTCAAGCCGGGCGAGATCGCCGTGATCGACCACGAGGACCTCGACCGGGTCTCCGCTGAGGCGCTGGTCGCCTGCCAGCCTGTCGCGGTCCTCAACGCGGCCCGCTCGACGTCGGGTCGCTACCCGAACCTCGGGCCCGAGATCCTCGTCGGCGCGGGCATCCCGCTCGTCGACGACCTCGGTCCCGACGTCATGGCGATCGTCGAGGGGCGGTACCTGCGCGTCGTCGACGGCAGCGTCTACGAGGGCGACGAGCTCGTCGCCGAGGGCGTCGAGCAGACCGCCGCGACCGTCGCCCTGGCGATGGAGGAGGCGCGCGCGGGGCTGTCCGTGCAGCTGGAGTCGTTCGCGGCGAACACGATGGACTACCTGCGTCGCGAGCGTGAGCTCTTGCTCGACGGCGTCGGCGTGCCGGACATCGACACGGTCATCGAGGGCCGCCAGGTGCTCATCGTCGTGCGCGGCTACCACTACAAGGAAGACCTCGTCACGCTGCGCCCGTACATCCGTGAGTACCGCCCGGTGCTCATCGGGGTGGACGGCGGCGCGGACGCGATCCTCGACGCCGGCTGGCGTCCCGACCTCATCGTGGGCGACATGGACTCGGTCTCGGACCGGGCGCTCGGCTGCGGTGCAGAGGTCGTCGTGCACGCGTACCGCGACGGTCGCGCACCCGGCCTGGCGCGCGTCGAGGCCCTCGGGGTTCCGCACGTCGTGTTCCCGGCGACAGGGACGAGCGAGGACGTCGCGATGCTCCTCGCCGACGACAAGGGCGCCGAGCTGATCGTCGCCGTCGGCACGCACGCGACGCTCGTCGAGTTCCTCGACAAGGGGCGCTCGGGCATGGCGAGCACCTTCCTGACCCGCCTGCGGGTGGGCGGCAAGCTCGTGGACGCCAAGGGCGTCTCGCGGCTCTACCGCCACCGGATCTCGAACCTCCAGCTCACGCTGCTCGTCTTCGCCGGCCTGCTCGCGCTCGGCGTCGCGCTGGCGTCGACGGCCGCAGGCCAGACCTTGTTCGAGCTCGTCGGCGCGCGCTTCGACGACTTCACCTCGTGGGTCGCCTCGTTGTTCGGGGGGCACGCGTGATCGCTCGCACCGACCGACCCACATCCGACGGAAAGAACGCCTCGTGATCGACTTCAGGTACCACGTCGTCTCGCTCATCTCGGTGTTCCTGGCCCTCGCGGTCGGGATCGCGCTGGGCGCCGGACCGCTGAAGGAGACGATCGGCGACACCCTGACGGGCCAGGTGCAGGCGCTGCGGACCGAGAAGGACGCCCTGCGCTCCGACCTCGACGACGCGTCGTCCGATCTCGCCGACACCCGCAGCTACATCGACGCAGCAGGTCCGCAGCTGGTGGCCGACACACTGACCGACCGGCGGGTCGTCGTCATCGAGCTCGGCGCGATCAACGACTCGGTCCGTACGGCCGTCGACGACCGCCTCGCGCAGTCGGGTGCGACCGTCACGGGGCACGCCGCGCTGACCGACGCGTGGGTCGACCCTGACCAGCGCAGCTTCCGCCAGGCGCTCGTGGGCAACCTGGTGCAGTTCCTCGATCCCGCTCCGGCGCAGGGCGAAGGCCTCGAGGCCGAGCTGTCCGCAGCCCTCGTGCAGGGACTCGTCGGTGCCGACCCGGCATCGCCGGACGCCCTGACGCAGGACGCCTCGTACCTGCTGGAGATCCTGTCGACCGGCGACAACCCGCTCGTGACGTTCGCAGACCCCATCACCACACCCGCGGACGCGGTCGTGGTCATCGCGGCGACCCGCTCGACGCCGACCGCGGGCCCGTCGCCGAGCGCTGCACCCACCAAGGACGACCTCGAGCCGCAGCTGTCCGTCGTCGAGGCAGCGCAGAAGTTCTCCGAGGGGGCCGTGCTCGTCGACGGGCCGCGCGGCGTCGGGAGCCTGACCGACACGATCATGGGCGACGACGCGCTCGCGGCCACGCTAGCGACGATCTCCGACTCGACGGAGATCACGGCGCAGGTCAACGTGCCGCTCGCCCTCGCCGCCAGGATCGGTGGCAAGAACGGTCACTACGGGTTCGGCGACGGCGAGACCGTCCTGCCCGAGTCCGTCGCGCTGACGCCGGTGGACCGCACGCCCGTCGCGCCCACGGCGCCGTCCAACCCCACGCCGACGAAGAGCGCGGGGTCCGGCGGGTGACCGGCGTCAAGCGTCGGCTGCTCGCCGAGGTCGTCGGTCAGGCCGTGACGTCGGTCGTCCGCGGTGCGCTCGACCAGCAGACCCCGGGCGGGCAGGCGCGCTGGACGCGGACCAACCATCGTGGCGAGCCTGTCAGCATGCTCGAAGGCCCGGCTGTCGCTACAGGTCTGCTCGCAGGGCTCGCCGTGGGGGCTCCCGACGCGCGCAGCAGGGCGGCGCTCGGCGTCGCGACCGCGAGTGCGGCCGTGTTCGGGATCGTCGACGACCTCGCCGAGGACACCACCGCGCGACGCAAGGGCCTACGTGGGCACCTCGGCGCGCTGGCGCACGGAGAGCTCACCACGGGTGGCCTCAAGGTGCTCGGCATCGGCGTCGGGGCGTTGGCGGCAGCGGCGATCGCGACTCCCCGCGGCGCGGGCTCCTCGAAGCTCGGTCGGCTCGCGGACATCGGTGCGTCGGGAGCGTTGATCGCCCTGAGCGCCAACCTCGTCAACCTCCTCGACCTGCGCCCCGGTCGTGCGCTCAAGGCCGTCAACCTCGTCGCGGCTCCGCTCGCGCTGGCGCCTGGCGCCGGCGGGGGAGCCGGGGCCGCGATCGTCGGTGCGTCGCAGGCGGCCATCGTCGACGACCTCGCCGAGACGGACATGCTCGGCGACGGCGGCGCCAACGCGCTCGGTGCGGCGCTGGGCACCGCGCTCGTGATCGGCGCCCCGCGCCCGCTGCGGCTCGCGGCGCTCGCGGCGGTGGCGGCACTGACCGTCGCGAGCGAGAAGGTCAGCTTCACGCGCGTCATCGAGTCGACGCCGGTGCTGCGCGACATCGACGCGTGGGGCCGGCGGCCCGTGCACGAAGCCGTACCTCCGAGGTGAGCCCCGCAGCGCGACGCGCGGCGGCGGGACTGGCCGGCGCCGCAGCGATGATCGCGGCGGTCACCGTCCTGAGCCGCGTGCTGGGTTTCGGGCGATGGATGGCACAGGCCGCCGCGGTCGGCTCGGGCGCGATCGGGGACTCGTACAACAGCGCGAACCTCCTGCCGAACGTCCTGTTCGAGGTCGCGGTGGGCGGCGCGCTCGCGGGTGCGCTGGTCCCGCTGCTGGCCGGCCCCATCGCCCGCGTCGATCGCCGAGAGGTCGACGCGACCGTCTCGGGTGCGGTCGGCTGGACGCTGCTCATCCTGGTCCCGCTCGCCGGCCTGCTCGCGGGGCTGTCGGGCCCGCTCGCGAGCCTCCTCGCGGGCGACGACGCGGCGCAGCGGTCGACGATCCAGTTCTTCGTGACGGTGTTCGCGGTGCAGGTTCCGATGTACGGGCTCGCGGTGCTGCTGTACGCGGTGCTGCAGGCGCACAAGCGGTTCTTCTGGCCGGCGTTCGCCCCCGTGCTCGCGTCGCTCGTCACGATCGCGACCTACCTCGTCTACGCCGCGCTCGCCGACGGAGAGCGGAACGACCCGGCCGGGCTCGATCCGGCCGCCCTCGACGTCCTCGCGTGGGGCACCACGCTCGGCGTCGCGGCGATGTGCCTGCCGATGCTCATCCCCGTCCGACGGCTCGGCGTGCGGATCCGGCCCTCGTTGCACTTCCCGCCGGGCGTCGCCGGCCGCCTGCGGGCACTCGCGCTCGCCGGCGTCGGTTCGGTCGCGGCGCAGCAGCTCGCGACCGTGGTGGTGATCCTCGTCTCGCAGCGCTGGGGCGCGACGGGCACGCTCCCGGTGTTCCTCTACTCCCAGCAGGTCTACCTCCTGCCCTACGCCGTGCTCGTCGTGCCGCTCGCGACCTCGACCTTCCCGCGGCTCGCCACCCGGGCCGCTGCGCGCGACCGTGCGGGCTTCGCGGCGACCTCGAGCGTCGTCACCCGCGCCGTGGTCGCGTCGTCTGCCGTCGGAGCCGCCGCGGTGATCGCAGCGGCCTACGCCGTCGGCACGATGTTCGAGGTGCTGACCAAGGACCCGCGCGTCGCCGACCAGATGGGCGCCGCGCTGACCTGGATGGTCCCCGGCCTGCTCGGCTTCGGGCTCCTCTTCCACGCGTCGCGGTCGCTGTACGCGCTGGAGCGCGGTCGCTCGGCGGTCGTCGCGAACGTGTCGGGATGGCTGGTCATGGCGGTGGCGGTGGTCGTCTTCGTCGGCGCCGACGTGCCCGACAGCCGAGCCGTCGTCTCGATCGCTGCTGCGAGCACCGTCGGCATGACGGTGGGCGGGGTCGTGGCCGCCATCGCGCTGGGGCGCGCGGCGGGACGCGACGCACTTGCGGGCCTCGCACGAACGGTCGCCGTCCTCGCCGTCGCGACGGTGGCGGCGGCCGTCATCGGTCGGTGGATGGCGGACACCGTGCAGGACATGGGCGGCGACGGGTTCTGGACGGCGGCCGGTGCCGCAGCGGGTGCCGGCGTCCTCGCCGTCGTGATCGTCGGGGGAGCGCTCGTCGCGCTCGACCGGTCGACGCTCACCGGGCTGCTGCACGCCGAGCGCGGGCCGGCGCCCAAGGCCTGATCGAGGATCTCGGGCGAATCGGTGACCCGACTCACGGCACGGGCTCTTCGAGAACTGCCGAGATGCAGGTAGGCTGGAATCCCGTGACAGAGCGCGCGCATCGACTCTCCGGGCGGTCGGATTCCACGACCCGGCACATCTTCGTCACCGGGGGTGTTGCCTCCTCCCTCGGTAAGGGTCTGACGGCGAGCAGCCTCGGCCGACTCCTTCGCTCCCGTGGCCTTCGCGTCACGATGCAGAAGCTCGACCCGTACCTCAACGTGGACCCGGGCACCATGAACCCGTTCCAGCACGGCGAGGTCTTCGTCACCGAGGACGGCGCAGAGACCGACCTCGACGTGGGCCACTACGAGCGGTTCCTGGACGTCAACCTCGTCGGGTCGGCGAACGTGACGACCGGCCAGGTCTACTCGCAGGTCATCGCCAAGGAGCGGCGCGGGGAGTACCTCGGCGACACCGTCCAGGTGATCCCGCACATCACCGACGAGATCAAGGCGCGGATGCGCTCGCAGGCGAGCGACGACGTCGACGTCATCATCACGGAGATCGGCGGAACCGTCGGCGACATCGAGTCGCAGCCGTTCCTCGAGGCCGCTCGCCAGGTGCGTCACGACCTCGGCCGCGACAACTGCTTCTTCCTGCACATCTCCCTGCTGCCGTACATCGGCCCGTCCGGGGAGCTCAAGACCAAGCCGACGCAGCACTCGGTCGCCGCGCTGCGCAGCATCGGCATCCAGCCGGACGCGATCGTCCTGCGCGCCGACCGCGACGTGCCCGAGAGCATCAAGCGCAAGATCGCGCTGTTCTGCGACGTCGACGTCGAGGGCGTCGTCGTTGCCAAGGACGCGCCGAGCATCTACGACATCCCGCGCGTGCTGCACTCCGAGGGCCTGGACGCGTACGTCGTGCAGCGTCTCGGCCTGCCGTTCCGGGACGTCGACTGGTCCGGCTGGGACGACCTGCTGCACCGCGTCCACAAGCCCGCGCACCGGGTCGAGGTCGCGCTGGTCGGCAAGTACATCGACCTGCCCGACGCGTACCTCTCGGTGACCGAGGCGCTGCGCGCCGGTGGCTTCCACCACGACACCAAGGTCGTCATCCGCTGGGTCACGTCCGACGACTGCCAGACGCCGGACGGCGCGCGTGCGTCGCTCGAGGGCGTCGACGCGGTGCTCGTCCCGGGCGGCTTCGGGGTGCGGGGCATCGAGGGCAAGCTGGGCGCGCTGCGCTGGGCGCGCGAGAACCGAGTCCCCACGCTCGGGATCTGCCTCGGCCTGCAGTGCATGGTCATCGAGTACGCACGCACCGAGCTGGGTCTCGAAGGTGCTTCGTCCTCCGAGTTCGACACCGATCCGGCGCACCCCGTGATCGCGACCATGGAGGAGCAGCTGGCGATCGTCGGCGGCGAGGGCGACCTGGGCGGCACCATGCGCCTCGGCTCGTACGAGGCCAAGCTCACGCCCGGTTCCGTGGTGGCTGAGGCCTACGGATCCGAGACGGTCACCGAGCGGCACCGGCACCGGTACGAGGTCAACAACTCCTACCGCGACAAGCTCGAGTCGGCCGGCCTCGTGATCTCGGGCGTCTCGCCCGACACGTCGCTCGTCGAGTTCGTCGAGCTCCCGCGCGACGTGCACCCGTACTACGTCGCGACGCAGGCGCACCCCGAGTTCAAGTCGCGCCCGACGAAGGCGCACCCGCTGTTCTCCGGGCTCATCGGTGCCGCGCTCGCGTTGCGCGGTGACGACGTCTGATGGCAACGGGGTCGGCGGGCGCGCCACGTCCTGACGGCGGGCTCGCCGACACCTCCGCCCGCACCTCGGGGCTCGCGGACCTCTCCGCTCCCCGTCCGGTCGTCGCGCACACCGTGCTCCACGAGGGACGCGTCTGGGACCTGGTCTCCGACGAGGTCGACCTGGGCGAGTCGACGGTCGTGCGTGAGTGGGTCAGGCATCCGGGTGCCGTCGCGGTGATCGCGCTCGACGACGACGACCGCGTGCTGCTGCTGTCCCAGTACCGGCACCCCGTGCTCAGCGAGCTGTGGGAGCCGCCGGCGGGTCTGCTCGACGTGGTGGGGGAGCCGCACGTCGTCGCTGCCGCGCGCGAGCTCGCCGAGGAGGCCGACCTGGTCGCCGAGTCCTGGTGGCGCCTCGTCGACGTCTACACGACGCCCGGCGGCTCGTCGGAGCGCATCGTCGTGTTCCTCGCTCGGGGGCTGACGCCCGTACCCGAGGACGAGCGGTACGAGCGGACCGAGGAAGAGGCGAGCATGGTGCCGACCTGGATCCCGCTCGACGAGGCCGTCGACGCCGTGCTCGCTGGCCGGCTGCACAGCCCGACGACGGTGACCGGGGTGCTCGCCGCGGCGGCTGCCCGGGCACGTGGCTGGTCGTCCCTCGAGGCCGTGACTCTCTGACGCGTGCGGTTGCCACCGCCCGCACGAGCCTGCGGCGACAGGCTCGTGCGGGCGCCAGCTCTCGTCACCTGCTGGTGCTGCGGCGGTACTGCGCGTTCGCGACAGGGATGAAGACGAGCACGAGCAGGATCGCCCAGATCACCGTGTAGAGCCCGGCGTGCTGCAGCGGCCAGGCCGTCGGCTCCGGCACGCCGTCCGGGATGTTGCCGAACAGCTCGCGCGCGGCCTGCGTGACCGATGAGACGGGGTTCCACTCGGCGAACGTCTGCAGCGGCGCCGGCAGCGTCTCGAGCGGGACGAACGTGTTGGCCACGAACGTGATCGGGAAGATCACGATGAACGTCGCGTTGTTGAACACCTCCGGGCTCGGCACCAGCATGCCGAGCCACGCCATCACCCACGACACGGCGTAGGAGAACAGCAGGAGCAGCAGGAAGCCCGCCGCGGCCTCGGCCACCGAGCTGTGGATGGACCAGCCCACCAGGAGGCCGGTGAGCGCCATGACGATCAGCACGATGATGTTGTTGATGACGTCAGACAGCGTCCGGCCCGTCAGGACGGCGGAGGGCGCCATCGGCAGCGACCTGAACCGGTCGATGATGCCCTTCTTGATGTCCTCCGCAAGTCCGGCGCCGGTGATCGTGGCGCCGAAGATGACGGTCTGCGCGAAGATGCCCGCCATGAGGAACTCGCGGTAGGCCTGCGGGTCCGTGCCGCCGGGCACGTCGATCGCGCCGCCGAACACGAACGCGAACAGCAGCACGAACATGATGGGCGAGAGCGTGGTGAAGACCAGCAGGTCGGGGACGCGCTTGATCTTGATGAGGTTGCGCTTGGCGACGACGTAGGCGTCACCGATCACGTGGGGGACGGCGGCCATCACGCACCTGCCTTCGTCTGGTCGGACTCGTCCTCGGCCAGCCGGCCGGTCAGCGAGAGGAACACGTCGTCCAGGGTCGGGCGTCGAAGGCCCACGTCGTCGAGCACGATGTTCTCCTGGTCGAGCACGCGCAGGGCCTCGGTGAGCAGGTGCGCACCTCCCGAGACGGGCATGTGCATCCCGCGACGCGCGGCGTCGAGCACGGGAGGCGCGACGCCGAGCGGGGTGAGCAGCCGTGCGGTCTCGTCGAGGCGGCTGCCGTCCTGGATGGTGAGCTCGAGCCGTTCGCCGCCCACCTGGTTCTTGAGCTCGTCCGACGTGCCCTGCGCGATGATCCGGCCGTGGTCGATCACCACGATCTCGTCCGCCAGCAGGTCGGCCTCCTCGAGGTACTGCGTGGTCAGCAGGAGCGTGGTGCCGCCTGCCACGAGGTTCTGGATGACCTCCCACATGTCGGCGCGTCCGCGCGGGTCGAGGCCGGTGGTCGGCTCGTCGAGGAAGATGACCGGCGGATCGGCGACCAGCGCGCCCGCGAGGTCGAGCCGGCGTCGCATGCCGCCCGAGTACGTCTTGGAGGGGCGGTCCGCCGCGTCCTCGAGGCGGAAGGAGGCGAGCAGCTCACGCGCCCGCTCCCGGGACCGCTTGGCACCCAGGTGGTAGAGCCGCCCGATCATGTCGAGGTTCTCGAACCCGGTCAGGTACTCGTCGACGGCCGCGTACTGGCCTGACAGCCCGATGCGCTTGCGCACGTCGCGAGGTCGTTTGAGGACGTCGATGCCCGCGACCTCCGCGCTCCCGTCGTCGGGCTGGAGGAGCGTGGTGAGGATGCGGACGATGGTCGTCTTGCCGGCCCCGTTGGGGCCGAGGAGTCCGAGGACGGACCCGGTCGGGACGGTCAGGTCGACGCCGTCGAGCGCCGTGACGTCCTTGTAGCGCTTGACCAGTCCCCGCGCGGAGACGGCCGGTGTGCCGGTGGTCGTGGTCATGTGGCGAGACTAGGTGTGACCTCCGACACGGTCACGCTGAAACGACGCTAGACCGCCTTGGCGACCTCGTTCGGCGTCGCAGCCACGACGCCGGCCGGCCCACGGGTCCGGGTCGAGAAGACGAAGGACGCGACGCCCGCCGTGAGCAGAGCGGCACCGAGCATGTGCAGGTTGACGAGCCAGATGGGCAGGCCCGAGTACAGTTGCACGTAGCCGATCGCACCCTGCGCGAGCGTCACGCCGGCCAGCAGGAGCGCGGTCCGCCACAGCCGACCGTCCGCCCCCGCGCGCCGTAGCCGGACGAGGATCACGACGAGGACCGCGAGGAACGCCCACACGGCGGCGGCGTGGATCTTGGCCATGTCGAACGGGTCGACCGAGAACCGGTAGCCGACCTCGTCGTCGCCCGAGTGCGGGCCAGCGCCGGTCACCACGACGCCGAGCGCCAGCACGACAGCCGTCAGCCCGACGAGGACGCGCACGAGCACGCGGGTCGTGGGGTCGACGAGCGAGACCGCGGGCGCATCGCCCTCGTGGAACCTGAACATGAGCCACGTGGACAGCGCGACCAGCGTCATCGAGATGAGCAGGTGGAGCGCGACGAAGCCGGGGTTGAGGTCGAGGAGCACGATGATCCCGCCGAGCACGGCCTGCGCGAGCACCAGCAGGACGGGTGTGGCGGCCAGCAGGCGGAAGGAGCGTGCGCGGCTGCGGTCGGTGGACACCAGCACCACGACGGCGATCGAGATGACCAGGAGCAGCCCCGTGATGGTCCGGTTGCCGAACTCGATGAGCGGGTTGATCGCCATCGCGCTGTGGATCTCGGGCGTGAAGCTGCCCGGCTCGCACTGCGGCCACGTCGAGCAGCCGAGTCCCGACCCCGTCAGCCGCACCGCGCCGCCGGTCACGACGATGCCGATCTGGACCACGAGGTTGGCGACGACTGCGGGCCAGGCGAACCGCGCACGCAGCCGGGCGAGGGTGTCGGGCGCGGGGGACTCACTCACGCGCTCAGCCTACGGTCCGGCGCGGGGCCGACAGCCCGGTCGCCGGGCGAGACTCGTCACAGCGAGCGGGCCACCACCTGCACCGGGGATCGCGCGCCCCGCGACCGGATCCCCGAGAGGCGTGCCAGGGTGTGCGGATGGTTCCCGCGATCCGTCTCGTCCGATCTGCCGACCTCAGCGACGCGCAGTACGCGTACGCGGCGACCGTCGAGAGCGGTGCCCGACTGATCTTCCTCGCCGGCTCGTGCCCGCTCGAGAAGGACGGGACCACCGCCGCCGTCGGCGACTACGTGGGTCAGGCGACGAAGTGCATCGAGAACCTGACCGTGGCGCTCCGGGCGGCCGGCGCGACGCTGCAGGACGTGGTGAGCACGCGGGTGCTGGTCGCGTCGTCGCAGCGGTGGGAGCTCGCCACGGTGTGGGACGTCGTGCGGGACGCGTTCGGCGACCACGACGTGCCGAGCACGCTGCTGGGCGTCACCGTGCTGGGGTACCCGGACCAGCTGGTCGAGATCGAGGCCGTCGCCGCAGTCGTCGACTGACCGCGTCGCTCGTGCCCTAGTGCCAGCGGAAGAGGCGCGACGCGCCCCAGCCGAGCGCGGCGGTCCAGCCGACGAGCACGACGACCGACCACGCGGGCAGCGACCCGTGCTGGAAGGCCTGCCGCATCGCCTCGCCGAGCGCGCCGGACGGCAGCAGGAGCGCGACGTGCTCCATCGGGCCGGGGAGCCGGCTCGCGGGGACGAGCACGCCACCGGCGAGCGCGAGCAGCAGCAGGGCGAGGTTCGCGACGGCGAGCACCGCCTCGGCGCGCAGCGTGCCCGCGACGAGCAGCGCGAGCGAGGTGAACGCGGCTGCCCCGAGCACCATCGCGACGACCGCCAGCACCACGCCGACCGCGTCGGGTCGCCAGCCGAGGATCACCGCCGTCACGCCGATCACGAGCACCTGGACCGCGCCGACGACGAGCACCCCCGCGATCTTCCCGGCCAGCAGGCCGCCGCGGCCGAGCGGTGTGGTCGACAGCAGCCGAAGCACGCCGTTGCGCCGGTCGAAGGCGGAGGCGATCGCCTGGGAGGTGAACGACGAGGTCATCACCGCGAGCGCGAGCACGCCGGGCGTGAAGAAGTCGATGGCCGACATGCCGTCGGTGTCGATGTCGAGGACGTCGACCTGCGTCAGGCCGATGAGCACCATGACGGGGACGATGATCGTGACGAGCAGCTGCTCGCCGTTGCGCAGGATCGCGCGGGCCTCGAAGTCGGTCTGGGCCAGGACGCGCCGCCAGCGTGGTGCTGCGCCCGCGTGGGCGGGGGTCGTGGTCATCGCAGCTCGCGTCCGGTCAGGTCGAGGAAGACGTCCTCGAGGGTTCGGCGTCCGACGGTGAGGCGCGTCGCGAGCACGTCGTGGGCGGCGAGCCAGCCCGTCAGCGCGGCGACGGTGGCTGGACCGACAGTGCCGACGACGACGTAGGAACCGGCGGCCTGCTCGGTCACCGCGAGCCCGTCGCCCAGCACCTCGCTCAGCGCTGCCACGTCGAGCCCGGGCGTCGCGTCGAGCCGCAGGGTCTGGTCGTCGGCGCCCGAGACGAGCTCGCGGACCGAGCCCTGCGCGATGACGCGTCCCTGGTCGACGATCACGACGTGGTCCGCGAGGTCCTCGGCCTCGTCCATGAGGTGCGTGGTCAGCACCACGGCGACGCCCTCGTCGCGCAGCTCGCGGACCAGGGCCCACACGGCGTGGCGGGACTGCGGGTCCATCCCCGCGCTCGGCTCGTCGAGGAAGACGAGCTCGGGGCGTCCGACGACCGCCGCGGCGAGCGCGAGGCGCTGCCGCTGGCCCCCGGACAGGCGGCGGACCGTCGTGCGGCCGAACGAGCCGAGCCCGAGGCGCTCGCTGAGCTCACCGAGGTCGCGCGGCGCGGCGTACATCCTGGCGACGTGGGCGAGCATGTCCTGCGCGCGGATGCCCGTCGGCAGCCCGCCGTCCTGGAGCATCACTCCGACGCGGGGGCGCAGGCTCGCCGCGTCGGCCACGGGGTCGTGGCCGAGGACGCGCACCGTGCCGGCGTCCGCCTCGCGCAGACCCTCGCAGCACTCGATCGTGGTGGTCTTGCCGGCCCCGTTGGGGCCGAGGACGGCGGTCACCTGGCCCGGGAGGGCGACGAGGTCGAGCCCGTCGACGACGGGCCGTCCGCCGTAGCGCTTGACGAGACCGGTGATCTCGAGCGCGGGGGAGTCGGGCACGACAGGTGAGTCTAGGTGCGGGCGCAGGGTGCAGATGGCACCGATCGCTGCTCACCGACCGTGTGAGTTCGACCACGACGCGTCCCGCGAAGGGTCGCCTTGCTTGCAAGGACTTAATTCGGCAACAAGGATGTTCCCTATATTGCGGCCTGCCCCCGGGGACGTGAGAACTGCCGGCCCGCCCGGCCGCCCCGAGGCCGCGCATCGCAGGATCCGAGACCCGGTGGAGGTGGACATGAGTGCGACGCTGCCTCAGCCCGTCCGCCCCGACCCGGTGGACGCCGACGCGGGCACCCGGCAGCGGGTCCTGCAGCTCGTCGCGTCGTCGGGTCCCGTCGCGGCACCCGAGATCGCCGCCCGGCTCGACCTCACGCCCGCCGCGATCCGTCGGCACCTCGGCGTCCTCGAGCAGACCGAGCAGATCGCCGTGCACGAGCAGACGGGTCGTGGCCCCGCGCGTCGCGGCCGTCCGGCGCGGCGCTACGTCGCCACCAACCAGGGCCAGGCGGCGCTGTCGCACACCTACTCCGAGCTCGCGGCCGACGCGCTGCGGTTCCTCGCGGAGACCGGTGGGGCCAGCGCGGTGGAGGCGTTCGCCGAGCGCCGCGTGAGCGAGCTCGAGCAGCGGCTGTCGCAGCCCGGGCTCGAGGGCTCGACGACCGAACGCGTGCACGCGCTCGCGGACGCGCTCTCGGCGGACGGGTACGCGGCCTCGGCCCGGCCGGTTCCGGGCGGCCACGCCGTGCAGCTCTGCCAGGGGCACTGCCCCGTGCAGGACGTCGCCCACGAGTTCCCGCAGCTGTGCGAGGCCGAGGCCAGGGCGTTCTCGCGCCTGCTCGGCGTGCACGTGCAGCGGCTCGCCACGCTGGCCTCAGGAGGCCACGTGTGCACCACGAACATCCCCGTCATCCCCCTAGCAACGTCGAACCACGCAGCACCTTCGAACCACGCAGGCCCCGTGCTCGCCCCGGAAGGAACGAACGCATGAGCGCACCTACGCAGGACCCGGCACAGCCGATGAGCCAGGACGAGGCGATCGCCTCGATCGGCAACTACAACTACGGCTGGCACGACGCCGACGTCGCCGGAGAGACAGCCTCGCGTGGCCTGTCCGAGGCGAAGGTGCGCGAGATCTCAGCGCTCAAGAACGAGCCCGAGTGGATGCTCAAGATGCGCCTGAAGTCGCTGCGCCTCTTCGAGAAGAAGCCGATGCCCTGGTGGGGCTCGGACCTGTCGGGCATCGACTTCGACAACATCAAGTACTTCGTGCGCTCGACCGAGAAGCAGGCCACCTCCTGGGAGGACCTGCCCGAGGACATCAAGAGCACCTACGACCGCCTGGGCATCCCGGAGGCGGAGAAGCAGCGCCTCGTGGCCGGCGTCGCGGCGCAGTACGAGTCCGAGGTCGTCTACCACCAGATCCAGGAGTCGCTCGAGGAGCAGGGCGTCATCTTCCTCGACACCGACACCGCGCTGCGTGAGCACCCGGAGATCTTCGAGCAGTACTTCGGCTCGGTCATCCCGCCCGGGGACAACAAGTTCGCGTCGCTCAACACGGCCGTGTGGTCGGGCGGCTCGTTCGTCTACGTCCCGCCGGGCGTGCACGTCGACATCCCGCTGCAGGCCTACTTCCGCATCAACACGGAGAACATGGGCCAGTTCGAGCGGACGCTGATCATCGCCGACGAGGGCTCCTACGTGCACTACGTCGAGGGTTGCACCGCGCCGGTCTACACGAGCGACTCGCTGCACTCCGCGGTCGTCGAGATCATCGTCAAGAAGAACGCCCGCGTGCGCTACACGACGATCCAGAACTGGTCGAACAACGTGTACAACCTCGTCACCAAGCGGGCGACCGCGGCCGAGGGCGCGACCATGGAGTGGGTCGACGGCAACATCGGCTCCAAGGTCACCATGAAGTACCCCGCGATCTACCTGCTGGGCGAGCACGCGCGCGGCGAGACGCTGTCGATCGCCTTCGCGGGCGAGGGGCAGCACCAGGACGCGGGCGCCAAGATGGTGCACGCAGCTCCGCACACCTCGTCGTCGATCGTCTCGAAGTCGGTGGCGCGAGGCGGTGGCCGCACGTCGTACCGCGGCCTCGTGCAGGTGCTCGAGGGGGCCGAGCACTCGGCGTCCAACGTGCTGTGCGACGCGCTGCTCGTCGACCAGATCTCCCGCTCGGACACCTACCCGTACGTCGACGTCCGCGAGGACGACGTGTCGATGGGCCACGAGGCCACGGTCTCGCGTGTGAGCGAGGACCAGCTGTTCTACCTGATGTCCCGAGGCATGGCCGAGACCGAGGCCATGGCGATGATCGTGCGCGGGTTCGTCGAGCCCATCGCGCGTGAGCTGCCCATGGAGTACGCCCTCGAGCTGAACCGCCTCATCGAGCTGCAGATGGAAGGGGCCGTCGGCTGATGACGACCACCACAGAGCCCACGCTGTCCACGGACCACTCGCGGGCCCAGGCCGACGGGGCGCACACCCACGGCGTCGGCGGCACTCCGGAGTCGTCGCGCGCCTCGCGCCCGACGTCCTTCGACGTCGCCGACTTCCCCGTGCCGAACGGGCGCGAGGAAGAGTGGCGCTTCTCGCCGATCAACCGGCTCGCGCCGTTGTTCGGTGCCGACACGGACGGGGTGCTGAGCGGCCACGGCGTGCTCACGACCGTCGTCGAGAGCCCCGAGGTGGCGGTCGAGATCGTCGACCGCGGCGACGCACGCCTCGGGCTGGCCGGCAAGCCGGGCGACCGGACCGCCGCGACCGCGTGGGCCTCCTTCCCGCGCGCGACCGTCGTGACGATCCCGCGCGAGGCGGTGGCCTCGAAGGTCACGTCCATCCGCGTGGAGGGCGTCGAGGGCGCTGGCACGCACGACGCTCCGCTCGAGCCGTCTGCATCGCACGTCGTCGTCCGCGCCGAGGCGCTCTCGCAGGGCGTCGTCGTCATCGACCACGTCGGGCACGCCGCGCTGACCGAGACCGTCGAGATCGTGGCGGAGGAAGGTTCGCACCTCACCGTCGTCACCGTGCACGACTGGGCCGAGGGCTCGGTGCACGCCTCGTCGCATCGCCTGCGCGTGGGCCGTGACGCCACGGTCAAGCACATCGCCGTCACGCTCGGCGGCGACGTCGTGCGCATCACCCCGGACGCCGAGTTCGTCGGCGAGGGTGCGTCCGTGCAGATGCTCGGGCTGTACTTCGCGGACGCCGGGCAGCACCAGGAGCAGCGCCTGTTCGTCGACCACGCGGTCCCCAACTGCATCAGCCGCGTGACCTACAAGGGCGCGCTGCAGGGCCAGGGTGCGCACACGGTGTGGGTGGGCGACGTGCTCATCCGCGCGGCCGCCGAGGGGACCGACACGTACGAGCTGAACCGCAACCTCGTCCTCACGGACGGCGCGCGGGCCGACTCGGTGCCGAACCTCGAGATCGAGACGGGTGTCATCGAAGGCGCCGGCCACGCGAGCGCGACCGGCCGGTTCGACGACGAGCAGCTGTTCTACCTGCGTGCGCGCGGCATCCCGGAGCCCGACGCTCGTCGGCTCGTGGTGCGCGGCTTCTTCGCCGAGCTGCTGCACGAGATCGGCGTGCCCGAGGTCGAGGAGCGGCTCATCGCCGCGATCGAGGCCGAGCTCGAGGCGTCAATGAGCGCGCTCGACGCCGTCTCCGCTGCGGGCGCGGTGCCGGAGAACGCATGACCGCCCAGCTGGCCTGCTTCGACCAGGACGTGCCCGTAGGGGGCACGCTCCGGGTCGAGCTCGAGGCCGAGTCCGGAACCGTCGAGGTCGCGCTCGTGCGCGACGACGACGGCGTCCTGCACGCCATCAGCGACATCTGTTCGCACGGCGCCGTCTCGCTGTCCGACGGCGAGGTGGAGGGCTGCACCGTCGAGTGCTGGCTGCACGGGTCGACCTTCGACCTTCGCACCGGCAAGCCGCTCAGCCCGCCCGCCATCACCCCCGTGCCCGTCTACCCCGTGACGTTCGACGGCGAGCGTGTGCTCGTCGACGTCGACGCCCCCCTGTGAGCTAGGAGAACCACCGCATGTCCACCCTGGAGATCCGCGACCTGCACGTCAGCGTCGAGACCAAGGAAGGTGCCAAGCAGATCCTGCGCGGCGTCGACCTGACCGTCCGCAGCGGCGAGACCCACGCGATCATGGGCCCCAACGGCTCGGGCAAGTCGACGCTCGCGTACTCGCTGGCCGGCCACCCCAAGTACACGATCACCGGCGGCACGGTGACGCTCGACGGCGAGGACGTGCTCGCGCTGTCGGTCGACGAGCGTGCGCGCGCCGGCCTCTTCCTCGCGATGCAGTACCCCGTCGAGGTTCCCGGCGTGTCCGTGTCGAACTTCCTGCGCACCGCCAAGACGGCCATCGACGGCGAGGCGCCCCCGCTGCGCTCGTGGGTCAAGGACGTCCGCGTCGCGATGGACAACCTGCGCATGGACCCGGCGTTCGCCGAGCGTTCCGTGAACGAGGGCTTCTCCGGTGGCGAGAAGAAGCGCCACGAGATCCTGCAGATGGAGCTCCTCAAGCCGAAGTTCGCGATCCTCGACGAGACCGACTCGGGCCTCGACGTCGACGCGCTGCGGATCGTCTCCGAGGGCGTCAACCGCGTCCGCGAGAACCCCGACGTGGGCGTGCTGCTCATCACGCACTACACGCGCATCCTGCGCTACATCAAGCCCGACTTCGTCCACGTGTTCGTGGACGGCAAGGTTGCCGAGGAGGGCGGCCCCGAGCTGGCCGAGCGCCTCGAGAACGAGGGCTACGACCGCTTCCTGACGAGCGCGACGGCCTGACCCGCAGCGCCCGACCGTGACCCTGAAGGATTCGCGCCTCTCGGCAGCAGATCCTTCAGGGTCGCGGCAGCAGCACCGAGCACTACCGGACGAGAGGTGGGAACCGTGACCAGCACGATCGACGCTCCGCTCACGCTGAGCGCGAGCGAGCTCGCGGCCGTGCGGGCCGACTTCCCGCTGCTCGAGCGCACGCTGCGTGACGGCCGCAAGCTCGTCTACCTCGACTCGGGCGCCACGTCGCAGAAGCCCGACGTCGTCCTCGACGCGGAGCAGGACTTCTACCTGCAGCGCAACGCGGCCGTGCACCGCGGCGCGCACCAGCTCGCCGAGGAGGCGACCGAGGCGTTCGAGGACGCCCGCTCGCGCGTGGCCCGATTCGTCGGGGCCGACGACGACGAGATCGTCTGGACCACCAACGCGACGGCCGCGATCAACCTCGTCGCGTACGCGATGTCGAACGCGACGCTCGGCCGCGGGGGAGAGGCGGCCCGCCGGTTCGCGCTCGCGCCGGGGGACGAGATCGTCGTCACCGAGGCCGAGCACCACGCCAACCTCGTGCCGTGGCAGGAGCTCGCGGCGCGCACGGGTGCCGTGCTGCGCTGGATCGAGGTGTCCGACGACGGCCGGCTGCGGACCGACCAGCTCGACGAGGTCGTCGGCCCGCGCACGCGCGTCGTCGCGTTCACGCACGCGTCCAACGTCACCGGGGCGATCACGGACGTCGCACCGTTCGTCGCCGCGGCCCGCCGCGTCGGTGCGCTGACCGTGCTCGACGCGTGCCAGTCCGTGCCGCACCTGCCGGTGGACCTGCACGAGCTCGGCGTGGACTTCGCCGCGTTCTCCGGCCACAAGATGTTCGGCCCCACGGGCGTCGGCGCGCTGTACGGGCGGCGCGAGCTGCTCGCGGCCATGCCGCCGGTCACCACGGGCGGGTCGATGGTCGAGGTCGTCACGATGGAGACGACCACGTACGCGCCGCCGCCGCAGCGCTTCGAGGCGGGCACGCAGATGGTGTCCCAGGCCGTCGCGATGGGCGCCGCCGCGACGTACCTGTCGGACATCGGCATGGCGGCCATCGCCGAGCACGAGGCGCACCTGGCGCGGCTGCTGCTCGACGCGGTCGCCTCGGTCCCCGGCGTGCGGGTCATCGGCCCGACCGACACGGCCGACCGGCTCGCGACCGTCTCGTTCGTCGTCGACGGCGTGCACGCGCACGACGTCGGCCAGGTGCTCGACGACGCCGGCGTCGCGGTGCGCGTGGGCCACCACTGCGCGCAGCCGCTGCACCGCCGGTTCGGCGTCGCCGCGACGGCCCGCGCGACGGCCGCCGTCTACACGACCGACGAGGAGATCGAGGTGTTCCGGGAAGCGTTGAGCGGGGTCCGGGCGTTCTTCGGTCTGGAGGCACCCGCCTCGAACGAAGGAGCAGCATGAGCAGCTCGATGGAGCAGCTGTACCAGCAGGTGATCCTCGACCACGCGAAGCACCCGCACGGCCGTGGCCTCGGAGTCGCGCCCGGCGGAGTCCTGAGCGCCGAGTCCCACCAGGTCAACCCCACGTGCGGCGACGAGGTCACCGTGCAGGTGGACGTCGACGACGCCGGGGTCGTGCGCGACGTGCGCTGGGAGGGCCAGGGCTGCTCGATCTCGCAGGCCTCGGTCTCCGTGCTGCACGACCTCGTGGTCGACCAGCCGCTCGCGACGGTCGGCGACCTGAGCAGCACGTTCCGCGCGCTCATGCAGACCAAGGGCGCCGGCCTGGACGACGAGGCCGCGGAGGACGCCCTCGGCGACGCGAACGCCTTCACCGGCGTCGGCAAGTTCTCGGCGCGCGTCAAGTGCGCGCTGCTCGGCTGGGTCGCCCTCAACGACGCACTCATCAAGACCGGCGCCCCTGCGGCTGCCGCCAAGGAGGACGCATGACCACCACAGTTGCCGACGTCGAAGAGGCCATGCGCGACGTCATCGACCCGGAGCTCGGCATCAACGTCGTCGACCTCGGGCTCGTCTACGGCATCGTGCTCGACCAGACGAACACGGCCGTCATCGACATGACGCTGACGTCGGCGGCGTGCCCGCTGACCGACGTGATCGAGGACCAGTCGGCGCAGGCGCTCGACGGCCTGGTCGACGGCTTCCGCATCAACTGGGTGTGGATGCCGCCGTGGGGCCCCGAGAAGATCACGTCCGACGGCCGCGAGCAGATGCGGGCGCTGGGCTTCAACATCTGACGCCGTCCAGACGATGGAGCGTCCCGCGTTCGTCCTGCACGACCACCGCGTGCCTCGGCCGCACTTCGACCTGCGGCTCGAGGAGGGCGGCGTGCTCCGGTCGTGGGCGGTCCCGCGAGGGCTCCCCACGCGTGCGGGTCAGCCGAGGCTGGCGATCGCCGTGCCGGACCACGGCCTCGACCACCTCACGTACACGGACGACACCAAGTCGATCGCGGACCTGGGGTGGTGGGAGCTCGTCGACCGGGACGAGCGGCGGACGGTCTTCGTGCTGCACGGACGCACCGGCGCCGCGCGCTACGCGTTGATCGCGACCGACGACGGGTTGCTGCTGAGCCGGACCAAGGAACAGCCTCACTGAACCCCGAGCGCGTTGTCCGAGGTCAGGAGCACCACGTTGCCGTCCGGGTCGTCGACCATCGCGGCGTACGGGCCGGTCGTCTGCGCGGGCGCCATCCTGCCGTAGTATCCGGCGGCGGTCAGCTCGGCGTACTTGGCGTCCACCGCCGCGTCGTCGCCGAGGTAGAACTCGAACATGCTCCCGTAGCCACGGCCCGTCGGCCGCGAGCCGTCCGGGTCGTAGCGAGTGGCGAACACGGTGTCGAAGAAGATCGTGACGCCGCTCGCCATGCGGTGCAGCACGAAGGGCTTCTGGTCCTCCTCGGCCGGGATGTCCAGGCCGAGCAGCCGGTAGAAGCGCAGCGCGGCCGGCATGTCGCCGACGATGATCCCGAGCATGCTCAGCTGGATCTCCATCGGGCCATCGTCGCGCCTCGGTGGGCTCGGTGCAGTGCCAGCGGGACCGGCACGTCAGCTCGGGCGGAGCCCCACGCAGTCGTGCTCCCAGAAGGGGTCGGCGTACACGAGCCGGCCGATGTCCTGTGAGTCGTGTCCTGACAGCGTGGCGACCTGGAAGCCGGCCGGGGGTACCCGGACGCTCGGGGACTCGAAGCCCAGGGGCGCGGCCTCGGAGAAACCGCGCCTTCCGTAGTAGTCGGGGCTTCCCTCGAGGAAGACGAGCGGCCAGTGCTGCTCGTCGGCGCGGGCGAGCGCGGCGCGGACCAGCGCGGTCCCGACGCCCCGCCCCTGCGCGGCCGGCGCGACCGAGAGCGGCGACAGCACCAGCACCTCGACGAGCCGCGCGGGTGCGTCGACCCACGAGCGGGTGAGCAGGACGTGACCCACGACGCGACCGGCGTCGTGGGCGACGAGCGAGAGTCCGGGGCGTGCCGCCGACGACGACTGCAACGCGTCGAGGAGGCCGACGAC